>NZ_JBWKNR010000039.1:0-693 GCF_059415665.1 Pseudomonas sp. GW821-FHT10B02 | reverse complement strand
CTGAACGGGGTTTTCTGCAGCACGGTGTCGCTGGCGTCCAGCGCATAAGCTTCCTGCATCCAGCACAGGCGGTTGGTCAGCGCCGAATGGCGGTTACCCGCACCTTTCGGCTTACCGGTGGAACCCGAGGTGTAGATCACGTAGGCGAGGTTTTCCTCGGCCATGGCCACTTCGGGGTTGTGCGTCGGGTAGCTGCTCAGGTCTTGCTCCAGCAGCAGGACTTCGACCGAGGCCGGAACCGGCAGCTGCTCATGCAGATGTTGCTGAGTCAGCAGCAAGTGGATGCCACTGTCTTCGATCATGTAGCTCAAGCGGTCTTGCGGATATTCCGGATCGAGCGGCACATAAGCGCCACCGGCCTTGAGTACCGCCAGCAGGCCAACGACCATCTCCAGGCTGCGTTCGGCGGCAATACCGACCAGCACATCCGGGCCCACGCCGATTTCAATCAGGCGATGAGCCAGGCGGTTGGCCTGGGCGTTGAGTTCGGCATAGCTCAACTGCTGCCCGCCGAACAGCAAGGCGGTGGCTTGCGGCGCCCGTTCCACTTGCTGCTCGATCAGCGCCTGCACCGACTGCTGCAGTGGATACGCGCGTGCAGTGGCATTCCAGCCTTCAAGCAACTGCGTACGTTCCTCGACAGCCAGCATCGGCAGATCGGCAATCGCCGCCGTCGGCTCGGCGATGATCGCC
>NZ_JBWKNR010000038.1:0-719 GCF_059415665.1 Pseudomonas sp. GW821-FHT10B02 | reverse complement strand
GTGTTGCCGCTGGTGTGGCTTTCATTGTCCAGCAAGGTGAACGTGCCGACGATTACCCCGGTGCTCGGGTCGTAGCTGTGGATGGTCATCGAGTTGCCCAGCGGCGTGGTGCCGGTCAGCGGCAATGCGCTGACCACTCCGCCACTGACCAAAGTGAGGCCACCGATGGTCAGGGTTTGCAAGCCGTCCGGGGCGACCACGGTAAAGGTGCCGCCCTTGGTCAGCGCCCACTGGTCCGGGCTGCTGCCGTCGCTGAGGTTTTTCTCGTAGAAAGTCAACTCGCCGCCGCACAGGTCCAGGCCGTGGATCTCTACCGGGTCGTTGAGGTTACTGACATCGATCTTCAAGGTCGCCGTGCTGCTGTCGCCGTCGGCGTCCTTGAGGGTGTAGGTGAAGTTTTCGACACCCGTGCCACCGCCTTTCAGATTGACGAAGTCCGGGTCGTTGGCGTTCAGCGTGTAGGTGTAGGAACCATCGGCGGCCAGCACCAGGGTGCCGTAGGTACCGGTGATGGTTTGCGGGGTGATCGGGCCGCTGGCGATGCGGTCGGCGCCTTGCACATCGTTGCTCAGCACGTTGCCGGTCAGGGTCAGTTGAGCTTCCGTGGCGGTAGTGGTGTTGCTGTCGTCGTACGCCTTGGGCGCGTCGTCGACGATATTGATATCGATGGTGGCGCTGCCGGTGCTGCCATCGGTATCGGTCGCGACCACCTCGATTTG
>NZ_JBWKNR010000037.1:0-1230 GCF_059415665.1 Pseudomonas sp. GW821-FHT10B02 | reverse complement strand
ACCGACGAATTCAAGGCCCAAGCTGTTGCACTGGCTGAAACGGTCGGCAGAACCGAAGCCGCTCGTCAGCTAGAGATGTCTGTTAAGACGCTGGATAACTGGGTCGATGCGTCACGCAAAGGTCTTCCGTTGAGTTCACCAGAGCGTCAACCTGTAACCAAAGAGAGCAGCGAGCTGGCGCGATTACGGGCCGAGAATGCTGAACTCAAAATGGAGCGTGAAATCCTAAAAAAGGCGGCGGTATTCTTTGCCAAAGAGTCCAGGTGAGATACGCCTTCGTCGCTAAAGAGCGGGCTCAGTTCCCGGTACGTTTGTTGTGCCAGGTGTTGGGCGTGTCAGCTTCAGGATTTTACGATTACCTAAACCGCCCGGTTCGCCCGGATCCAGACAAACAGATTCGCATTGATCTGCGCAGGATCCATGCGGCCAGTCGAAGCACCTACGGGCGGCCACGGCTGGTCGAAGCATTGCGCCAGATGCCTCATCGAGTTGGCCACAAGCGGGTAACGCGGCTGATGCAGGAGGAAGGGATTCATGGCAAGCCCAAGGCTCGCTTCAGGCCGCAGACCACGGACAGTCGCCACTTCCAGCCTGTCGCAAGCAATGTGCTTGACCGTCAGTTCTCGGTACAGAGCGCCAATCCAGCCTGGGTGAGCGACATCACCTACATTTCAACTCGAGAAGGCTGGCTGTACCTGGCGGTGGTCTTAAGCATCCAGACCCGCCAGGTGCTGGGCTACAGCTTGGCGGACAGGATGCCGGATGATTTGGTTGAGCGCGCATTTATCAACGCTTGGAACGCCAGTTTGGGGTCTTCTGGGGTTGTGTTCCATTCCGACCAGGGACGCCAATATACGAGCAGCAAATTTCGCCAAGCATTGGCCGAAAAAGGCTTTACGCAGAGCATGAGCCGCAAAGGAAACTGCTGGGACAATGCCGTCGCTGAAAGCTTTTTCGCTACGCTTAAGAAGGAAGAAGCAAGTGGGGTCTATCAGAGCAAGAGGCTAGCTTATGGGGCAATCGCGAGCTACATCCATGGTTTCTACAACAGCAGTCGGCTGCATTCGGCGTTGGGCTATCGTTCACCGAATGCTTATGCAAAGGGCTTGAAGCAGAAGCCTTAACACCCAGCTTCTTGGCGTCCGCTGCCAAGGGACAGTTCCAGCAAAACCGCTCGCTCCTGCATCCGGCCCTACGCTACGCTCCGGGTCCCTTCGCTCCGGCACCTTC
>NZ_JBWKNR010000036.1:0-3969 GCF_059415665.1 Pseudomonas sp. GW821-FHT10B02 | reverse complement strand
CCCTTCGTCTAGTGGCCTAGGACACCGCCCTTTCACGGCGGTAACAGGGGTTCGAGTCCCCTAGGGGACGCCATTTTACCCACTTTGTGGGATTTCAAGGCTCATTCGATTATTGAATGAGCCTTTTGTTTTTGTCTCGAAAAAAGTTCTCCTCTCCCTTCTTCTTCCTCTGTGCGACAAGCGGCAGGGGAAAGTGCTTGCAGAAAAATATTATGAGAATAATATTCCACTCATAATATTCGGAGGCAAGTCATGAACGACAAAAAGGCGAAAACCCGTGAACGGATTCTTGATGCCGCCTGCAGCGCACTGATCCAGCACGGTCCGGCCGAACCCAGCGTCAACCAGGTTATGGGTGCTGCCGGGCTTACGGTAGGGGGCTTCTACGCGCACTTCGACAGCAAGGATGCGCTGATGCTCGAGGCCTTCAGCCAGCTGCTCGCCGAGCGTCGGGCGTTGCTTGCCGAGGTCGATCCGAACATGAGCGGCCAGGAGCGACGTGCCCTGGTTGCCGCTTTCTACTTGTCGCGCAAGCACCGTGATGCCACCGAGCGTGCCTGCCCGCTGCCCAACTCCCTGGGTGAGATGGCGCGGCTGCCGGATACCTTCCGTCAGGTGTTGGGCGAACACATTGAATTGATGATGGCCAATCTTGCTGACAGCCCTGAAGAGGCCGACAAGGTCCTCGCCGACCTGGCGTTGATGGTCGGTGGTCTGGCCTTGGCCCGTGCGCTAGGCACAGACGAGCTGTCTGACCGTATCCTGCGTGCCGCCAAATCGGCGGTGGTCTGATCGAGCGACACCCACCGGAGCGAAGCGATGAATACCTTGAGCTGGATTCGTAGCGTCAACGGCACCCTCGGACGGCTGGCGCCAGAACATGTTGCGGGCAAGATGCGCCGTGCCTTCATGACCCCGCGCAACCTGCCGCCGCGTGAGTGGGAATTGCCGCTGCTGGCCCGCGCCGAGCGCATAACGTTGCGCTTCGGTTTGTCGGCGCTGCGCTGGGGGCAGGGGCCGACGGTCTTGTTGATGCACGGTTGGGAAGGGCGTCCGACCCAGTTCGCACACCTGATCGATACCCTGGTGCAGTCCGGCTACACCGCCGTGGCCCTGGAAGGGCCGGCCCATGGTCATTCGCCGGGTAATCAGGCGCATGTCGTGCTGTTCGCCCGGGCGCTGCTTGAAGCCGCCGCCGAATTGCCGCCGTTGCATGCGGTCATCGGTCATTCCATGGGTGGCTCCAGTGTCATGCTCGCCCTGCAGTGGGGGTTGCGTGCTGAGGCGGCGGTGAGTGTTGCTGCGCCGGCGCAGTTGCTGGGGGTGTTGCGTCGTTTCGCCAACCACCTGGGCATGCCGACCCGTGCGCGGGCGGCTTTTGTGCGCCAGATCGAACGGGATGTCGGTATTCCGATCGGACGCCTGGATGTCGGCGGCTATCAACTGGAAATCCCGGCGCTGATCGCCCACGCCGAAGACGATAGTCTGGTACCGGCCAGCGAGGCTCAGGCGATTCATCGGGCCTGGTTCGACAGTCGCCTGTTGATGCTGCCCGATGGCGGTCATCAGCGCGTACTGTCCGATCCAAAATTGATCGACGGCGTCATGGCACTGCTGACGCGTCGTCTTGTACCGGCGCGGCAATCGGCCTGAGCATCCGTTACACTCTGCCCGTTCATCACAGACCTGGAGCGGGCATGAGTTGGGATCTGGCAACACCGTTCACGATTGATCTGCGCGTCGCTGCCGACGATATCGATGGCCTCGGCCACGCCAATAATGCGGTCTACGTCACCTGGCTGGAGCGCTGTGCCTGGCGCCATTCCCAGCGTCTGGGGCTGGACCTGGCCGAGTACCGGCGCCTGGACCGGGCGATGGCCGTGGTGCGTCATGAGATCGACTACCTGGCGGCCGCCTATGAAGACGACGAGTTGCAGTTGGCGACCTGGATCGTCGACTGGGATCAGCGCCTGAAGATGACCCGGCGCTTCCAGTTGGTGCGGCCCAGTGATGGCACTACGTTGCTGCGTGCGCAAACCACCTTCGTCTGCATCGAGTTATCCACAGGGCGGCCCAAGCGCATGCCGAGCGAATTTATCGACGGCTATGGGCCGGCGCTGATGGCCGGAACACTGTAGTCCGCGGATTTTGCTAGACTGCCGGCCTTTTTCGCTCGAGATGCAACCCATGCAAATTGCCCTGGCCCCGATGGAGGGGCTGGTCGACAACATCCTTCGTGACGTACTGACCCAGGTGGGCGGCATCGACTGGTGTGTCACCGAGTTCATTCGCGTCTGCGACCGGTTGTTGCCTGCGGCTACCTTCGACAAGCTGGCACCTGAGTTGAGCCAGGGCGCGCAAACTGCGGCTGGGGTGCCTTTGCGCGTGCAACTGCTCGGTTCCGATCCCGTGTGCCTGGCAGAAAACGCAGTGCTGGCCTGCGAGCTGGGCGCGCCGGTGATCGACCTGAACTTCGGTTGCCCGGCCAAGACCGTGAACAAGTCCCGAGGCGGGGCAGTGCTGCTCAAGGAGCCGGAACTGCTTCACGCCATCCTTCGTGAGGTGCGCCGCGCCGTGCCTGCGCATATTCCGGTGACCGCCAAGATGCGCCTGGGCTTCGACAGCCCCGACGGTGCCCTGGACTGTGCGTTGGCCTTGGCCGAGGGCGGTGCCGAGCAGTTGGTGGTACATGCGCGGACCAAGGTTGATGGCTACAAGCCGCCGGCCCATTGGGAGTGGGTGGCGAAGGTGCAGGATGTGGTCAAGGTGCCGGTGTACGCCAATGGTGAGGTCTGGACCCTGGATGACTGGCGGCGCTGCCGTGAAGTCAGTGGCGTCGAGGACATCATGCTCGGCCGCGGGCTGGTATCACGTCCGGACCTGGCCCGGCAGATTGCCGCGGAGCGCGATGGCGTAGCGTTCGTGCCGATGGACTGGCAGAGCCTGCTGCCGCTGATCCAGGACTTCTGGGGCCAGGCCCGGGCGCAGATGACCCCGCGTCAGGCGCCGGGACGCTTGAAACAATGGGTGGCGATGCTGACCCGCACTTATCCTGAAGCCGTGGCATTGTTCACCGAGTTGCGCCGGGAAACCGACTGCGATCGCGTCGGCCAGTTGATCGGTATACCGGTCAGTGCGGCGGCCTGAAAAAATTTTCGCAGGGTTGCTTGAAAAGCAGGCGAGGGTCCTTATCTAAGGAGTACGCGATGCCGAAGTCGGGTCGCGCTACTACACAACCTCGCTGATTTTCAGGAGATGTATCATGACTACTGCTTTTTCTCTGGCTCCACTGTTCCGTCATTCCGTAGGCTTCGACCGTTTCAATGACCTGTTCGAATCCGCGGCGCGTAATGAGGCGGGTAGCAGCTACCCTCCCTACAACGTTGAAAAACATGGCGAAGACCACTATCGAATCGTCGTTGCTGCAGCCGGTTTCCAGGAGCAGGATCTTGATCTGCAAGTGGAAAAAGGTGTGTTGACCGTCACTGGCGGCAAGCGTGACAGCAACGCCGAAAGCGTTACCTATCTGCATCAGGGCATTGCCCAGCGGGCGTTCAAGTTGTCGTTCCGCCTGGCTGACCATATCGAGGTCAAGGCTGCTGGTTTGGCCAACGGCCTGCTCAGCATCGACTTGCTGCGGATTGTGCCGGAAGAAGCCAAGGCCAAGCGCATCCCGATCAATGGGGATAGCAAGCCTGCGCTGAACTGAGTGTGGTGATGCTGTGAAAGAGGGCACCTTCGGGTGCCCTTTTTTATTGGCGTTTCTGGTTGTGGGCATATCCATTTGCCAGGGTGGCGCTGATTCACCTTTCCGCCCTTACGGCGGCTTACTTTGGCAAACGCCCCAAAGTAAGCAAAGGTCTCGCCCCACCAGGGGCCCTACGCTGCGCTCCGGGTTCCCTCCTTCCGGTGTCGCTACGGGGCATTGCGAGCTACGAGTTGCAAGCAACTCTACGCTTCGCAACTTCG
>NZ_JBWKNR010000035.1:0-4782 GCF_059415665.1 Pseudomonas sp. GW821-FHT10B02 | reverse complement strand
GGCTTGCCCCGCGATGCGATGCGGCTGACCGTCCGCCATCGCGGGGCAAGCCCGCTCCTACCGGTAGATCAAGCTCACATCAACGGCAATGTGTAGCCGATGATGATGCGGTTTTCGTCAATATCCGAGGTCAGGCCGGCGCTGGAGCGGAAGGTGGCGTTGCGCAGGCGGATGTTGAGGTTTTTGAAGGTGCCGGACTGGAAGGTGTAAACCAGGTCGGTGTCACGTTCCCATTCTTTGCCACCGCTGACTTTCGCCGTTTCGATGTTGCGGCCGTTGACGTAACGGGTCATGAAGGTCAGCCCCGGCACGCCGAGGGCGACGAAGTCGTAGTCGTAGCGCGCTTGCCAGGCGTCGGTGCCGGCTTTGGTGAAGGTGTTGACGGTCACCAGGTTGACCGAATACGGGTCCAGGCCAGGGAAGGCAAAGTCGCCATCGCCCGACAGACTCTGGTAGCCAGCCCCGAATTTGTGGGCGCCGACGCCCAGGGTCAGCATGCCGTTGAAGAAGCGGTTGTCGATACGGCCGGCATCGACGCGGGCGGCGCTACGGAAGTTGTGGTCACCGCTTTCGCCGGTGTCGAAGTAGCGCAGGTCGGTCTTGAGGGTGATGCCTTCGGCCAGGGTAGCGCTGTGCACCAGTCCGGCGTAGTGCTGCTGGTAGATGTTGTCCATCTGCGCGTAGTAGTAGCTGGCTATCAGCCCCGGGGTGAGGGCGTAGCTGCCGCCTGCCAGGTCGAGGTGGGCGCTTTCGACACCGTTGTAGTTCATCTCGTCGTTGCTCGACGAGTCGCGCAGGTTGATCTTTTCCAGACGCCCGGCGTTGAGGGTCAAGCCGCCGATTTCCTGGGAGTTGAGCAGGGTCCCGGCATAGGTGGAGGAGAGCAGGCGCGTGTCGTTGTAGGCGGCTACCGGCAGTTGAGGCTGCAAGGTGCCGATTTTCAGCACGCTTTTCGACAGCCTTACTTTGGCGGCCAGCCCCAGTTCGCTATAGGTGTCTTCCGGTTCCTGGCTTTCGGCGCCGAAGGCCAGCAGGCCAGTGCCGCGACGATCACGGCTGGAGTCGAGCTTGATCGCGGTCTCGGCGATGGCATCCAGACCAAAGCCAAGGGTGCCTTCGGTGAACCCCGATTCAACCCGCGCGGTAAAGCCCTGCGCCCATTCTTCGGCCTTGGCCTGGGGCGCGTTGCTTTGCCGGAAGTCCCGGTTCATGTACATGTTGCGGGCTTCAAGGCTGGCCTTGGTGTCGCTGAAAAAATCGGCGTTGGCGACCTGGCTGAGGCCACAGGCGGTACCGAACAGGCAGACGAGTGCCGGGGTAGTGCGTGGAATCCTGATCATTGTTCTTGTCTCTAGGATTGGTGTTGGCTGTCGACACGACGTTGAGTCCTGGGCCGTGCCTAATTTATGTAGCCATATTGTTAAGTTATTAACAATAGTCCTTTTCATGCTGAGAAAAGATCGTTGATCGGGTTTTCAGCTGTTTTTAGCCGATAAATAATTGAATCTAAACGGTAAAAACGCTTTTTTCAGCTCGTTGAAATGAGTCGCGCACGCCTGAGTCAGCACGCTTAGTGGTTGACAATCTCAGCGAAAAAATTAACTTATTAACGTATTGCGCTTCCTCACAGCTATCGCGCCAGCGTGGCCACAACAACAACACGGAGCTAACACCATGAAAACAATCACAATTGCTGCCCTGTGCCTGGGTATAGCGGGCTCGGTGTCGGCTCAGGCCGCCGAGACGGTCACGCTCAAAGTCGCTCACTTCTTGCCATCCACCTCAAACGCCCAGGCCAACATCATTGAACCGTGGTGCGAGCAGCTGCGTCAGGAGTCCAACGATCGCATCAAGTGCCAGCTCTATCCTTCGATGCAATTGGGCGGGACGCCGGCCAAGCTGGCCGACATGGCGCGTAATGGCGTAGCCGACATCGTCTGGACGGCGCCGGCCTATTCGGCAGGCAAGTTTCCGCGTGTCGAGGCGCTGGAGTTGCCTTTCGTGCTGCCCTACGGCGGCAAGGCGGGTAACGCGATCATCTGGGATTTCTACCAGCAGTACGCCAAGGACGACTTCAAGGGCTACAAGGTGCTGGTCGTGCACGGTGATGGTGGCATGAGCCTGCATACCCGCGGCAAGGCTGTGCAGACGCTGGCCGACCTCAAGGGGCTGAAGCTGCGGGCCTCGAGCCGTACTGCGGCGAAAACCGTCGAAAGCCTCGACGCCACGCCGGTGAGCATGCCGCCGGCGCAGATGACCGAAGCGATTTCCAAGGGTGTGGTCGACGGTGCCCTGGCTGCCTGGGAAGTGGTACCGGCAACCAAGCTGGACGAAGTGACCCAGTACCACAGCGTGACCCCGACCGGGCAGCCGGCATTTGGCTACACCGTGCTGGCGATGCTGATGAACCAGCGCAAGTTCGACAGCCTGCCGGCTGACCTGCAGGCGATTATCGAGCGCAACAGCGGCAAGGCCTTGTCCGAACGTTTTGCCACCGCCTGGGACAAGGCCTCGGATGCTGCCTATGCCGCAACGCCGGCCGCAGGCTTGATCAATATCGATGCCAAAGCCTATAGCGAAATGCAGGCGTCATCGGTTGATGCGGTGCAGCAGTGGATCAAGGAAGCCAATGACAAAGGCCTGGATGGTCAGGCGCTGGTACAGGACGTACGCAGCCTCTCCGGCCTGGCGCAGTAATCGCCATGCAGGAATCTCTGACCATTGAATTTGATGCCGAGCAGCATCGCGGGTGGGTGCGCCGCACCTTGTTGTGGGTGACCCAGGGCTTTGCCATGGCGGGCGGGGTGTTGTTGGTCGGCCTGATCGCCATGTCGATCGTCTCGATTATCGGGCGCAAGCTGTTCTCCATGCCGGTACGGGGTGATATGGAGTTGGTGGAGGTGGGCGCGGCGATTGCCATTGCTGCGTTTCTACCGCTGTGCGAACTGCGCGGTACGCACATCAAGGTCGATGCGCTGACCTCCTGGCTGCCCGCGTGGGTGCGTAACAGCCTCGATTGCATCGGTCATCTGCTGTGCTGCGCCGCAGCCTGGATTCTGGCCTGGCGCACCTGGCTGCAGATGCTCGAAAGCCACGAGTTCGGCGATTCGACCACATTGCTGTCGTTCCCGTTGTGGATTCCGTTGTTGCTCATCGTCCCCAGCCTGGCGCTGTTGGGTTTGTGCGCCCTGGCGCGTGTGCAGGATATCTGTGGTAAAGCCGGGAGGCGTTCATGAGCGGTCTGGTATTGGGGCTGATTGCCCTGGGCATCACCACAAGCCTGTTGCTGCTGCGGGTGCATATTGGTGTGACCATGCTGATTGGCGGCGCGGCGTGCTTCTGGGCGATCAACGACGGTGATCTGTCGAGCCTGTTGTTCACCCTCAACTCCCTGGCCTATTCGCGGCTGTCCAACTACGACCTGGCGGTGATCCCGCTATTCGTGATGATGGGGCAGTTCGCCACCCATGGAGGCTTGTCGCGGGCGATTTTCCGTTGCGCGGCGGCGTTCATCGGCCACTGGAAGGGCGGCATGGGGCTATCGGCGATTGGTGCCTGCGCCGGTTTCGGCGCGATCTGCGGCTCGTCGCTGGCCACCGCCGCGACCATGAGCCACGTGGCACTGCCGGAGTTGCGCCGGCACAACTATTCCGGGCGCCTGGCCACGGCAACCGTGGCGGCCGGTGGCACCCTGGGGATTCTGATTCCGCCCTCGGTGCCGCTGATCATCTATGCCGTGCTGACCCAGGAGTCGATTGCCAAGCTGTTCGTTGCGGCCATCGTGCCTGGCGTGGTGGCCATCGTCGGTTACATGATCGTGCTGCGCATCATGGTATCCCGGGATGAGAGCCAGGCGACCGTGTCGCCCAAGGCTTCGCCGGTCGAGCGGGTCAAGGCGCTGGTCAGCGTTTCGCCGGTCATTGGTGTGTTCCTGGTGGTGATCGTCGGTATCTACGGCGGCTGGGCCAACCCCACCGAGGCGGCCTCCATCGGTGCGGCGGCCTGTGGTGTGCTTGCGGTGTGCCAGGGGGGCATGCGCTGGAGCGGTTTTCGCGCAAGCATGCTCGGTACCGCTGAAACTACAGCGATGATCTTTCTCGTCCTGCTCGGCGCCGACCTGCTCAACTCGGGCCTGGCACTGACGCAGATGCCTGGCGAACTGGCGGCCTGGGTGATCGGCAGTGGCCTGGCGCCGATGCTGGTGCTGATCATCATCCTTGGCCTGTACCTGCTGCTGGGCTGTGTGATGGACTCGCTGGCGATGATCCTGCTGACCATTCCGATCTTCTACCCGATGATCATGGGCCTGGATTTCTTCGGCATGAGTGAAACCGACAAGTCGATCTGGTTTGGCATCCTTGCCTTGATGGTGGTGGAGATCGGGCTGATCCATCCGCCGCTGGGGATGAATCTGTTTATCGTCCAGCGCAGCGCCGGGGATGTGCCCTATGGCGAAACGGCCAAAGGGATCGTGCCGTTCCTGTGTTCCGATTTGCTGCGTATCGCCTTGCTGGTCGCCTTCCCGGGACTGAGCCTGTGGTTGCTGACGGTCTGAGTTTTTCTCTGCATTGTTGAGCCGCCTTCGGGCGGCTTTTTTATGGATTTTCACGGACTTATGGGGGCGAGCTTATCCATTTGGTGTAGCGCCGCTGCTGGCCCCTTCCGCCCTTACGGCGGCCTACTTTTTTCTTGGAAAAAGTAGGCATGGAACTGTCCCTTGGCAGCGGACGCCAAGAAGCTGGGTGTTAAGGCTTCTGCTTCAAGCCCTTTGCATAAGCATTC
>NZ_JBWKNR010000034.1:0-3290 GCF_059415665.1 Pseudomonas sp. GW821-FHT10B02 | reverse complement strand
CTTCGAATATTGATTTCTGAACTTTTTCAGAATCGTTCTTTAAAAATTTGGGTATGTGATAGAAAGATAGACTGGGCCACACTTTCACTGGTGTGTGTTCAGGCTAAGGTAAAATTTGTGAGTGACTCTTAAGAGTTTTGCGAATTTTCGGCGAATGTCGTCTTCACAGTATAACCAGATTGCTTGGGGTTATATGGTCAAGTGAAGAAGCGCATACGGTGGATGCCTTGGCAGTCAGAGGCGATGAAAGACGTGGTAGCCTGCGATAAGCTTCGGGGAGTCGGCAAACAGACTTTGATCCGGAGATCTCTGAATGGGGGAACCCACTCAGCATAAGCTGAGTATCTTGTACTGAATACATAGGTGCAAGAGGCGAACCAGGGGAACTGAAACATCTAAGTACCCTGAGGAAAAGAAATCAACCGAGATTCCCTTAGTAGTGGCGAGCGAACGGGGACTAGCCCTTAAGTGGCTTTGAGATTAGCGGAACGCTCTGGAAAGTGCGGCCATAGTGGGTGATAGCCCTGTACGCGAAAATCTCTTAGTCATGAAATCGAGTAGGACGGAGCACGAGAAACTTTGTCTGAATATGGGGGGACCATCCTCCAAGGCTAAATACTACTGACTGACCGATAGTGAACCAGTACCGTGAGGGAAAGGCGAAAAGAACCCCGGAGAGGGGAGTGAAATAGATCCTGAAACCGTATGCGTACAAGCAGTGGGAGCCTACTTGTTAGGTGACTGCGTACCTTTTGTATAATGGGTCAGCGACTTATATTCAGTGGCGAGCTTAACCGAATAGGGGAGGCGTAGCGAAAGCGAGTCTTAATAGGGCGTTTAGTCGCTGGGTATAGACCCGAAACCGGGCGATCTATCCATGGGCAGGTTGAAGGTTAGGTAACACTGACTGGAGGACCGAACCGACTACCGTTGAAAAGTTAGCGGATGACCTGTGGATCGGAGTGAAAGGCTAATCAAGCTCGGAGATAGCTGGTTCTCCTCGAAAGCTATTTAGGTAGCGCCTCATGTATCACTGTAGGGGGTAGAGCACTGTTTCGGCTAGGGGGTCATCCCGACTTACCAAACCGATGCAAACTCCGAATACCTACAAGTGCCGAGCATGGGAGACACACGGCGGGTGCTAACGTCCGTCGTGAAAAGGGAAACAACCCAGACCGTCAGCTAAGGTCCCAAAGTCATGGTTAAGTGGGAAACGATGTGGGAAGGCTTAGACAGCTAGGAGGTTGGCTTAGAAGCAGCCACCCTTTAAAGAAAGCGTAATAGCTCACTAGTCGAGTCGGCCTGCGCGGAAGATGTAACGGGGCTCAAACCATGCACCGAAGCTACGGGTATCACTTAGGTGATGCGGTAGAGGAGCGTTCTGTAAGCCTGTGAAGGTGAGTTGAGAAGCTTGCTGGAGGTATCAGAAGTGCGAATGCTGACATGAGTAACGACAATGGGAGTGAAAAACTCCCACGCCGAAAGACCAAGGTTTCCTGCGCAACGTTAATCGACGCAGGGTTAGTCGGTCCCTAAGGCGAGGCTGAAAAGCGTAGTCGATGGAAAACAGGTTAATATTCCTGTACTTCTAGTTATTGCGATGGAGGGACGGAGAAGGCTAGGCCAGCTTGGCGTTGGTTGTCCAAGTTTAAGGTGGTAGGCTGAGATCTTAGGTAAATCCGGGATCTTAAGGCCGAGAGCTGATGACGAGTTGCCTTTAGGCGACGAAGTGGTTGATGCCATGCTTCCAAGAAAAGCTTCTAAGCTTCAGATAACTAGGAACCGTACCCCAAACCGACACAGGTGGTTGGGTAGAGAATACCAAGGCGCTTGAGAGAACTCGGGTGAAGGAACTAGGCAAAATGGCACCGTAACTTCGGGAGAAGGTGCGCCGGTGAGGGTGAAGGACTTGCTCCGTAAGCTCATGCCGGTCGAAGATACCAGGCCGCTGCGACTGTTTATTAAAAACACAGCACTCTGCAAACACGAAAGTGGACGTATAGGGTGTGACGCCTGCCCGGTGCCGGAAGGTTAATTGATGGGGTTAGCTAACGCGAAGCTCTTGATCGAAGCCCCGGTAAACGGCGGCCGTAACTATAACGGTCCTAAGGTAGCGAAATTCCTTGTCGGGTAAGTTCCGACCTGCACGAATGGCGTAACGATGGCGGCGCTGTCTCCACCCGAGACTCAGTGAAATTGAAATCGCTGTGAAGATGCAGTGTATCCGCGGCTAGACGGAAAGACCCCGTGAACCTTTACTATAGCTTTGCACTGGACTTTGAATTTGCTTGTGTAGGATAGGTGGGAGGCTTTGAAGCGTGGACGCCAGTTCGCGTGGAGCCATCCTTGAAATACCACCCTGGCAACTTTGAGGTTCTAACTCAGGTCCGTTATCCGGATCGAGGACAGTGTATGGTGGGTAGTTTGACTGGGGCGGTCTCCTCCTAAAGAGTAACGGAGGAGTACGAAGGTGCGCTCAGACCGGTCGGAAATCGGTCGTAGAGTATAAAGGCAAAAGCGCGCTTGACTGCGAGACAGACACGTCGAGCAGGTACGAAAGTAGGTCTTAGTGATCCGGTGGTT
This sequence comes from Pseudomonas sp. GW821-FHT10B02, assembly GCF_059415665.1. NCBI lineage: Bacteria > Pseudomonadati > Pseudomonadota > Gammaproteobacteria > Pseudomonadales > Pseudomonadaceae > Pseudomonas > Pseudomonas sp. GW821-FHT10B02. Next base: position 707 of record NZ_JBWKNR010000034.1, on the reverse strand, counting down.
CTGTATGGAAGGGCCATCGCTCAACGGATAAAAGGTACTCCGGGGATAACAGGCTGATACCGCCCAAGAGTTCATATCGACGGCGGTGTTTGGCACCTCGATGTCGGCTCATCACATCCTGGGGCTGAAGCCGGTCCCAAGGGTATGGCTGTTCGCCATTTAAAGTGGTACGCGAGCTGGGTTTAGAACGTCGTGAGACAGTTCGGTCCCTATCTGCCGTGGACGTTTGAGATTTGAGAGGGGCTGCTCCTAGTACGAGAGGACCGGAGTGGACGAACCTCTGGTGTTCCGGTTGTCACGCCAGTGGCATTGCCGGGTAGCTATGTTCGGGAGAGATAACCGCTGAAAGCATCTAAGCGGGAAACTTGCCTCAAGATGAGATCTCACTGGAGCCTTGAGCTCCCTGAAGGGCCGTCGAAGACTACGACGTTGATAGGTTGGGTGTGTAAGCGCTGTGAGGCGTTGAGCTAACCAATACTAATTGCCCGTGAGGCTTGACCATATAACACCCAAGCAATTTGAGCGAAAGCCAGATTGCGGTGTTGTGAAGACGAAACGAACCGAAAGTTTGCGACTCACAATCATCACATACCCAATTCGCTGGAGTGTCTTAAACAAGACCTTCTGGCAACAGAATTTCTTGACGACCATAGAGCATTGGAACCACCTGATCCCATCCCGAACTCAGCAGTGAAACGATGCATCGC
>NZ_JBWKNR010000033.1:0-8795 GCF_059415665.1 Pseudomonas sp. GW821-FHT10B02 | reverse complement strand
CCCCCAGAGCCGCCGTTGCCATCGCCCCCAGAGCCGCCGTTGCCATCGCCCCCAGAGCCGCCGTTGCCATCCCCTCCAGATCCATCCCCGGTAGAATCTTCAGGACAACCAGGAGTCGTAATGCCATCTTCACATGTAAATGAATCAGATCCTGAAGGTGTTAGAGAGTAACCACCCCAACCCAGTGGCAATGTATTTGACGATGTTACATTGCAAGTTGTACCGCTATTAATAAACTTATAGTTACAGTGACCTGTGCTTGAAGATATGAGATTGCCGGACTCATCCCAAGACAGCGCAGTATCAGCATAACAAGAATGGGAGAACTGAGGTTTTTTGTAGCTGCAGCCCTTAATAGGGGTACTATTAGAGTAACAAGCAGTTTCCGGGGTTCTATCAGCGATGTAAACAGTATTAGGAGCAGTCTGAACTAAACTAGAGGAAACACCAGAAAGCAGAACAGTATCACCTTCTATGCATTGAGGCTTAACACACTCGCGACTCTCACGGTCATAAGTAGAACCCTCATCACATTGCTTCTCGGCATAAACATAAAAATAATATAGGTTAGTATCTCCAGGTTTAGCGCTGTTATATGCGCACTGCCAGGTGGTACTGTCTACCTGATCAGTAGAAGCGACACCGCCAATAAAATGACCGAACGCACTATCACCAGATGAATGAGAAGGCTCAGATATATTTGTATAATCAGTATCAGATTTTACTCTGCAAAGATTATAAATACCTGCTTGAACATTGGTGCCAGAAGCAATTGTCTGAGTAGTATTAACAAAGGATTGATAAAACCAAATCTGATCTCCCTCGGCGGAATATGCAGAAGTCGAGTTGAAAATAAATAAGAAAAGTAAAATTAGTTTGAACATGGCTTATCCAAACAAAAGAATGATAATGGCTACAGTAAAAACAATCAGGTAAAAAGCATTCGGATCAAACATAATCGCAGACCAAAAAAAAGGGCCGAAGCCCGAGTGAGAGAAGACGCGCCGGCGGGCAGGCTCCGTTGTCGCTTTGCCCTAGCCGGCGCTATTTCATCACAGCAGCTTGCGGACGTACTTATAACCAGCGATAGCGATATAAACGCCGAAAACAGCAAGACCAACAATGGCAACATCAGCCAAAGTAGTGTCGAGTGAAGAAACATCAATTGCAGCATGAGCACCAGAAGCCAACATCAAAGTTAAAGCCGGAACAGCAAAAAGCGCCTTCAATTTATTCATGAATAAGCTCACAAAAGTTTTTTTAAGACAACAAAACCAAAGACCATAAAGAAAATTCCAGCAACAGAATCCTTAAGTACTAAATAGTCTTCGGAGCTGAGTTGTTGCGATGCAACAAGTTGTTGAGCTGTAAGAACATGTAATCCACCACTACATGACGGAGGGTTCGTCAAATTGGACCACTGACCTTCACAGCCCAGGAATGTGATCACGCGGCCTGACCGATTTTCGAGAGCTTGGCCTCCGAAAGCTTCAGCTCCATGTAAGGACGGTTTTCCTTAACCGAGAACGCGGCCGGCACATCGTAGGTACCAGGGTTCAAGGCCTTATCGGAGAACAGATCACAGGCCTGGGGATGACGTACGCCAGGGAGCATCACGTAGCACGCCAGAATGAAGTAGGGGGTGTTCGACTTCGATACGCCCGATTTCTTAATGCCTTCGATTTCGACCTTGAGGTCCATGCTTGGTAACCTTTCGTTGTGTTGGTGTGTTTTCGTGTCACAGGGTCCGCCGTGATCAAGACAAATCCTAACACGACAACACTAAAATGCAACAGCACCACAACACTAAAACACGTTGAGCACTTTGATGCACCACATTGGGTGGTGGCACACAGAAAGGGATCGCAGAATGACCAAAGAAAGACTGAAGAACGTCGGTATCACCACTGAGGTCTGGAAAGAACTCAAGCTGATGACCATCGAGCGTGATTGCACGATGGATGAGGCGGTGGCCGAGCTACTGAAAATAGCCAAGGAGCAACGCGAGAATGAAAGAGCAGCTGAGCCAGCTGGAAAAGCACGCAGAAAGCCGGGGTCTGAGCCTGCATGAATGGATAAGGGAGGTTAGAAGCGAACTGACGAACGAACCAGGTATGAGCGAAACAAGGCACCTACTGGGGACGTCTTCAAACGCTGAACACCTAAGCTCCTCGATTGCTCAACACCGGTCCGGCAAGGCCATTACCATGGGGATGACAATCAATGAGAAAAAGGTCTGACAAAAAATGTGCAGGAAATGCCTGTTTTAAGGCTTGATAGAACCTCTGAAAGCCCCGTTTCATATGGGTTTCAGAGGTTCAAAATATGTGCAAAAAAATGTGTAATTTCGACTCAAAAAACGGCCCGCGGCATGAGTTTTTCACAGCGCTAAACAGGCAAGCGCGTCCTCGATCACCGATGAAGCCAGCGCAGTATATTCAGGAGAACCCTGGACCAATCCTGACATTCTCAGAGCGGTCTCGTAGACCGCTACGAGCGCTTCATAAGCACCAGAATCATCGACCAGCTTCCACTGAACCAGATCAAGCCAGAAAGGCGCCTGAACATAGCTTTCAGAAGCTACGGGCGTGCCTGCCCGCCTCGCTGTGAGCGCCTTACTGGTTAGATGCATCGGCACATCACGAACAGCAGGCCTCGGCTCTTGCTGTACAGAAACGATCGCCGCGGCTGTTTCGGGTTCAACCTGAACAGAAGTAGATAGTGATTTCAAAAGCAGCTGAACACGGTCCCAATCACCTGTATCGGCGATATCAAGCAGCTCAGCCTCTGCCTTAGCCTTATAGATCGATCGCCACTCGTCAGCCGTCAGAAAGCCCAGTATGTCGGCGGTTTCTGTCTGCTCCTCGGCTATCTGCTCATCATCTTTTTCATCGACGCCGGCCCAGTCTTTAAGCCCGGGTGACCAGTAGAGTTGCCGGCAACGAAGATCACGCATGGTCAACGCGTATTCGAGGTAATGCCGGCGGCCTGACTGGTCATCACGCATGAGAAAATCATGTGGATGACACCCCTTGAATTTGTTCTTGGTCTTGGCCTTTGAGCTGGCCATCTCTCGATCAGCACCCCAATGACGGGAGCCATCTTGCTTGGCCAGGTAGTCACCAGTCGTGACATTGAAACGGACGTCACAGCTATACATCCGAAAGCTGCGCATCTTGACCAGGTCGGTCGGATCGATCAGACCAGCCTTGATGCAAGCCTTCTCCCAGCGCGATTTAACGAAGTCCAGGAACGCTTCACGCTCGGCCTTTTTCAGCGGTCGTACAAACCACAACTCATGGGTATGCGGGTGCCAACCATTTTGCCCATGGGTGACCTCGAGCGAGCGGATAAGCCCCTTGTAACCGAAGCGCTTACAGAACAGCCTGAAGCTATTGCCCTCACGCAGGTATTTAAAGGCCTCACGCTGTTTGAGAATCAACGAGCGCAGCACATCGGCATGCATGTGGGGAAACGTGAAAGTCACCATGGCCGGTGCGTGCTTGCCTTCACCGTAAGCGTGATCGATCGCTTGGGCTATTTCCTCTCGCCGCCGCTCCTGGATCTTGGCCGCGCATACAGTGCATGCCCAAACGCTGCCACAGGTAGCCAGGCCACCGTAGAAAGCTTTCTGATGCATAGCACTACGGTGAACCTCTACAAAGGTTCCTATGCGATTGTGATGACAGGCAAAAGTCCGGTGAAATTTGTCGTACTGCTTGATCCCAATGGAAGCGGATTCGCGAGCGAAAATTTCCCGACTTTTTGCCAGAGCGAAAAACCGTTCAGCCCTTACAGCACGGGCCTTAGCGGTGTTTTTGGCATCCTCACAGGTGGTAGAGGATTTCGCATTTATACCAAGGGCCGCTTTCGCGGCCTGATCAGCACCCGCCACAGGTAGCCGATCAGAGGGGTCTAGAGCCCCCTCAACATCTGAGCTATGATGCATCCACGGCCTCCGAAGCCGAAAAACCTCCCTAAGCCGCCACAGCTTGTACAGGGGGGTTTTTTTTTGCGTCCGTTTTCTTATCGAGACCGATTAAACCACATCGGTCGTGTTCTTGTGTCCAACAAGATCAAGATCGCCGCCGGCGGCCCTCCGGGAGCTCTCGGCGAGGCCAGGGATGCAGGGGGAAAAACGCCCCCTACATCCCAGGCAAAGAGTAATTTCAATCGGGGCATGGTCAAGGGTTCGCTTCGCCCGGGACTCCGTTCATCGCGACGGTAAGGCTGTCACGATGAGCCGGGGTCGCGGCCCCTGACCTAGACCAAAATGAATCAGCCGCGGGAAGAAAGATCAGCGTCTGGTACCGTTTCAGGTTCTACCTGTTTCTCAAACCACTCGCCAAGGTCCTTAATAGATCCGGGCGTTTTGGTACCTTCGACAGCAGCTGCAAAAGTCGGCGAGGACGGTTTTAGTACCTCAGGGTTAGTACACCCAAGCAAGGCCAAAGCAGCACTCTGAGCTTCATCAATCACACGCTCTGCTACCGCAAGTTTTTCCTTCAATTCAGCCAATTCAGCGCTCTGTTGCTCTACTTGTTGAGCGAGGGAAAGGTATGCACCTGCAGCAGCCATAAAGGCCTTGGAAGCGGTACCACACCCAGTGGATTCCTTCAGCAGAGCCACCAAGGAATCAGGAACATCTTGGATCTTGACCAACATCGTATTCACCAATAGTCATTCAAATTTCAGGGCTGCCCAAAAGGGACTTCAACCAATTCAAAACGCTGATGGTGGGACGCTGCTTCTCCACCCGGATGGTTAATGCGCCAAGCTGACAAAAGGTCATAGTAAACATGCAAGTGATCATCACCATTGACAATGTAATCAACGATTTGCGGTTCAGTTATGTGGTAGTCGATGACTTCATCTCGCCAGCACTCAGCCTGAACTCGGTCTGGAAAAGTCCGTAAGTAGGATGGCTTTCGGTCATGGCAATTGGCTGAGGTGGCAACGACCAGGTAAACACTGTTTTGGACTTTACTAATCATTGGAGTAGGTGCTCTATGCTATGACCGTTTGGTACCATTTACAGAGGCGTGTCTATCTTCTTCATGGCTAATGGTACCAATCCAAGAATTATTGCACAAGCATTTTTGGTACTATTTCAGACGCTCAGAACCAAGCGTCTTAGGTATTTTTAGTACCATTTCAATAAACACCATAATCCAGCCTCACAAGCAGATCGCTCACGATCTCAAAGCCAGACTCATCGGCAAGCAGATCCAAAGGCCGGCGCCGATCGAGCGCAATAGCAGGCTTCAATAGCCACTGAGCAGCCAGCTCAGGGTCACCGAAAACGGCTTCAGCCGCGGCAAAGGTCTTGAGAAGCACAGAACATGCATAACTACCTGATTCACAGAAAGATTCCGCATGCGAAAACTTTTCCGGGCTCAGGAAGCGCTTGAGCAAGGCTAATCGTGCATTTCTGTCCATACAGTCGATCTCCCGCTTCATCACAAAAGCTTACGAACGCGTTCCCAATCTATGATGGCCTGCCATTGGATACGCATTCCGGCAAGGACAGAGCAGCCAACATAGAGAACAGTCTCATTAGACACGGCACCACCAGCAATGAGCGCGGTTGTCATCATTTCCAATGCCATCAGCAAGCAGCCAATACCGAGGAGCGACGTCATTACAACGACCAGGATATGAATCATGGAAGAGCGTAGGGTTGGGATGGTAGGTTCATTCATCTTGAAAATTTCCTTAGCTATTAGAGATTTCTACTCAGGTCGTACGATCGACCTGCAGGAATATCAGGACCTGCGTGCGGCTCTTCTCAGAGGCATTCGAGCGCATGAATTTGGGCAAAAAACTGAAGCCACGACCAGAAACGCTGTCCTTGTTCTGATCCAAACCACCAAGCACGATTAGGTCACCATCACGCGCCTGGACGACTGTCGAAAGCTCTCGTTTAGAAAGCGTCGGGGAGTCAATACCAGACGTGTCGTTCGCCTTGAAATCAGAGATCTGCTGCTTGAGCTCAAGCTCAATACGATTCTTCATGATCGATGGCTTGAGCTGGAAAATAACCCCAGCAGACCGGTACTTGATTGACTGTTGAGCGTTGCCTTGATTATCGAAGCTGGTTGTCGACAGGGTCGGTACTTCCTCACCAACCTCAACCGTACCTGTCTTTCCGTCCTTTACCCGGAGCACCGGCGACGAGACAACCGAAAAACGGCTATCACCAGAAACCGCTGAAAGAATCGCGGAAAAATCACCAGTAGCAATCTTCAGAACACTTTCACCAGGTGGGAGCAGTGACGTGATCCCGAGGTTCAACTTGCCCGAGAGCGCACTCAAGGCAAACTCAAAGGTGTTGCCTTCAACCTCGCTGGATGTGAACTCAACAACAAGCACTTTTGCCTGAACCTCAGCAACTGCACGATCAAGCGACTCCAGGACAAAAAGGGCTTTCTCGATGCGTTCTGGATCACCAACCAAAACGACCACATCGCCGGCATCAATCTTGGTACCGAGCAGCTGATTAGCTACGGCCTGAAGGCTAGCAACCGTACGATCGTGTGGGACATAGACCTGAAAATCAGTGGCTGGCTGCAGCTCATCAGACATAAGAGAAGGCATCGGGCCAATCGAGCCAGGCGGGCCGTCAAAGTTAAGGCCAGCAGCTGCTGACCTCTGAGCCCTCTTAGACAATGAGAAGTAAACAAGACCGTCTGGTGTCTCTGTTTTCTCGATTCCGGCTCGGAGTAGGACAGAGTCGACCGTGCCCTGAAGCTTTTCAGCTGGCCACTGATCAACATCAAACGTAACCAATGGTGGGTTAGCGATGACAGTCGGGTCTACCGCATAACTCTTGCCGAGAATGTTCTTGTAAGTGGCAGCCAAAAGTTGAGTTGCAGGTACCTGATCAAGCCGAAAAGTAAGACCACCAGCTGAAGCCGAACCACAGACCAGGAACAAGATGAAAACACCAATGAACCTAGTCATTTTCGGTACCCTACGGCTCCTGGTCGAGCCAGAGTGGTAGGGCTGCTATCAAAGCTTCCATTCAATGCATAGGCGCGGCACAGCTCAAAAGAAACGTCCTCCTTCGTGCCTTGCTGTGTAAAACAACCACAAGCAATGGAAGGACCATTGGAAACAAGAACCTCCAGTTTTGCTGGATTACGTGAATTGTAGTCTTGGTCATTACTTAGAAAACACGTGAGCTTAGGAGCTACGGAAGGAACGGTAAGAGCATCGTAAATCGGAGCAGAAAGCGGAAGTCCCTCGACCCGAGGTGTGTAGATTGAAGGGTCCGCAACGCGACCTGAACCGCTCATAAGCACCGTACGTGGAGGAGATTGTGTAGCCGAAGGATCATCAACCTTATGCGGAACAACAGTTCGCTCACCTAAACTGTCGTAGTATGAATAACACAAATAAACGAGTGCTATGACCAGTATAGGGAGAGCCCAGACAACAAAAGGAGGTCTGAACTTCATGTTATGTGCGACAGCGGATTTATAAAGACCGAAAAAGGCCTTATCAATCTTAATAATTGTTCTTCGACCAAGCTTAAGCTGTGATGGCTTGTCTTGATCTACGTATTTATCCATCTCATAACGAGAAACACGATTACCGTTCCAGAGACGCATATAGAAAATATGACGCCCAGCAAGCCGACGCACATGAACATCTAACATGGAACCATGCTGGGTAATAAGATGAATATCCCAACCTTTATGCCTGTGAGTCTCAAACTCAGATAGATGAGGTGGCATAGGTTGTCGTTTATCCCTATCACCAAACCAACCCTGAGCTTCATCAATTACAATAATAGAATTTTTGGGAAGCTCATACCAAAGCATCGGGTCATCAAACTGATTCCAGGTCGCCTTTAGCTTATCGGTCTGAAGCTCATTGATATTATGGTAATAGACAGGTCTGCCAGACGAAGAAGCTTCTTCGTCGATTTCCTTAAGAGAATTAAGAGTTTTAGATGCCCCAGGCAATCCAGTACGCAAAACAAGCATGATTAGAGACCTGTAAGTTTGGTTTTGGTATCAGTAAGCTTATCGATCCCCCTAAGGGTCAACTTAGTTGTAATGGCTGATAAAACGATATTAACCGCAACATCAAGTTTGATAAGCCCCATGAGTTGCTGCAGCTCCATAGGAAGACCAAGTATGTTATTAATGATCACATCTGTTGCCTGAGTAAGAACTAGGTTTATTCCTACGTACGAAACAACCCCAATACCAAGAGCTTTCAAAACCATCTTTACAACAGGAACTGCAGCAGTAACAAGAGCCCAGATGATTGCCATTGGCATTAGTTCACTCCTTAAATATGATCATCAGTGCAAGAAGTGTTGCGCTTAAAATCAGAAAGCCTGCAAAAACACTTGCATAATCACAGATCAAATCGAATCCAAGTTCAAAAGTACCGAAGGAAAGGTTCATAACCAACGGCGCAGGGCATGCCTCCGGCAGAAACCTAGCCCGTTCAAAAAGGGAGGTAACCGCAACGGTTTTTTCCTCAAGCTCGAACTTGTCACCAGAAAGCAAATTCGCAGCAGCAGCTTCATCGCGGGCAGTAAGACCAGCTAAAGCACAAGCAGACTTCTTTTGCTGAGAAAGGATCGCACACTGAATAGCATCACCAGAGCAACTCAAAACAGCATCACATGCAGTACCAGAAGCAGAACCGCCGGAATTAGAGCCGCCGTTGCCATCGCCCCCAGAGCCGCCGTTGCCATCACCCCCAGAGCCGCCGTTGCCATCGCCCCCAGAGCCGCCGTTGCCATCGCCCCCAGAGCCGCCGTTGCCATCCCCTCC
>NZ_JBWKNR010000032.1:0-10406 GCF_059415665.1 Pseudomonas sp. GW821-FHT10B02 | reverse complement strand
CAAGCAACTGCGTACGTTCCTCGACAGCCAGCATCGGCAGATCGGCAATCGCCGCCGTCGGCTCGGCGATGATCGCCTCCAGCAGGTTGCGCCAATGCTGCGCCATGCGGGCGACAGTGGTCGCGTCGAACAAGTCGGTGGCGTAGGTCAGCGAGGCACTCAGGCCATCAATGGCCTCCACGGTATCCAGGGTCAGGTCGAACTGGGCGCTGTGGGTTGCCCAGGCCAGGGTCTCGACCTGCAACGCCGACAAAGCCTGCCCTGCCCCACCCCGTTGCACTTCTCGCTGATGGTTGAACAACACCTGGAACAGCGGGCTGTGGCTGAGGCTGCGTTGCGGTTGCAGGGCTTCGACCAGTTGCTCGAACGGCAGGTCCTGGTGCGCCTGGGCGCCCAGCGCCGTCGCCCGCACCTGCTGCAACAGCTGCGCGAACGACAGCTGCGGGCTGAGCTGGGCATCGAGCACCTGAGTGTTGGTGAAAAAGCCGATCAGGCCTTCGGTTTCCATGCGGCTGCGGTTGGCCACCGGCACGCCGACACGGATATCGGCCTGCCCGGAGTAACGGTGCAGCAAGGTCTGGAACGAGGCCAGCAGGAGCATGAACAGGGTGACGTTGTGCTCACGCGCCACTCGCTGCAATGCGGCATGGGTCGCGGCGGGCAAGACCAGGTCCAGGCGCGCACCACGGTAGCTTTGCACGGCTGGACGCGGACGGTCGGTCGGCAGCGCCAGCGGTGCTTGATCACCGGCCAGACGGGCACGCCAGTACCCCAGTTGACGCTCGCGTTCGCCGGCGTCCATCCACTGGCGCTGCCACAGGGCGTAGTCGGCGTACTGGATCGGCAACGGCGCCAACTGCACCTCATGTCCGGCAGTGAAGCCGGCATACAACTGCACCAGCTCATCGACCATGACCTGCATCGAGGCGCCGTCGGACACGATGTGGTGCTGGGTCAGCAGCAGGATGTGCTCATCTTCGGCCAGCTGCAGCAGGTTGACCCGGATCAGCGGACCCTGGCCGAGGTCGAACAGCCGGGCGATCTCGCCTTCGATAAAGGCCTGAACCCAGCTATCACGGGCCAGGGCGCTGTCCAACACGGGCACTGTATGCCGCTCGATCGCCAGCGAGCCCTGCGCGGCAATCACTTGCAGCGGCTTCACCCCTTCCTGAATGAAAGTGGTGCGCAGGCTTTCATGACGTTGCACCAGCACCTGGAAGCCACGCTCCAGCGCCTCGACCTGCAGCGGGCCGCGCAGGCGCAGCGCGCACGGGACGTGGTAGGCGGCGCTCTGCGGGTCCAGCTGCCAGAGGAACCACTGACGTTCCTGGGCATACGACAGCGGCACACTGTTTCCACGTGCCTGCGCCACCAGGGCCGGCGCCGGCTGAGCAGCCTGCGGATCGAGGGCGGCAACGAAGGCCGCCAGGTTGTCCTGCTCGAACAGGCTGCGCAGGCTCACCTCGATGTTCAGGGCATGGCGCATGCGCGCAACCACCTGGGTCGCCAGCAACGAGTGGCCACCGAGGGCGAAGAAGTTGTCGGTGAGGCCGACGCGCTCGACCTGCAACACCTCCTGCCAGATCTGCGCGACCTGCTGCTGCACGCCACTCTGCGGCGCTACGAAGCGTTCCAGTGCCTGGGCGGCATCGGGCTTGGGCAGCGCCTTGCGGTCGAGCTTGCCATTGGGGCTCAGCGGCAACTGCTCGAGGAACATCCAGGCGCCTGGCACCATGTAGTCCGGCAGGTGCTGTTGCAGGTGGGCCTTGAGCCGCTCGCGCAGGGCATCGCCCGGTGTTTCTGTTGGCACCACATAAGCCACCAGCTGCAGGCCGTTCGGCCCCTCCAGGGCCAGGACCACGGCATCGCGAACGGCCTCCTGCTCCTGCAGACGCGCCTCGATTTCGCCCAGCTCGATACGCAGGCCGCGAATCTTGACCTGGTGATCGATGCGCCCGACGTAGTCGATCACCCCATCGGCGCGGTAGCGGGCCAGGTCACCGCTGCGGTACAGGCGCCCGCCCGGTTGCAAGGCAAACGGATCAGGCAGGAAGCGTTCGGCAGTCAGGCTCGGGCGGTTGAAGTAACCACGGGCGAGCAGCTCACCGCCAATCACCAGTTCGCCCACCGTGCCGACCGGGGCCGGCGCGCCGTTGTTGTCGAGCAGGTAGATGCTGCGTTCCGGCAACACCGTGCCGATCGGCAGGGTCAGCGGTTGCTCGCGACGCCCGTCGACATACTCGCTGCAATCGAGGGTGGTGACGGTCACCGTCGCTTCGGTCGGGCCATAGGTGTTGAGCAGACGCACATGCCCCAGCCCCGCCTGTTTCCAGGCCGCCAGGCCTTCCGGCGGCATCGCCTCGCCACCGCTGTGCAGTTGCTTGAGACGCCCATAGTCACGCGGGCCGATGGCCGCAAAGTCCTTGGCGAGCATGTGCCAATAGGCGGTGGTCAGGTCGACCACGCTGATCTGCCGCTCGATCAGCTCGCGGTAGAAGGTTTCGCTGTCCCAGATCTGCGGACCACGCAGCACCACTGCGGCACCGCAGATCAACGGCGCATAGAGTTGCTCGACAAAGCCGTCGAAGTTGAAGGTGGCGAACTGCAGCATGCGGTCGCTGCCGTCGAGGTTGAAGAAGTCCACGGAAACCCAGGCATGCCGGGTCAGCGCCGACTGGCTGATGCCGACGCCCTTGGGGCGGCCGGTGGAGCCGGAGGTGAACATGACGTAGGCGAGGTTGTCGGCCGCCACCTCGATGTGCAAGACGCTGCCATCCTCGGCCTGCCAGGCCTGGGCCTGGTCCAGGCACAGGCTGGTGACCGCCGCCGGCACCGGCAGGCGCTCCAGCAAGTGGCTCTGGCTCAGCAGCAGGACGATGCCGCTGTCTTCCATCATGCATTGCAGGCGGTCGGCCGGGTAACCGGGGTCGAGCGGCACATAGGCGCTGCCCGACTTGAGCACCGCAATCACCGCAACGATCATGTCCAGGCCACGCTCCACGGCAATCCCGACCAGTACTTCGGGACCGGCACCGAGCTCGACCAGGGTACGCGCCAGGCGGTTGGCGCGGTTGTCGAGTTCGGCGTAGCTCAATTGCTGCTCGCCGAAAATCAGCGCCGGTGCCTCGGGCTGACGCTGCACCTGGGCTTCGAACAGCTGGTGCACCGCCCGCCGGTCGCCGCTCTCGAACGGCACCTGGCTCCAGGCCTGAAGCTGCTGTTGTTCAGCAGGCGCCAGTTGCGACACCTCACCCAGCGGGCGCAGCGCGTCTTCGGCCAGGGCCAGCAACAGCTGGCGGTGATGCGCGGCGAGGCGCTCGACGCTGTCGTCGCGGAACTGGCTGCGGGCATAGCTGTAATGCAGGGTCAGGGCATCGGAGAGGCCGACGGCCAGGGTCAACGGGTAGTTGGTCTGCTCGTGGTTGGCGATGCTGCCGAAGCTGACACCGGCCGGCGAGGCGCTTTGCAAGGCCTCGGCCACCGGGTAGTTCTCGAACACCAGGATGTTGTCGAACAGCGCTTCACCGCCCTGCCCGGCCCAGCGCTGGATCTCGAACAGCGGTGTGTGCTCGTGCTCACGCAACGCCAGATTCTGCGCCTGCAAGGCTTGCAGCCAGGCGCCGACCGTTTGCTGCGGCACCGGCGCGGCGACCACCGGCAAGGTGTTGATGAACAGACCGATCTGCTCTTCAACGCCTTTGAGGTCGGCCGGACGGCCAGCCACCGTGGCGCCGAAGCACACACTGTCCTGGCCGGTGTAGCGCTGCAGCAACAACAGCCAGGCGGCCTGCACCAGGGTGTTGAGGGTGATTTTCTGCTGCCGGGCAAAGGCGTTCAGGCGTTCGGTCAGGGTGATGTCGAGGCTGTACAGGTGATCGCCATAGCCGACAGTACCGCTGGCAGGACGCAGCAGCGCGTCGGCCAGGCGGGTCGGCGTGCTCAGCGCTCCCAGCTCACGCTGCCAGAAGGCCTGGCTGGCTGCGCTGTCCTGGCGCTGCAGCCAGTCGATGTAATGGCTGTAGCGTGCCGGTTCAGTCGCCAGCCACTGGCCGCTGTAGCGTTGCAGCACTTCGCCGAGCAGACGCGAGTTGCTCCAGCCGTCCATAAGGATGTGGTGGTTGGTGTAGACCAGGTGATAGCGCTGTTCGCCGGTGCGAATCACCGCCATGCGCAGCAACGGCGCACGGGCCAGGTCGAAGCCTTGCTGACGGTCGTTTTCAGCCCAGGCGTCCAGCGCCTCGGCGAGATCCTCACGGCCGCGCCAGTCGAGGTGGCAGAACGGCATTTGCAGGGTCTTGTGCACCACCTGCAACGGTTGCTGCAGATCGCCCTGCCAGACAAAGCTGCTGCGCAGGATGTCATGCCCCGCCAGCGCCGCCTGCCAGGCCTGGGAAAAGCGTTCGGGATCGAGCCCTTCGACGTCCAGGCGCATCTGGTTGATGTAGTCGCTGGCCGACTGTTCGTACAGGGTGTGGAACATCATGCCCTGTTGCATCGGCGACATCGGATAGAGGTCTTCGACTGCGGCGGCTGGCACCGGTAGCCGGTCCAGCTGGGCCTGGGAGACTCGCGCCAGGGGGAAGTCCGACGGCGTGAAGCCTTGCTGGACAGCAGCGCTGCAATGGGCAATCAAACCCTGCAGCGCTTGAGCGTAAGCATCAGCCAGTTGCTGGATGGTTGCGGTGTCGAACATCTCGCCGCTGAAGGTCCAGCCCAGGCTCAGTTCGCCGTCATAGACCTGGCCGTTGACCGTCAGCCAGTTACCCAGCGGTGCATCCAGGCTCTGTTCGCGCCCGGCGCTTTCGCTGGCGGGGGTCAGCAACTGCTCGCCGCTGGAGAAGCTGCCATCGAACTGGCCAAGGTAGTTGAAGGTAATCCGCGCCTGCGGCAGCTCGGCCAGTTGCGCTTTTACCTGTTCATCGCCCAGGTAACACAAGGCGCCATAACCGAGGCCCTTGTCGGGGATGGCGCGCAGCTGTTCCTTGATGCCCTTGATCGCGGCACCGAGGTCGGCTGCCGGGGTCAGTTTGACCGGGTACAGGCTGGTGAACCAGCCGACACTGCGGGTCAGGTCGATGTCGTCGAACAGCGCTTCGCGACCGTGACCTTCCAGCTGCACCAGCGCCGAACGCTCGCCGGCCCAGCCGGTGATGACCTGCGCCAGGGCGGTCAGCAGCAGGTCGTTGACCTGGGTGCGGTAAGCCACCGGGGCATCTTGCAGCAACTGGCGGGTCAGGGTTTTGTCCAGGCGGGTCTGCACGCTGACGGCCTGGCGATAGCTCAAGGCGGCGTCCGTACGCTGGCACGGCAGGTCGGCGCCAACCCCGTGCAGTTGCGTGGTCCAGTACTGCAGTTCGTCCTGCAAGGCGGTGCTGCCGGCATGTTCGGCCATGCGCCTGGCCCAGGCCTGGATCGAGCTGGTCTTGGCTGGCAGCGTTGGCGTTTGCCCCGCGAGGCACTGGTTGTAGGCCTGCTGCAGGTCTTCGAAGAGAATGCGCCACGACACGCCGTCCACCGCCAGGTGATGGATCACCAGCAACAGGCGTTGCTCGCCGCTCGCCAAAGTCGCCAGCACCGCGCGCAGCAGCGGGCCGTTCTGCAGGTTGAGACTGGCCTGGGCTTCGTCGCCCAGCGCCTGCAATTCGGCGCTGTCGTTCAGTTGCGCTTGCCACAGCACTGGCTGCTCGCTCGACACTGGCGCAAACTGCGCCTGCCAGTGACCCTCTTGCTCGGCAAAGCGCAGGCGCAGGGCGTCATGGTGTGCCAGCAAGGCCTGCAGGGCCTGCTCCAAGGCGTTCGGGTCCAGCGCCTGGCTGGATTTGAGCAGCACCGACTGGTTCCAGTGGTGACGCTCGGGGATCGCGGTGTCGAAGAACACCTGATGGATCGGCAGCAGGGTCAGCTCACCGCTGACCGGGCCCTGATCGATGCCCGGGCCGTCCTCGCCGAGACGGGCGACACTGGCCAGACCTTGCACGGTCTGGTGCTGGAACAGCTCTTTCGGGGTGAAGCGGATTCCCGCCTGGCGTGCGCGGCTGACCACCTGGATGGAGATGATCGAGTCACCACCGAGTTCGAAGAAGTTGTCCGTCAGGCCGACCTGCTCAAGCTTGAGCACGTCCTGCCAGATCGCCGCGATACGTTGTTCCAGCTCGCTTTGCGGTGCCACGTAGGCCTGCTGCAACTGGCTGGCATCCGGGGTCGGCAAGGCCTTGCGGTCGAGCTTGCCGTTGGCGGTCAGCGGCAAACTGTCGAGGAACAGGATATGCGCCGGGACCATGTAGTCCGGCAGTGCTGCCTTGAGCCCGCTGCGCAGTTCTTCGCGCAGCGCAGTTTGCTGCTCGGGCGCCACCGCCACTTTCGGCACCACGTAACCCACCAGCTGTGCACCGGAAGGACCGTCCAGTGCCAGCACCAGAGCATTGCGTACCGACGCTTGCTGCTGCAGACGCGCTTCGATTTCACCCAGCTCGATCCGGAAACCGCGGATCTTCACCTGATGGTCGATGCGCCCGATGTATTCGATCACCCCATCGGCACGGTTACGCGCCAGATCGCCGGTACGGTACAGCCGCGCACCGGGCTGGCCGAAGGGGTCGGCGACGAAACGTGTGGCGGTGAGGTCGGCACGCTTCAGGTAGCCACGCGCCAGGCCGGCCTGGCCGACATACAGTTCACCGATGCAGCCTTTGGGTACCGGATTGAGTTCAGCATCCAGCAGGTACCACGACAGATCGGCAATTGGCTCGCCAATCGGGCTGCTGGTTTCCAGTTCCAGATCGGCCAGCGACAACGGCCGGTAGGTCACATGCACGGTGGTTTCGGTGATGCCATACATGTTGATCAGTTGCGGGGCTTGATCGCCGAAACGTTCGAACCACGGGCGCAGGCTTTTTACGTCCAGCGCTTCGCCACCGAACACCACATAACGCAGCGCCGGTTTGCTCTCGGTTTCGGCACAGGCCACCTGCATCAGCGCCTTGAACGCCGACGGGGTCTGGTTCAGCACCGTGACGCCTTCGTTGCACAACAAGGCGTAGAAGTCTTCCGGTGAACGGCTGACGTCCTGGGCCACCACGACGACGCGGCCGCCATACAGCAGTGCGCCGAACAGCTCCCACACCGAGAAGTCGAAGGCGTAGGAATGGAACAGGCTCCAGACGTCTTCGGCACCGAAACCGAACCAGCGCTCGGTGGCGGTGAACAGGCGCAGCACATTGCGGTGCGGCAGCAAGGTGCCTTTCGGTTTGCCGGTGGAGCCGGAGGTGTAGATCACGTAGGCCAGGTTGTCCGGGCCGGTGGTGACCTGCGGATCGGTCAACGGTTGGGTCAGCTCGTCGTCCAGTAGCAGGCTGCGCACATGCGCCGGCAGCGGCAGACGGCCGATAACCTCGCGCTGACTGAGCACCAGGTCGATACCGCTGTCCTCGATCATGTAGGCCAGGCGGTCCTGCGGATATTGCGGGTCCAGCGGCAGGTAAGCGCCACCGGCCTTGAGCACCGCCAGCAAGCCGACGACCATGTCCAGGCTGCGCTCGACCGCGACGCCGACCAGCACGTCCGGGCCGACGCCCAGCTCGATCAGGCGGTGCGCCCACTGGTTGGCGCGGGCATTGAGTTCGCCGTAGCTCAGTTGCTGGTTCAGGTAGGTAACAGCAATCGCCTCAGGACGGGCAGCGGCTTGGGCAGCGATCAGGGTATGCAGGCAGTGTTCGACCGGAAACTCGGCCGGCTGCGGGTTCCACTGGGCAATCTGCGCGGCGACTTCGCCGGTGCCGAACAGGTCCAGTGCGGCAATCCGCTGCTGCGGGTCGGCGATCACGGCAGCCAAAAGATTGAGCCAGTGCCCGGCCATGCGCTCGATGGTGGCGGCGTCGAACAGGTCGGTGGCGTAGGTCAGCGAGGCATTCAGGCCTTCGCTGCTTTCCTGGGTATCCAGGGTCAGGTCGAACTGCGCCGTGGTGCGCTCCAGCGCCAGTTGTTCGATCTCGATCCCGGCAAGCGCCGCGGCGCCCTGCCCGCCCGCGTCGCGCTGGTGGTTGAACATCACCTGGAACAGCGGGCTGTGGCTGAGGTTGCGCTCCGGCTGCAGCGCTTCGACCAGTTGCTCGAACGGCAGGTCCTGGTGCCCCTGGGCATCGAGCACCGTTTGCTTTACCTGGGCCAGCAGGCCACGGAAAGTCAGTGCGGCATCGAACTCGGCCTTGAGCACCTGGGTGTTGACGAAATAGCCGATCAGCCGCTCGGTTTCACTGCGGCTGCGGTTGGCGGTCGGGGCGCCGACACGGATATCCACCTGACCGCTGTAGCGCTGCAGCAAGGCCTGCAACGACGCCAGTAGAAGCATGAACAGCGTTACCCCTTCACGCTGGGCCAGGGCTTTGAGGGCACTGATCTGCGCGGCCTGCACAGCGATCTGCAGGCGTGCACCGCGATGGCTCTGTTCGGCCGGGCGCGGACGGTCGAGCGGCAGTTCGAGCAAGGTTTGCTCGCCCGCCAGCTGGGCAACCCAGTAATCCAGTTGCCGCTGACGCTCGCCGGCTTCCATCCACTGACGCTGCCACAAGGCGTAATCCGGGTACTGAATCGGCAACGCTGGCAACTGCAGCTCCCGCCCTTGAGTGAACGCGGCATACGCCTGCACCAGCTCCGCGATCATCACCTGCATCGACCAGCCATCGCTGACGCTGTGGTGCTGGGTGAGCACCAGCACATGCTCATCGGCGGCCAGGCGCAACAGGCGCACACGCAGCAACGGGCCGTGGGCCAGGTCGAACAGGCGGCGGGTTTCGGCTTCTACCAGGGCGGTCAGCTGTGCAGTGTCGGGCGGGGTGGCCGACAGGTCTTCGATATCCAGGCGCAAATCGCCAACGCTTGCGATGTGCTGCAAGGCCTGCTCACCGTCGTGAACGAAGGTGGTGCGCAGCGATTCGTGGCGCTCGATCAACGCCCTGAAACTGTGCTCCAGGGCGTCGAGGTCCAGCGTGCCGCGCAGGCGCAGGGCGGCCGGGATGTGATAGGCCGAGCTGTGCGGGTCGAGTTGCCAGAGGAACCACTGGCGCTCCTGGGCATAGGACAACTGTAACGGCTCATCGCTATGCCTGGTGAATACCGGAGCAACGCTGAAAAGATTGATCCCCTTCTTTTTCAGCAAAACCGCCAATGCCTTGCGTTCCTTTGGCGAAAGCTGTCCTACCGCCCCGATCAACTCTTGCACACCCACACTCCTCGCTAGGAAATTAGCTCTTCAAGCTCACCTCCTGATAAACGTTTGAGGGCCTCTAAAGATTTAGCCAATTCGTCTTCGATCGACAGGCCATCGCTCTTCAGGGCTTGGGCGGCCTCGCAGAACGCCCCGAGATCGCGGGCGGTGAACAGGCTTTTCAGGGCAATCTCCAGGTTCAGCCGCTCGCGCAAACGGACAATCACCTGGGTGGCGAGCAGCGAATGCCCGCCCAGGCTGAAGAAGTCGTCGCGCAGGCCCACCCGCTCGACCTGCAGCACTTCCTGCCAGATCGCGGCGATCTGCTGCTCCAGCTCGGACTGTGGCGCGACATAGGTCTGCTGGGTCTGGCCGACGTCTGGCCGTGGCAGCGCCTTGCGCTCCAGCTTGCCGTTGGGACTCAGCGGTAGGCTTTCGAGGAATACCCACTGGCTCGGCACCATGTAATCCGGCAGGTGCGCTTTCAGACGGGCCTTGAGCTGCTCGGCGTCGATACCCTCGGTGTTTGGCACCACGTAGCCGACCAGTTGCTGACTGCCGAGCAGGTCCATGGCCAGCACCACGGCCTCGCGGACTTCGGCCTGTTCAAACAGCCGCGCCTCGATCTCGCCCAGTTCGATACGCAGGCCACGGATCTTCACCTGATGGTCGATACGCCCGGCGTATTCGATCACCCCGTCAGGGCGATAACGTGCCAGGTCGCCGGTGCGGTACAGGCGTTCACCGTCGCCGAACAGGCTGACCATGAAGCGTTCGGCGGTAAGGCCGGGACGACGGTGATAACCACGCGCCAGACCTTCACCGCCCAGGTACAGCTCACCGATGACACCGGCCGGGACCGGACCCAGTTCGGCATCAAGGATGTAGGTGGCCAGGTTGGCAATCGGCTGACCGATCGGCACCGTATCACTGCCCTCTTCGCGGCAAGTCCAGTGGGTGACGTCGATAGCCGCTTCGGTCGGACCGTAGAGGTTGTACAACTTGGCCTGCGGCAGCTTGGCGAACACCTGCTGCTGGGCATCGACCTGCAACGCCTCACCGCTGCAAATAATGCGTTTGAGGCTCCGCGCCTCGTGCACCCGCTCATCGAGGAGGAACACCTGCAGCATCGACGGCACAAAGTGCAGCGTGCTGACCTGATGCTGCTCGATCAGTTGCAGCAGGCGCGCCGGATCACGGTGCT
>NZ_JBWKNR010000031.1:0-14396 GCF_059415665.1 Pseudomonas sp. GW821-FHT10B02 | reverse complement strand
CGGAGCGCAGCGTAGGGCCGGATGCAGGAGCAAGCGGTTTTGGTTCCTTTTGCCAAGACAAAAGGGACCCGCCGTAAGGGCGGAAGGGGCCGGCAGCATCGCCACACCAAATGGATAAGCTCACAGCCACAGCCACAACAAACCAACCCCAGGACCATAGTCCCGCGAAGATCCAAAAAAAACGCCACGCGGCATGATCATGCGCGTGGCGTTGGTACAGCAGCAGCGGTCAGGCGAAAACCCGCAAGATGGTCTCCGCCACACAGGCCGGCTTGGCTGCGCCTTCAATCTCAACGGTCATCTCATAGGTCACCTGAGCACCGTTACCGTCCAGCGCCTCCCAGGACTGCACCTTGAAATGCGCACGCAACCGGCTGTCCACCGGCACCGGCTGCACAAAGCGCACTTTGTTCATGCCGTAGTTCACGCCCATCTTCACGTCGCGCAGCTCGAAGGCGTTGGTCATGAAGGTCGGCAGCAGGCTCAAGGTCAGAAAGCCATGGGCAATCGGCTTGCCAAACGGCCCGGTGGCCGC
Source organism: Pseudomonas sp. GW821-FHT10B02 (assembly GCF_059415665.1). Classification (NCBI taxonomy): domain Bacteria; kingdom Pseudomonadati; phylum Pseudomonadota; class Gammaproteobacteria; order Pseudomonadales; family Pseudomonadaceae; genus Pseudomonas; species Pseudomonas sp. GW821-FHT10B02. The sequence goes on along the minus strand of NZ_JBWKNR010000031.1, from coordinate 13,861 downwards.
GCGTTCAGGGTCGACGTGGATCCACTGGTGATCGCCGGTGGCTTCGGCAAAGGTATTGATGCGTTGCTGATCGATGCTGACCCAGTCACTGGTGCCGACGACTTCGCCGACCAGGCCTTGCAGTTCAGCCAGGGTTTCGTAGCTCTTCATTGTTGTTGTGTTCTCGATGTTTTTGCGGTTGACGGATCAGGCGCGCAGCTCGGCCTGCAAGGCGGCGGCATAGGCGGCTTCGTGGCTGTCACTGCTGCCCAGCAGCACCTCGGCGACAACGGCCCGCTTGTAGTAGTGCCCGACCAGGTACTCCTCGGTCATGCCAATCCCGCCGTGCAACTGGATACCCTGGCCACAGACGAACCTGGCAGCGCGGCAGATGAGCATCTTGGCGCCTGACACGGTCTTGTCGCGGGTCACCTGGTCATCGTTGGCCATCGAGGCCAGGGCAACGTGCAGGCTTGAACGCGCCAGTTCCAGCTCCGCAGCCATGTCCGCCAGGCGGTGCTGCAAGGCCTGGAACGAACCGATGGGCACGCCGAACTGCTGGCGAACCTTGAGGTAGTCGGCGGTGACTTCAATGGTTTTCTCCATGCCACCGATCAGCTCGGCACACAGGGCGACAATGCCGTTGGCCAGGCCCTGGCGCAGCCCGGGCAAACCCTGCCCGGCTTCACCCAGCAAGGCATCGGCGCCGACTTCAACGCCGTCGAAGTGCAGTTCCTGAACCCAGCTGCCATCGTGCAACGGCAGCGTCTGGGCTGTCAGTCCGGGACAATCCGCGTCTACCAGCAGCAGGCTGATACCTGGCGTATCCGGTATCTGCGCGGAAACGACGAACGCTTGCGCGCCCGGGGCCCCGAGCACCAGGCTTTTGCGCCCGGACAGGCGAAAACCGTCGCCCTTGCGCTCGGCCTGCAGCGTTACCGGCTCCGGCATACCGCGCGAACCCGCTTCGCTGTAGGCCAGCGCTACACGGTAGCTGCCATCGGCCATCTGTGGCAGCAGCTGAGCCTTTTGCGCCTCGCTAGCGGCGGCCAGCACGGTCTGGGCAGCCAGCACGCCACAGCCCAGGAAAGGCTCCAGCACCAGGCCGCGGCCCAGCTCCTGGGCAATGATCACCGTATCCACCAGCGAGCCGCCCAGCCCGCCATAGGCCTCCGGCAGCGCCGCCATCAGCCAGCCGTTGGCAGCGAAGATGCCCCAGTTGTCCGCACTACCGTTCTTGCCCGCTTTGAGCAGGGCGGTACGCGCCTCGAAACTGTAGGCCTTGTCTACATAACGTCGCAGGCTGTCCTGCAACAGTTGTTGTTCCGAAGTGAATTCGAAATCCATAGCGGTTTCCTGATATCAGAGTTGGAACAGCATCTTGGCGATAATGCCGCGCTGCACTTCGCTGGTGCCGCCGTAGATGGTCGATGCCCGGCGCAGGAACATATCGTTGCAAATGCCCCGGGCCAGCGCCTGCTGCGGGAATGGATGTTCGGGATCGGCCTCATGCGGATGCGCATAGGCGATTGCACCGTAGTCCCCCAGCGCCTCGATCTGCGCCTCGGTCATGCGTTGCTGCAATTCGGTGGCGCGAATCTTGAGCATCGAACCCAGCGTGTGTGACGCCGGGTTGTGCTGTTCATCCAGACGCGCGACACGCTGCACCAGCATTTCGATGGCCTGCAGTTCAGCCTCCAGGCGCGCTAGCTTGAGGGCGAACTCCGGGCGTTCGAACAGTGGCTGGCCGGCCACTTGCAGCGTGGAGCCGATCAAGCGCAGTTCCCGCAGGTAGCGTTTCAGCTCAGGCAGATCGGCGGTGGTGGCATGTTCGTTGTTGAGCAGGAATTTGGTGATGCTCCAGCCCTGCCCTTCACTGCCAATCAGGTTGCCTACCGGCACCCGCACATTGTCGAAGAAGGTTTCGTTCAGGTGATGGGCATCGTCGATGCTGCGGATCGGCCGTACGGTGATACCGGGCGTGCGCATGTCCACCAGCAGGAAGCTGATACCGGCCTGCTTCTTCACCTGCGCATCGGTGCGCACCAGCAGGAAGATCCAGTCGGCGTGGTGGGCATAGCTGGTCCAGATTTTCTGGCCGTTGACCACATAGTGGTCACCGTCACGCTCGGCACGGGTGCGCAGCGACGCCAGGTCGGAGCCGGCGCCAGGCTCGGAAAAGCCCTGGCACCACAGACGCTCGCCATTGAACACGGCTGGCAGGTGCTCGGCCTTTTGTTCGGGTGTGGCAAAGGCATTGAGCACCGGCCCGAGCATCTTGTGCACGAAGCCATCCTGGGTGGGGGTACCGGCCAGGCTGCATTCGTCATCGAACACCAGGATCTGCGGTACCGACCAGCCCGTGCCGCCGTGTTCCTTGGGCCAGTACGGCGCTCCCCAGCCGCGCTGGTTGAGGAGCTTTTGCCAGCGCATGATCTGCTCGCGCGGCGAGCGGGTGCAGCGCTGTTGCCCTTTCAGGTCCGCCGGGACCTGGTCGCGAAGGAACTGACGGACCTCTGCGCGGAACGCCTCAAGGCTGGTATCAGGTCGAAAATCCATGGTGTTTCCCCTGTCAGTCTTTACGGTACAGGGTGACGACGCAGGCGCCACCAATGCCGATGTTGTGTTGCAGGGCAATGCGCGCACCCTCTACCTGACGCTGCTCGGCGCGGCCACGCAGTTGCAGGACCAGCTCGGTGCATTGCGCCAGGCCCGTTGCGCCAATCGGGTGGCCTTTGGAAAGCAGGCCGCCGGACGGGTTGACCACATACTGGCCGCCATAGGTGTTGTCGCCATCGTCGACAAACTTCTGCGCCCCGCCTTCCGGGCACAGGCCCAGGGATTCGTAGGTCAGCAGCTCGTTCTGGGCGAAGCAGTCGTGCAGTTCGACCACGTGCACGTCCTCGGCACCGATACCGGCCATTTCATAGGCTTGCCGGGCCGCGGCGCGCGACATCGAGTAACCGGCCACGTCGCGCATGTCGCCGGACTTGAAGGTTTCCGCGCCATCGGTGGTCAGCGCCTGGCCGGCAATCGACACACTGCGGTCCAGGCCATGCTTCAACGCATAGGCCTCGCTGCACAGCACCACTGCGGCAGCACCGCAGGTCGGTGGGCAGGCCATCAGCCGGGTCATCACTTCCGGCCACACCACCTGATCGGCCATGACCTCTTCGGTGGTGATCACCTTGCGGAACACTGCCTTGGGGTTGTTGGCCGCATGACGGCTGGCCTTGGCGCGAATCTTGGCGAAGGTTTCCAGCGGCGTGCCGAAGCGCTTCATGTGCTCCACCCCGGCGCTGCCGAAGATGCGCAACGCTGCCGGGATTTCGGAGGCACCAGGAATGGCTTCGTCGCATTGATCGAGGAACAGCTCCAGCGGGCTCGGACGGTCCGGGAAGGCGCTGCCGATGGCACCGGGGATCATTTGCTCGAAACCGAAGGCCAGGACGATGTCGACCATGCCGCTGGCAATCGCCTGGTTGGCCAGGAACAGCGCGGTAGAGCCGCTGGCGCAGTTATTGTTGACGTTGATCACCGGGATGCCGGTCATGCCGACGTTGTAGAGCACGCGCTGACCACAGGTGGAGTCGCCGAAGACAAAGCTGGCATACGCCTGCTGGACCGACTCGTAACCGACCCCGGCATCGGCCAGGGCCAGACGCACGGCCTGCTCGCCCATGACTGCATAGGTTTCGCTCTGGCCCGGCTTGACGAAGGGAATCATACCGACACCCGCGATGACGACTTTCTGCCTCATGTCTTACTCCTCAGCGTTGGATACCCTGCCGGCCCTTGGGGGCTTGTACGCCGGGTTGTACCGGGCGGCAGGCTTTGAGTCTCAAGGATAGGCGCGCGCTCAAGCACACGGCCCCTCCCTATTTGGAGGTTTACGGCGCTGGCAGCACCGCGCCACGGTAGGGCAAGCCTTCTTTGCCGAGGAAGCGCCGTACGGCTTCGGCATGGTAATGGCTGGCCCCGCACAAGGACTGGGCACAGGCTTCGAACTCGGTCATCGCCGGGCGATCGGTCTCGAAGGAGCGGTTCAGCAGTGTCTTGCTCAATGCTAATGCATCCGCAGGGGCATCATCGAACTGGCGGGCGAACTGCAGGGCACTGTCGAGCAACTGCTCCTGATCGATGATCGCCTGAGCCAGGCCGAGCGCCAAGGCCTGCTGCGCATCCACTGCACGGGCGCAAAAAATCAGCTCCTTGGCCTTGGCCAGGCCGACCAGGCGCGGCAGCACATAAAGCATCGACAGGTCCGGCACCAGCCCAAGGCTCAGGAACGTCGGCAACAGCCGCACGCGTGGCGTGACAAACATGAAGTCGGCGGCCAGGGCCAGGGAAAAGCCTGCGCCTACGGCTGCGCCATCGACGGCAGCAATGACCGGCTTGGGCATGTCGGCAAGGCCGCTGAACCACTCTTGAAAGCCCAGCACCAGCTTGCGTCCGGCAAACGCCGCATCCTCACCCTCATCCAGGCTGCCAAGGTCGAAACCGGAACAAAAGGCGCCGCCAGCGCCGGTCAGCACGATCGAACGCACCGAACGATCATCGCGCGCCGCCTTCAGGGCAACCGGCAAGGCCTCGTTGATGGCCGCCTCGAAGGCGTTCTTCTTCTGCGGCCGGTTCAGGGTGATCAGCGCTGTCTTGCCGATCCGTTCATACAGCACCGGACTGTCAGTCATGCCCCTTCCCTCCTCACTCACAGGTTGCGCGCGATAATCACTTTCTGGATATGGCTGGTTCCCTCATAGATCTTGGTCACCCGCACATCACGGCAGTAGCGCTCCACCGGGAAATCGCTGAGGTAGCCGTAGCCGCCATGGATCTGCAGCGCTTCAGAGCAGACCTTCTCGGCCATTTCACTGGCGAACAGCTTGGCGATCGAGGCTTCCTTGGCGCAGGGTACACCGGCGTAATGCAGGCGCGCGGCGTGCAGCATGTAGTTTTGCGCGACCTCGAACTGGGTGGCCATGTCGGCCAGGTCGAACGCCACCCCTTGCAGGTTGATGATCGGTGCGCCGTAGGCTTCACGCTCTTGCGCATACTTCACCGCGGCCTCCAGCGCAGCACGGGCGCCGCCCACGGCGACGGCAGCGATGCCGATGCGCCCTTCGGACAGAGTCGCCATCAAACGCTTGTACGCGGTGCCCTCTTCGGCCAGCAGGTTGTGCGCCGGTACCCGGCAGTTGTCCAGCTGGATCGCGGCGACATGAGCGGAACGCTGGCCCATCTTGCTTTCCACGCGGGTCACGATGTAGCCGGGTTCGCGTGGATCGATGATGAACATGCTCGGGCCTTTGCGGCCCTCTGCAGTCTCGGTGCTCGCGGCAATGGCAAAGGCGATCCCGGCTTCGTTACCGTTGGAGATGAACTGTTTGCTGCCGTTGAGCACGTAATGGTCGCCATCGCGGCGCGCCGTGGTGCGAAACGCCGCGGTGTCGGAACCGGCCTGCGGCTCGGTGAGCAAGCCGGCGGCGATCAGTTCACCGCTGATCATGCCCGCCAGGTACTTGGCCTTCTGCTCTTCGGTACCGAAGCGGTGGAGCATGTCGGCCATCCCGTTGTGTACATGCAGGATAGTGGCGAAACCGGCGTCCGCCGCCGCAAACTCCTCGATGCACAGGCAGTATTCGGGAAAGGACATGCCGGCGCCGCCGGACTCCTCGGGAATGTGCATGCCCAGAAAGCCCAGTTCGGCCACCGCCTTCAGCTCCGCGTGTGGCCAGGCGCCGGTACGGTCGCGTTCGGCGGCGGTGGCACCCACCACTTCTTGCGCCACCTTGCGGGCGGCGTCACGGATCATGATTTCCTGCTCGCTCAGGAATGCTGCAGATGTATCGCTCATGGTCTTCCTCTTGAACCGGGTCGGATAGTCGTAGCTGACCTGAGCATGCGGGCTGACCCCGGCCGTGCGCGCCTATCCTCTCGGGAGGGCGCAGCGGCCGCCGCCAGCGTCCAGTCACTTGAGCAAGCCCTGCTGGCGCGCCAGGGTAATCGCCGCATAGCGGCTCGAGACGCCGAGTTTGGCGAGGATGTTTTTCACGTTCCACTTCACCGTACCGAAGGTGATGTTGAGCGTCAGGGCGATGCGCTTGTTCGACATGGCCTGGGCCACCAGCCCGAGGATTTCCAGCTCGCGCGGGGTCAGGCTGGCCCGTGGCGAATCGACCGTGTTCCTTGCCGCACAGGCCAGCGGCGATGGCACCTGCGCAGGCGTTTCGCGACTCAACAGGGCCTGCACGTACTCGGCAACAGCCGGCTCCCAGGCGATCGCATCCTGGTGCCTGGCAAGCAAGCCAAGCACACCCTGGCCTTCATCGAGCACGGTGCGCACCAGGCCCATCCGCGCGCCGGCTTCCAGCGCCTGCTGCAGGCTCACCAGCAGCGCATCCGTCTGCCCCAGCAACGCGTGCACCTGAGCGCTGAGCAGGTGCGCCCTGACCCAGCTGCGACCACGTGTCGCCTGTTCGACGTAGGCATGGACAGCCGGCAGCGCCTCCAGTGCCGACTGCCCGTCATGCCCGGCCAGCGCCAGACGCACGCGGGACAACGCCACCAGGTAGTCGATTTCGCCACGTGCTTCGGCATGCGGGCGCTGCGCCGCCGCCAAGCTCGCCAGACGTCCTGCCACCTCGGCGGCACGGCGGCTTTCGCCCTGCAGCACCAGCACCCGCACCTGCTCGGCCAGGATCAATGCCAGCAGCCGGTCCAGCCCCAGCACCTGAAAATGCGCGCCTTGCGTGTCGAGGAAGCTCAGCGCCGCCTGAGGCGAGTCTTGTTGCAGGGTGATGCGCGCGCGGCAAATCGAAGCCCGGCCCATCACATCAGGCATGGACGAACGCAAAATGCCGCTGCGGTTGGCCAGCACACGCAGGGCGTCATCGAGGCGGTCCAGTTCATAATAGGCGTCGCACAGCGTGGCGGCGCACAGGTTGGCAGACACCGACCCGCGCCCATAGGCTTCCTCGGCCCGGGCGATAACGCTCTCGCCGATGCTCAGGGCCTGGCGGGCATTGCCTTCCTTGAGGCGGGCCAGCGCCTGCGTGCTTTCAAACACCATGGCCATGTCGTTGGCGCGGTCTTGAAGATCGATCGGATACTGTTCATGCAGCTTGCGCGCATCCGCCGCACGTCCGACGGAAAGGTAGGCGGTGGCCAGGCCGGAGAAGCTGATGTAGCGCAACGAGCGGTTTTCCAGAGGCGCCTGGTGGGCCGCCTCGAGCAAGCTGATGACCCGCCGTGGCTGGTCGAGCTGCAGGGCGATTGCCGCATCGGCGAGCACCAGTTTCGAGGAGATCGCTGGATTGCGCGCAGCGTCGCTGCGGCGCATCTGTTCCAGCCAGCGCTGGGCTTTTTCCGGCCGGGCGGTGAAGGCGTAGGTCAGGCAGCCGGTGATGAACAGTTGGGGATGCGAAAACAGGGTGTCCTGCGGCAGCCGCTCAAGCAGGCTCAGCATCGGGCTGATATAGGCCATGCTCCAGGTGCTGGACGCAGCCTCCTCCATCGCCTTGATCGCATAGTCGCGATCCCCGCCGAGGTTGGCGTGGCGTACCGCTTCGACCAGATACTCCTGTTCGGCGAACCACTGGCTCGCACGGCGATGCAGCGCCTGGACCGCACCCTCGCCACGGGCCGCCAGGCGCTGGGTGAGAAATTCGCCGAACAAGGGATGGAATCGGTACCACGGCGTGCTGTCATCCGATTCGATGCGGTAGATCAGCAGGTTCTCGTCCTCGGCACGCTTGATCATCTCCGGGGCATGGCGGTTGGCGCTGACGAACGCCCCGAGGTCGGCGTTGAAACGCCGCAATATCGAGACTTTCTCCATGAACTCCAACAGCTCCGGCGACAGGCACACCAGCACATCCTCGGCCAGGTAGGCCTGCAGGTCAGCCGAGTTGCGCAGGATCGAGCGCAAGTGCGCACGCTTGCTCGGACGCACCCGCAACATGGTGGCAATCGGCTGCAGGCTGGCCGGCCAACCGCTGGTCAGGTCATGAATCAGCCGCTCTTCGTCGGCGCTGAGTACCAGGGTGCTGAGGTTCTGCTTGAAAAAGTCGCGGGTTTCGTCGGTATCGAAGGGCAACTCGACGGTATCGATCTCGACCACGTGGCCCTGCATGCGCAAACGCCCCAGGCTCAGCGCCGGCGTGGAGCGCGAGGCAATGGTGATATGCAGGTTGGCCGGGCAATGATCTAGCAGCTTCTGCATCAAGCGATGGGCGGCAGGCGATTCGACATGATGAAAGTCATCCATCAACAGGTGCAGTTCTTTGTCGATGCCGTGTGCGGCGTGGGTAACGATGGCGATCAGGGTGTTGATCGACTGCTCGCTGCCATCGCTGTGCAGCCAGTCCTGTTCGATGGCGATCCCCAGACGCTGCAACGCCTCGAGCAAATACGAGAGGAAGCTGCCGAACTGCCGGTCGTCGAGGCTGAACGAGATCCAGGCCACGTCCAGCCCGGCCTTCATCAGTTCCAGACGCCATTGCGCGAGCAGGATGGTCTTGCCGAAGCCTGCCCCCCCGGTAATCAGCGTTGCGCTGCACGGCTGCGACTCGCGCAGGCGGCCCAGCAGCTGGCTACGGACAATGTGCCGAGCGTTCAGGCGCGGTGGCGAGAACTTGGTGGCGACCAGCAGATCGCCGGCGTTGATGACATTTGTATGCATTATTAGAGTCTCCGCCCGTGGCAGTGTTGCCTGGATGTCGCCCGCATCCTGCAACAGACACCAGGGTGGGCGCCCCCGTCCGCAAGGGGGGGGGTGAGGCCCTGAGGCACTCGCGTAAGTTCCAATTCAGACAGAAACGTCAATTGCAGCGTGATTGAGGATTGGAGATGAGCGAGTCCGTTTCTTTTGAAATCAAGGGCCAGGTGGGCTGGATCACCTTGACCCGGCCCAAGGCCATGAATGCCCTGAACCGTGAAATGCTGGAGGCCATGACCGCCCGCCTGCACGCCTGGGAAAACGACAACCAGGTCCGCGTGGTGGTGCTGACCGCCACCGGCACGGCGTTCTGCGCCGGCGCCGACCTCAAGGCCGGTGGCACCCCGCTGCCGGGCGAGAAAGACCTGCTCGACACTATCGTCACCTTCTTCGATACCTTGCGGGTGTTCCCCAAGCCGGTCATCGCCGCCGTCAACGGCCTGGCCCTGGCCGGTGGCCTGGAAACCGTACTGTGCTGCGACCTGGTCATCGCCGCCCAGAGCGCGCGCTTCGGCGATGCCCACTCCAACTTCGGCGTGTTCCCTGGCGGTGGTGGCGCGGCGGTACTGCCACGCAAGATCCCGGAGAACATCGCCAAGTACATGCTGTTCACCGGTGACGCCCTGCCCGCCCAGGACATGAAGACCTACGGCCTGGTCTGCGAAGTGGTCGCCGATGCCGAGCTGCTCGAACGCGTTCAGGCCCTGGGCGACAAACTGGCGCAGAAGAGTCCGCTGGTGCTGCGCAAGATGAAAAAAGTCGCCGACGAAGCCGGTGACAAGTCGCGTGCCGATGCCCTGCGCCAGGAACTGCTGGAGCTGCGCAACCACCAGCGCTCCTACGACATGGCCGAAGGCGTGCGCGCCTTTGCCGAGAAGCGCAAGCCTGATTTCAAAGGTTACTGAGCCGGGCGCCCTGCCCCCCTTACTTCTGAACAATTCGAGGCAACGATGGAAAACGTATACATCGTCGGCGTTGGCATGACCGCCTTTGGCCGGCACATCGACAAGTCCGTCAAGCAACTCACCGCCTGGGCGGTGGAAGACGCGCTCAAAGACGCCGGTTGCGAGCGCAAGTGGATCCAGGTCGGCTTCTTCGGCAACTGCACCCAGGGCCATTTCGATGGCCAGCACATGATCCGTGGCCAGGTAGCACTGTTGCCGCTGGGCCTGGACGGTATCCCGATCTTCAACATCGAAGGCGCCTGTGCCTCGTCGAGCCATGCCTTCAACCTGGCGGTGACCCAGCTGCAGGCGGGCGCTGCCGAGGTCGCCCTGGCGGTCGGCGCGGAAAAGATGTTCTACAGCGACAAGGCAAAAATGTTCTCCGCCTTCGAATCGGCCTGGGACATTGAAACCTTCGAAGAGAACAAGCACTACCTGGCCGCCATGGGCCAAGGCGTCGTGCCGCCTGCCGGCTCGCAATCGGAGAAGCCCTACAGCCCGTTCATGGACGTCTACGCAGCCCTCGGCCGTGGCGGCCTGATGGAGCGCTATGGCGTGACGCAGCGCCAGCTGGCCGCCGTTGCCTCGAAGAACCACGGTCATTCGGTGCACAACCAGCGCTCGCAGTACCGCAACGCCATGAGCATCGAGGAAATCCTCGCCGCGCCGCCGATCACCTACCCGATCACACTGCCGATGTGCTCGCCGATCTCCGATGGCGCCGCTGCAGCGATCCTGTGCACCGAGTCGGCGCTGAAAAAATACGGCTTCGACAAGCACCGTGCGATCAAGGTCCTGGCCAGTGTGGTGCGTTCCGCCTCAGCCCGCGCTGCCGACGACTACGAAAAGGGCTGTACCCACCTGGCCGGCAAAGCCGCATTCGAACAAGCCGGTATTGCCCCGCAGGACGTCGATGTGGCCGAAGTGCATGACGCCACAGCCATCGGCGAGCTGCTCGCTATCGAGGCGCTGGGGCTATGCGAACCGGGGATGAGCGGGGTCATGGCCGAGCGCGGCGACAGCGCCCTCGGCGGCCGCTTGCCGGTCAACCCGTCCGGCGGCCTGGAGTCCAAAGGCCATCCGATCGGCGCCACCGGCATCGGGCAGATTTTCGAGCTGGTCGAGCAACTGCGTGGCAACTGCGGCCCGCGTCAGGTAGAAGGTGCGCGCATTGCCCTGCAAGGCAACGGCGGCGGCCTCTGGCGCGTGGAAGAATCCACCGAGCATGTCGGTATTTTCAGCCGCGCCTGATCTTTATGGGGAACGGCGACTCAGGGGAAACCACGCACTTCCTCCGCCGTTCGCCACCTATTATCAATAACAAGAGGAAAACACCATGACCATTCGCTTCGATGACCGTGTTGCCATCGTCACCGGCGCCGGCAACGGCCTGGGCCGCGTTCACGCCCTGAACCTGGCCGCCCGTGGCGCCAAGGTGGTGATCAACGACTTCGGCGGTAGCCGCGACGGCTCCGGCAGCTCTTCCGACGCCGCCCTGGCTGTGGTCGAAGAAATCCGCCAGGCCGGTGGCACTGCCATCGCCAACGGTGCCAACGTGGCCGACTACGAGCAGGTCCAGGCCATGGTCAAACAGGCGGTAGAAGCCTTCGGTCGCGTCGACATCCTGATCAACAACGCCGGCATCCTGCGCGACAAGTCGTTCGCCAAGATGGAGATGGCCGACATTCAGGCGGTGATCAATGTCCACCTGATGGGCTCGATGAACTGCAGCAAAGCGGTGTGGGAGCTGATGCGCGAGCAGAACTACGGGCGCATCCTGATGACCACCTCGGCGGCCGGCCTGTTCGGCAACTTCGGCCAGGCCAACTATGGCGCGGCGAAAATGGCCGTGGTCGGCCTGATGAACATGCTTGCCATCGAAGGCCGCAAGAACAACATTCTGGTCAACACCCTGGCACCGATGGCCGCCACGCGCATGACCGAAGACGTCATGCCGGCCGAACTGCTGGCCGCCAGCCGCCCTGAGCAGGTCACCCCGGGCGCGCTGTTCCTGGTCAGTGAAAACGCACCGACCAAGCTGATCCTCGGCGCCGGTGCCGGTGTGTTCAGCGCCGTGCGCATGGAAGAAACCGCGCCGGTGTACATCGGCAACGACGAGCTGTCGCCGGAGGCCATCGAGGCACACCTGGAGCAGATCACCGACTGGAGCAGCGCCGTGCCCCGCGATGACGCCAACCAGCAGGTGAAGGTCTTCATCGACACCGCCCTGCAGGCCATCAAGGCTCAGCAGGCCTGAGCTTGCGCGGGACAGGGCTCGAGATAAACGTGCGATGATGATCGCAACGGGCGTGCAGCCACACGCCCGGACGGAGAATAACCATGACAATAATGAACTTCGCACACACGGTCGGTAACCTGGCCGTGCGTTTCGGCGACCGGGAAGCCCTGGTCAACATCGAGCGCAATCGACGCTATACCTTCCGTGAGCTGCACGCGCTGACCAATCGCATTGTCAACATGCTGCGCGAGCGTCTTGAACTGCGCCGCGGGGATGTCTACCTGTGCATTCTGGAAAACGACAATATCTCGCTGTTCCATGCCTGGACCGCGCTCAAGGGTGATGCATCGGCAGCCTACACCAACTATCGCGACGCCTTCGAAGAGCATCGCTGGCAGGTGGAGTTTCTGCGGCCGAAAGTGGTGTTTATCGAGAACGCCCTGATCGATCGCTATTTCGACCTGCTGCATGGCCAAGGCATCAAGGTTGTCTGCATGGACCCTCCCGCCACCCCGCGCGAGGGTCTGTGGTATTTCTGGGACCTGCTTGAAGGCGTCCCGGATCACAACCCCGGCATCGACAACGACGTACAGAAGGACGCGCTGGTTTATCGCTTCACCGGTGGCACCACCGGCCAGAGCAAATGCGCCGCCTACACCATCGACAACTGGATGGCGCTGCGCGATTCGATGTACCTGGAGGCTGAACAGCCTTACCAGCCGGACACCCGCTTCCTGCACATGGCGCCCATCAGCCACGGCTCCGGCCTGGGGCTGTTGCCAACTTTGTTCCGCGGTGGTTGCACCCTGACCCAGAACATCCCGGACCTGGCGCAACTGTGCCGCAACATCGAAGCAGAACAGGCCACCATGACCCTGCTGGTGCCGACCATGATCTACCGTCTGCTGGAATTGCCCGAAGCCAGGGACTACGACCTGTCCTCGCTGCAGACCATGGCCTACGGTGCCGCACCGATGAGCCCGACGAAACTGCGCCAGGCCCAGGAGCGTTTCGGCAACATCTTCATGCAGATCTACGGCGCCACCGAAAGCCTGCATGCCGTTGCCCTGCTGAGCAAGGCCGATCACCTGACCGAGAACGAAAAACAACTGTCTTCGGCCGGGCGTATCGCCGTCGGCGCGGAGATCCTGATTGTCGACGACAACGGCCAGGAAGTGCCGCTGGGCACCACCGGCGAACTGTGGGTGCGTTCTCGCGGGACGATTGCCGGTTACTACAAGAATCCTGAAGGCACGGCCACGGAGTTTCACAACGGCTACTGGAAATCCGGCGACATGGGTTACATCGACCCGCAGGGCTTCCTGTTCCTGGTTGATCGCAAGAAAGACATGATCATCACCGGTGGTTTCAACGTGTACGCCATTGAGGTGGAAGCGGCGCTCAATGCTCACCCGGCGGTGTCCAATTCGGCAGTGGTCGGTATTCCCCATGAGGAATGGGGCGAGGCGGTACATGCCGAAGTGGTGCTCAAAGCCGGTGAAAGCGTTTCAGCCCAGGCGTTGATCGAGCATGTGAAAGGTCGCCTGGGGCGGTTCAAAGTGCCCAAGTCCATTGTGTTTGTCGACGCGCTGCCGGTCAGTGTGGTGGGCAAGGTGTTGCGTCGCCAGGTGCGGGAAAAGTACTGGAAAGACAAGGCGCGTTGCGTGTCCTGACGCGCCTTGGTTCGTTAAGAATACCCCTTCGTTTTGTGCCCTGATGTCCCCTTCCGACCTTGGTCAGGCGGGGACATCGGGGCTTTTTTTTGGGGTTTGGATGTTGAGTCTGCGGGCTTATCCATATTGTGTGGCGATGCTGCCGGCCCCTTCCGCCTTTATGACGGCCTTTCGCTTCGGTGTCCTGAAGTCGCGAAGTTATGGGCGGCGCCTGTGCTGACGCATCTTCGAAATCAGATCCTCGCGGAGCCAGGCTGATGCCATCGCGGGGCAAGCCCGCTCCCACCGGGTTAAATAGTCTTCCAGTGGG
>NZ_JBWKNR010000030.1:0-19752 GCF_059415665.1 Pseudomonas sp. GW821-FHT10B02 | reverse complement strand
ATCGCGCCGTCCATCTGGGCAGCACCGGTGATCATGTTCTTCACGTAGTCAGCGTGACCTGGGCAGTCAACGTGAGCGTAGTGACGAATGTTCGAGTTGTACTCGACGTGCGCGGTGTTGATGGTGATACCGCGAGCTTTCTCTTCTGGAGCCGAGTCGATCTTGTCGAACTCAACAACGGCCGAACCGAAAACTTCGGAGCAGACGCGGGTCAGAGCAGCAGTCAGAGTGGTTTTACCGTGGTCAACGTGACCGATGGTGCCAACGTTGACGTGCGGAAGGGAACGATCAAATTTTTCTTTAGCCACGACAGTGAACCTCTTGCCTAAAGGGCTGGATTAGCCTTGTTTTTTAACGAGTGCTTCGACGATATTCGACGGAGCTTCGGCGTATTTGGAGAATTCCATGGAGTAGCTCGCGCGACCCTGAGACATGGAACGAACGTCGGTCGCATAACCGAACATCTCTCCGAGCGGAACTTCAGCACGGACAACCTTGCCGGACACCGAATCTTCCATACCCTGGATCAGACCACGACGACGGTTCAGGTCACCCATCACGTCACCCATGTAGTCCTCAGGGGTCACAACTTCTACCTTCATGATCGGCTCAAGCACCTTACCGCCGCCTTTGGCTGCGAGTTGCTTGGTCGCCATGGAAGCGGCCACCTTGAACGCCATCTCGTTCGAGTCGACGTCGTGGTAGGAACCATCAAACACGGTTGCCTTCAGGCCGATCAGCGGATAGCCGGCAACGATGCCGTTCTTCATCTGCTCTTCGATGCCCTTCTGGATCGCCGGGATGTATTCCTTAGGAACCACACCACCTACAACTTCGTTGGTGAACTCCAGGCCTTCGGTGATGTTGCCTTGTGCGTCCACTGATGGCTGCGAGAAGCGAATCCAGCAGTGACCGAACTGACCACGACCACCGGACTGACGAACGAACTTACCTTCGATCTCGACGTTGTCCTTGGTGATCTGCTCGCGGTAGGAAACCTGCGGCTTACCGATGTTGGCCTCAACGTTGAACTCGCGCTTCATGCGGTCAACGAGGATGTCCAGGTGAAGCTCGCCCATACCCGAGATGATGGTCTGGCCGGTTTCTTCATCAGTCTTGACGCGGAACGACGGGTCTTCCTGAGCCAGTTTGCCCAGTGCAATACCCATCTTCTCCTGGTCCTGCTTGGTCTTCGGCTCAACAGCTACCGAGATCACAGGCTCCGGGAAGTCCATACGCTCGAGGATGATCGGCTTGTCGGCGTTGCACAGGGTGTCACCGGTGGTGACGTCCTTCATGCCGATCAGAGCAGCGATGTCGCCTGCCAGTACTTCTTTGATTTCTTCACGCTGGTTGGCGTGCATTTGCACCATACGACCAACGCGCTCTTTCTTGCCCTTGACCGAGTTGATCACGGAGTCGCCGGACTGCAGCATACCCGAGTAAACGCGGACGAAGGTCAGAGTACCAACGAACGGGTCGGTGGCAATCTTGAACGCCAGAGCCGAGAACGGCTCGTTGTCGTCTGCATGACGCTCGTCGTAGTCTTCTGCAACCAGCTCGTCTTTCGGCTTCTCGATCAGGTCAGGGTGGATACCCTTGATCGCAGGAATCTCGGTCGGAGCAGGCAGGAAGTCGATAACAGCATCGAGAACCAGAGGAACGCCCTTGTTCTTGAAGGAAGAACCGCAGACAGCCGGAACGATCTCGCTGGCCAGGGTGCGCGCACGCAGACCGGCTTTGATTTCTTCGACCGACAGCTCACCTTCTTCAAGGTACTTGTTCATCAGCTCTTCGGTGGCTTCGGCAGCGGCTTCGACCATGTTGGCGCGCCACTCTTCAGCCAGCTCCAGCATATCGGCAGGAATTTCTTCCTCGCGATAGGTGGTGCCTTTGTCGTCGTCGTTCCAGTAGATAGCCTTCATTTTGATCAGGTCAACCTGACCCTGGAAGTTATCTTCCGAACCGATGGCCAGTTGAACAGGAACCGGGGTGTGACCCAGACGGTTCTTGATCTGACCTACAACGCGCAGGAAGTCAGCGCCAGCGCGGTCCATCTTGTTCACGTAAACAACACGTGGAACGCCGTATTTGTTGGCTTGACGCCATACGGTTTCGGACTGCGGCTCAACGCCGGAGGTACCGCAGAATACAACGACAGCGCCGTCGAGTACGCGCAGCGAACGTTCTACTTCAATGGTGAAGTCAACGTGGCCAGGGGTATCGATGACGTTTACGCGGTATTTGCCGTACTGGCCACGGGAACCTTCCCAGAAGGTGGTAACAGCAGCGGAGGTAATGGTAATACCCCGCTCCTGCTCCTGCACCATCCAGTCGGTGGTCGCGGCGCCGTCATGCACCTCGCCCATTTTGTGGCTCAGACCTGTGTAAAACAGGATCCGCTCGGTAGTGGTAGTTTTGCCCGCGTCAACGTGCGCGCAAATACCAATGTTACGGTAGCGGTTGATTGGTGTAGTACGAGCCATAGAGCCCTCGCAAAAATAGTGATGCCTGAATTAGAAGCGGTAGTGCGAGAACGCTTTGTTGGCTTCGGCCATACGGTGTACGTCTTCACGCTTCTTGACTGCAGCACCTTTGCCTTCAGCAGCATCCAGCAGCTCGCCAGCCAGGCGCAGAGCCATGGACTTCTCGCCACGCTTGCGGGCGTAGTCTACCAACCAGCGCATTGCCAGGGCGTTACGACGGGATGGACGAACTTCAACAGGAACCTGGTAAGTGGCACCGCCAACACGGCGCGACTTAACTTCGACCAGCGGAGCGATGGCGTCGAGAGCTTTCTCGAAGATTTCCAGGGGATCGCTGTTCTTGCGTTCTTTAACCTTGTCCAGTGCACCGTAAACGATACGCTCGGCAACGGCTTTCTTGCCGCTTTCCATAACGTGGTTCATGAACTTGGCGAGGATCTGGCTTCCGTATTTTGGATCGTCCAGAATCTCACGCTTGGCTGCTACACGACGTCTTGGCATTGATAAGCCCTCAAACGGTCTTCAGGTTAGCCCGGGACAGTGAACCCAAAGGGTGCGTGCCCGACCTTACTCTTATCGACTCAATAAAATTGATAACTGCAAACTGCAACAAACGGCCGATTACTTCGGACGCTTGGTACCGTACTTCGAACGACCTTGGTTACGACCTTTAACGCCGGAGGTATCCAGGGAGCCGCGAACGGTGTGGTAACGAACACCTGGCAAGTCTTTTACACGACCGCCACGGATCAGTACGACGCTGTGCTCTTGCAGGTTGTGGCCTTCACCGCCGATGTACGAGGAAACCTCGAAACCGTTGGTCAGACGCACACGGCATACTTTACGCAGTGCCGAGTTAGGTTTTTTCGGCGTGGTGGTGTACACACGGGTGCACACGCCACGACGTTGCGGGCAGTTCTGCAGCGCAGGAACGTCGGATTTCTCGACGATACGCTTACGCGGCTGACGTACCAGCTGGTTGATAGTTGCCATCTACTAGCTCCACTGTTGTCTTGCGACGCTATTGTCTTGCAAGAAAAGCAAAAATTGGCAGGACGGAGTCCCACCAAATTTAGGGGTACAAGAGTCTAAAGAGGATCTTGCCCCCAGTCAAGACGAGGCCCCAGCCTCCCTCCTCCAGTCATCGGCAACAATTTATGTTGCCAATGACCGGATCGGGTCAGCCAGGGCCCAGTCCTACTTTCAGTTACCGCTGGAGTTCAGCGCTTCAGTCAGTGCGGCTTCCACCTCACTGGCACTTACGCGCAGCGGCTTGTCGGCATCACGGCGACGCTTGCGCTCGCTGTGGTAGGCCAGACCGGTACCGGCCGGGATCAGACGACCCACGACCACGTTTTCTTTCAGGCCACGCAGGTAATCGCGCTTGCCGGTTACCGCCGCTTCGGTCAGTACGCGAGTGGTTTCCTGGAAGGAAGCCGCCGAGATGAACGATTCGGTGGACAGCGAGGCCTTGGTGATACCCAGCAGTACACGAGTGAACTTGGAGACAAACTTGTCTTCCGCGCTGAGGCGCTCGTTCTCTACCAGTACCTGGGTCAGTTCCATCTGGTCGCCCTTGATGAAGCTGGAGTCACCCGATTCAGCGATCTCAACTTTACGCAGCATCTGACGCAGGATGGTCTCGATGTGCTTGTCGTTGATCTTCACGCCTTGCAGACGGTAAACGTCCTGGATCTCGTTGACGATGTACTTGGCCAGCGCGCTGACACCCAGCAGACGCAGGATATCGTGCGGATCGCTTGGGCCGTCGGAGATAACTTCGCCGCGGTTCACTTGTTCGCCTTCGAAGACGTTCAGGTGACGCCACTTCGGAATCAGCTCCTCGTACGGATCGCTACCGTCGTTCGGAGTGATGACCAGACGGCGCTTGCCTTTGGTCTCTTTACCGAAGGCGATGGTGCCGCTGACTTCAGCCAGAATCGAGGCTTCTTTCGGACGACGGGCTTCGAACAGGTCGGCAACGCGTGGCAGACCACCGGTGATGTCACGGGTCTTCGACGTTTCTTGCGGGATACGCGCGATAACGTCACCGACACCGATCTGGGCACCGTCAGCCACACCAACCAGGGCGTTCGCCGGCAGGAAGTACTGAGCCGGTACGTCGGTACCTGGCAGCAGCAGATCCTTGCCATTGGCGTCGACCATCTTGATTGCAGGACGGATTTCCTTACCTGCAGCCGGACGGTCTTTGACGTCCAGAACTTCAATGTTGGTCAAACCAGTCAATTCGTCAGTCTGACGCTTGATGGTGATGCCTTCTTCCATGCCCACGAAGGTCACGGTACCTTTCATTTCGGTAACGATCGGGTGGGTGTGCGGGTCCCACTTGGCGACGATTGCGCCAGCGTCGACCTTGTCGCCTTCCTTCACCGAAATCACGGCGCCGTAAGGCAGCTTGTAACGCTCACGCTCACGACCGAACTCGTCGGCAATCGCCAACTCACCGGAACGCGATACGGCAACCAGGTTACCGTCGGCACGCTCAACCTGTTTCAGGTTGTGCAGACGCACCATACCGCCGTTCTTCACCTGGACGCTGTCAGCAGCCGAGGTCCGGCTTGCAGCACCACCGATGTGGAACGTACGCATGGTCAGCTGGGTGCCCGGCTCACCGATCGACTGAGCAGCGATAACGCCGACAGCTTCACCGATGTTCACCTGGTGACCGCGAGCCAGGTCACGACCGTAGCACTTGGCGCAGATACCGTAGCGGGTTTCGCAGCTGATCGGCGAACGCACGATCACTTCGTCGATGCTGTTCAGCTCGATGAATTCAACCCACTTCTCGTCGACCAGGGTACCGGCCGGAACGATAACGTCGTCGGTGCCTGGCTTGAACACGTCACGGGCGATAACACGACCCAGTACACGCTCACCCAGCGGCTCTACAACGTCGCCGCCTTCAATGTGCGGCGTCATCAGCAGGCCCTGCTCGGTGCCGCAGTCGATCTCGGTAACTACCAGATCCTGGGCAACGTCTACCAGACGACGGGTCAGGTAACCGGAGTTCGCGGTTTTCAACGCGGTATCCGCCAGACCTTTACGAGCACCGTGAGTCGAGATGAAGTACTGGAGTACGCTCAGACCTTCACGGAAGTTTGCAGTGATCGGCGTCTCGATGATCGAGCCGTCCGGCTTGGCCATCAGACCACGCATACCGGCCAGCTGACGAATCTGAGCTGCCGAACCCCGGGCACCGGAGTCAGCCATCATGTACATCGAGTTGAAGGACTCTTGCTCGACTTCGTCACCATTGCGGTCAATGACCTTCTCTTTCGAGAGGTTGGCCATCATCGCCTTGGAAACTTCGTCGTTCGCCTTGGACCACAAGTCGATGACTTTGTTGTACTTCTCGCCCTGGGTTACCAGGCCGGAGGCGTACTGGCTCTCGATCTCTTTCACTTCGTCGGTAGCAGTACCGATGATGCGGGCTTTTTCATCCGGGATAACGAAGTCGTTAACACCGATGGAAACGCCAGAGATGGTCGAGTAGGCAAAACCGGTGTACATCAGCTGGTCAGCGAAGATCACGGTCTCTTTCAGACCAACCACGCGGTAGCACTGGTTGATCAGCTTGGAGATCGCCTTTTTCTTCATTGGCTGGTTGACCACGTCGTACGACAGACCTGGCGGTACAACCTGGAACAGCAGAGCACGGCCGACAGTGGTGTCGACAATACGGGTGTTCTTGACGCTGCCGCCATCACGATCGTTGACGGTTTCGTTGATACGAACCTTGATCTTGGCGTGCAGGGCAGCTTCGCCGGCGCGGAATACGCGGTCGACTTCCTGCAGGTCGGCGAATACGCGACCTTCGCCCTTGGCGTTGATGGCTTCACGGGTCATGTAGTACAGACCCAGTACAACGTCCTGCGACGGAACGATGATTGGCTCACCGTTGGCTGGCGACAGAATGTTGTTGGTCGACATCATCAGCGCGCGCGCTTCGAGCTGGGCTTCCAGCGTCAGCGGCACGTGAACGGCCATTTGGTCACCGTCGAAGTCGGCGTTGTACGCGGCACAGACCAACGGGTGCAGCTGGATAGCCTTACCTTCGATCAGTACTGGTTCAAAGGCCTGGATACCCAGACGGTGAAGGGTCGGTGCACGGTTGAGCAGCACGGGGTGTTCGCGAATCACTTCGGCGAGAACGTCCCAAACCTCTGGCAGCTCGCGCTCGACCATCTTCTTGGCAGCCTTGATGGTGGTCGCCAGACCACGCATTTCCAGCTTGCCGAAAATGAACGGCTTGAACAGCTCGAGAGCCATTTTCTTCGGCAGACCGCACTGGTGCAGACGCAGGGTCGGACCTACGGTAATTACCGAACGGCCAGAGTAGTCAACACGCTTACCGAGCAAGTTCTGACGGAAACGACCTTGCTTACCCTTGATCATGTCGGCCAGGGATTTCAGAGGACGCTTGTTCGAGCCGGTGATGGCACGACCGCGACGGCCGTTATCCAGCAAGGCGTCGACCGCTTCCTGCAGCATGCGCTTTTCGTTGCGCACGATGATGTCCGGCGCGGACAGGTCGAGCAGGCGCTTCAGACGGTTGTTACGGTTGATCACCCGACGATACAGATCGTTCAGGTCGGAAGTCGCGAAGCGACCGCCATCCAGCGGAACCAATGGACGCAGATCTGGCGGCAGAACCGGCAGAACGGTCAGGACCATCCACTCAGGCAGGTTGCCCGAGCCCTGGAAGGCTTCCATCAGCTTCAGACGCTTGGACAGCTTCTTGATCTTGGTTTCCGAGTTGGTCTGCGGAATCTCTTCGCGCAGGCGGCCAATCTCGTGCTCCAGGTCGATAGCGTGCAGCAGCTCGCGGACAGCCTCGGCACCCATGCGGGCGTCGAAGTCATCGCCGAACTCTTCCAGCGCTTCGAAATACTGCTCATCGTTGAGCAGCTGACCTTTTTCCAGAGTGGTCATGCCCGGATCGATAACGACATAGCTCTCGAAGTAGAGAACGCGCTCGATATCACGCAGGGTCATGTCCATCAGCAAGCCGATACGCGACGGCAGCGATTTCAGGAACCAGATGTGGGCAACTGGAGAGGCCAGTTCGATGTGCGCCATGCGCTCACGACGAACCTTGGCCAGGGCGACTTCAACGCCGCACTTCTCACAGATAACGCCACGGTGTTTCAGGCGCTTGTACTTACCGCACAGGCACTCGTAGTCCTTGACTGGGCCAAAGATCTTGGCGCAGAACAGGCCGTCACGCTCAGGTTTGAACGTACGGTAGTTGATGGTTTCCGGCTTTTTAACTTCACCGAACGACCACGAACGGATCATCTCAGGCGAGGCCAATCCGATACGGATGGCGTCGAACTCTTCGACTTGACCCTGGTTTTTCAGCAAATTCAGTAGGTCTTTCAAGGCCTTTCCTCCTGGCGGAGCAGGGAGCGGGCTTTTCAGCCACGCTCCCGATTCGCGTCACGTGTTATTCGGTTTCCAGATCGATATCGATACCGAGCGAACGGATCTCTTTGATCAACACGTTGAAGGACTCGGGCATGCCCGGCTCCATACGGTGATCGCCGTCCACGATGTTTTTGTACATCTTGGTCCGACCGTTCACGTCGTCCGACTTCACTGTGAGCATTTCTTGCAGGGTGTATGCCGCGCCGTATGCTTCCAGCGCCCACACTTCCATCTCCCCGAAACGCTGACCACCGAACTGCGCCTTACCACCCAGCGGCTGCTGGGTAACCAGGCTGTAAGAACCAGTGGAACGCGCGTGCATCTTGTCGTCCACCAAGTGGTTCAGCTTGAGCATGTACATGTAACCAACGGTCACTGGACGCTCGAACTTGTTACCGGTACGGCCGTCGAACAGCTGCATCTGACCGCTTTCTGGCATGTCTGCCAGTTTCAGCATGGCCTTGATTTCGCTTTCCTTGGCGCCGTCGAAGACTGGAGTGGCCATTGGCACACCGCCTTTGAGGTTCTTCGCCAGATCCAGGATTTCCTGGTCGGAGAAGTCTTCCAGGCTTTCCTGACGACCACCGATCTCGTTGTAGATCTCGGTGAGGAACTTGCGCAGTTCAATGACCTTGCGCTGCTCTTCGAGCATGCGGTTGATCTTCTCACCCAGACCTTTGGCCGCCAGGCCCAGGTGGGTTTCGAGGATCTGACCAACGTTCATACGCGATGGTACACCCAGTGGGTTGAGTACCACGTCAACCGGAGTACCGTTGGCGTCGTGCGGCATGTCTTCGACCGGCATGATCACCGAGACCACACCCTTGTTACCGTGACGACCGGCCATCTTGTCGCCCGGCTGGATGCGGCGACGGATTGCCAGGTAGACCTTGACGATCTTCAGTACGCCCGGTGCCAGGTCATCGCCCTGCTGCAGCTTGCGCTTCTTGTCTTCGAACTTGTCGTCCAGCAGACGGCGACGATCAACGATGTAGGCCTGGGCCTTCTCGAGTTGCTCGTTCAGCGCGTCTTCGGCCATGCGCAGTTTGAACCACTGGCCGTGCTCCAGACCGTCCAGCACTTCGTTGGTGATCACAGTGCCTTTCTTCAGGCCTGCACCACCATCGACGACCTGGCCGTTCAGGGCAGAACGCAGACGTTCGAAGGTTGCGCCTTCAACGATACGGAACTCTTCGTTCAGGTCCTTGCGGATCTCGTCGAGCTGCATCTTCTCGATGGACAGCGCACGGCTGTCGCGCTCAACGCCGTCACGGGTGAAGACCTGTACGTCGATGACAGTACCTTTGGTGCCGGTAGGCACGCGCAGGGAGGTGTCTTTAACGTCGCTGGCCTTCTCACCGAAGATCGCGCGCAGCAGCTTCTCTTCTGGAGTCAGCTGGGTTTCGCCTTTTGGCGTGACCTTGCCGACCAGAATGTCGCCAGCGCCGACTTCAGCACCCACGTAAACAATACCGGCTTCGTCCAGCTTGTTCAGCGCAGCTTCACCGACGTTCGGAATGTCCGCGGTGATCTCTTCTGGGCCAAGCTTGGTGTCACGGGCCACACAGGTCAGTTCCTGGATGTGGATCGTGGTGAAGCGGTCTTCCTGAACCACACGCTCGGACAGGCAGATGGAGTCTTCGAAGTTGAAGCCGTTCCACGCCATGAACGCGATACGCATGTTCTGACCCAGTGCCAGTTCACCCATGTCGGTGGACGGGCCGTCGGCCATGATGTCGCTACGCTGAACCACATCACCTTTGCTCACCAGCGGACGCTGGTTGATGCAGGTGTTCTGGTTCGAACGGGTGTACTTGGTCAGGTTGTAGATGTCGACACCGGCTTCACCGGTTTCAACTTCGTCATCAGCAACGCGAACAACGATACGGCTGGCATCGACGGAATCGATCACGCCGCCACGACGAGCCACGACGCAAACGCCGGAGTCACGGGCAACGTTACGCTCCATGCCGGTACCGACCAGCGGCTTGTCGGCACGCAGGGTTGGTACAGCCTGACGCTGCATGTTCGAACCCATCAACGCACGGTTGGCGTCGTCGTGCTCGAGGAACGGAATCAGCGACGCTGCAACCGAAACTACCTGCTTCGGCGAAACATCCATCAGGGTGACGTCTTCCGGCGCCTTGACGGTGAATTCGTTCAGGTGACGAACGGCTACCAGCTCGTCGATCAGTTGCTTCTTCTCGTTCATCGCGGCCGAAGCCTGGGCGATGACGTGATCAGCTTCTTCGATCGCCGACAGGAACACGATGTCGTCGGTGACAACACCCTCTTTAACCACACGGTACGGGCTTTCCAGGAAGCCGTACTGGTTGGTGCGGGCATAGGCCGCCAGGGAGTTGATCAGACCGATGTTCGGACCTTCAGGAGTCTCGATCGGGCACACACGGCCGTAGTGGGTCGGGTGTACGTCACGAACTTCGAAGCCTGCACGCTCACGGGTCAGACCACCAGGGCCGAGTGCGGAGACACGACGCTTGTGGGTGATCTCGGAGAGCGGGTTGTTCTGGTCCATGAACTGCGAGAGCTGGCTGGAGCCGAAGAACTCTTTCACCGCCGCCGCAACCGGCTTGGCGTTGATCAGGTCCTGAGGCATCAGGCCTTCGCTTTCTGCCATCGACAGACGCTCTTTGACCGCACGCTCAACACGCACCAGGCCAACGCGGAACTGGTTCTCGGCCATCTCGCCGACGCAACGAACGCGACGGTTACCGAGGTGGTCGATGTCGTCGACGATGCCTTTGCCGTTACGGATATCGACCAGGGTCTTGAGGACCTCGACGATGTCTTCCTTGCTCAGCACGCCCGAACCTTCGATCTCGGTGCGACCGATACGACGGTTGAACTTCATGCGACCAACGGCCGACAGGTCGTAACGCTCGGCGCTGAAGAACAGGTTGTTGAACAGGGTCTCGGCAGCATCCTTGGTTGGCGGCTCGCCAGGACGCATCATCCGGTAGATTTCGACCAGCGCTTCCAGCTGATTGCTGGTGGAGTCGATCTTCAGGGTATCGGAGATGAACGGACCGCAGTCGATGTCGTTGGTGTACAGGGTCTCGATGCGGACAACCTGAGCCTTGGCGATCTTGATCAGCAGCTCGGTGTTCAGCTCGGTGTTGCACTCGGCCAGGATTTCGCCGGTAGCCGGGTGCACGATGGCCTTGGCGGTGGTGCGGCCCAGGACGTATTCCATAGGAACGTCGAGCTGCTTCACGCCGGCCTTTTCCAGCTGGTTGATGTGGCGAGCGGTAATACGACGACCTTGCTCGACAATCACCTTGCCGGTTTCATCATGGATGTCCATGACCGCAACTTCACCACGCAGGCGCTGAGGCACCAGCTCCAGGCTCAGGCTCTCGCCCGACACGTGGAATACGTTGGTGGTGTAGAAAGCGTTGAGCACTTCTTCAGTGCTGTAGCCCAGCGCGCGCAGCAATACCGACGCAGGCAGCTTGCGACGACGGTCGATACGGACGAATACACAGTCTTTCGGATCGAACTCGAAGTCCAGCCACGAGCCGCGGTACGGAATGATCCGCGCCGAGTACAGCAGTTTGCCAGAGCTGTGCGTTTTGCCGCGGTCGTGATCGAAGAACACGCCCGGCGAACGG
The DNA here is from genome assembly GCF_059415665.1 of Pseudomonas sp. GW821-FHT10B02. NCBI lineage: Bacteria > Pseudomonadati > Pseudomonadota > Gammaproteobacteria > Pseudomonadales > Pseudomonadaceae > Pseudomonas > Pseudomonas sp. GW821-FHT10B02. The sequence goes on along the minus strand of NZ_JBWKNR010000030.1, from coordinate 8,186 downwards.
TGCAGCTGGGAAACGATAACACGCTCGGTACCGTTGATTACGAAGGTACCGTTTTCAGTCATCAGGGGGATTTCACCCATGTAGACTTCTTGCTCTTTGATGTCCTTGATCGCTTTGTTCGACGATTCTTTGTCGAAAATGATCAGGCGGACTTTTACCCGCAGCGGTACCGCGTAGGTCACGCCGCGCAGTACGCATTCTTTGACATCAAAAGCCGGTTCGCCCAGACGATAGCCAACGTACTCCAGGGCAGCATTGCCGGAGTAGCTGATGATCGGGAAAACCGATTTGAAGGCCGCATGCAGGCCCACGTCGCGGAACTGATCTTTGGTCGCTCCCGCTTGCAAGAATTCACGATACGAATCCAGCTGGATGGCCAGGAGGTAAGGCACATCCATGACGTCCGGCAACTTGCTAAAGTCCTTGCGGATACGTTTTTTCTCAGTGTATGAGTAAGCCATCAGCGTTCCCCAGCTTGGTCACCTGCTTGTTTGGCTTCTCCCGACGGGAGCAGCCAGAAAATCGTGCAAACCCCATGGTTTGCGCCACCATCGTTGGTGGTTACAGCTCGTTATCGGCGCCGACCTGGTCAGCTGCCAATAACGGAAAAAGGCCGGTGGCAAGAGCCACCAGCCATCAGCCGTTTGCTTAGCGCTCGGGCTGGAGTCGCAAAGTCGAAATTACTTGAGTTCGACTTTAGCGCCTGCTTCTTCCAGCTTCTTCTTGGCGTCTTCAGCGGCTTCTTTCGAAACGCCTTCAGCGACAACCTGAGGAGCGCCGTCAACTTTCTCTTTGGCTTCTTTCAGGCCCAGACCGGTCAGTTCACGAACGGCCTTGATCACGTTGACTTTCTTCTCGCCGGCTTCAACCAGAACTACGTTGAATTCGGTTTGCTCTTCAACAACGGCAGCGGCAGCAGCTGGGCCAGCAGCGGCAACAGCAGCGGTAACGCCGAAGGTTTCTTCCATTGCTTTGATCAGCTCAACAACTTCCAGAACGGTTTTCTGGCCGATTGCTTCGATGATTTGCTCGTTAGTCAGAGACATGACTTAAATCCTGTATTGGGGTGACAGCCTACGCAGCTATCAAATTAAACGTATGATTTCGAAAGGGCTTTCTGTGCCTTAGGCAGCAGTAGCTTCTTTCTGGTCGCGAATAGCTGCCAAAGTACGAGCCAGCTTGCTGGTAGCGCCTTGGATCACGCTCATCAGCTTCGCGATAGCTTCGTCGCGGGTCGGCAGGGTAGCCAACACGTCGATTTCGTTAGCGGCAAGGAACTTGCCGTCGAACGCAGCTGCCTTGATCTCGAACTTGTCCTGACCCTTGGCGAACTCTTTGAACAGACGAGCAGCAGCGCCCGGGTGTTCGTTGGAGAATGCGATCAGGGTCGGGCCGGTGAAGGCGTCGTTGAGAACACTGAATTCAGTGTCAGCAACAGCGCGCTTGAGCAGGGTGTTACGTACGACACGTACGTATACGCCAGCTTCACGAGCCTCTTTACGGAGTCCGGTCATTGCGCCTACAGTCACACCACGGGCATCAGCCACGACAGCGGACAGAGCGACTTTGGCAGCCTCGTTGACTTCAGCGACGATGGCCTTCTTGTCTTCGAGTTTAATTGCCACGGGTAAAACTCCTGCTTGTTACCGTTTCATCTGGCCGAAGCCGGATGTCGTTTTGGTGTCTGATTCGGTAAGGAACCGGGAGCACCATCTGCGTAGGCTTGAGGTTTAAGGCTTGCGCCGCCTACGGTCTTGGATAGCCCCCGCCAGGCAGGGACCCCAATTTTTTCAAGCGGACGCGATTACTCGCGCCGGCTTTTGTCTTACGCGTTCAGCGAGCTCTGGTCGATGACCAGACCTGGGCCCATAGTGGTGCTCAGGGTAACGCGCTTAACGTAGATACCTTTCGAGGAAGCTGGCTTGATACGCTTCAGATCAGCGATCAGGGCTTCAACGTTTTCCTTCAGCTTGCCAGCTTCAAAGCCGACCTTGCCAACGGAGGTGTGGATGATGCCGTTTTTGTCGGTGCGATAACGAACCTGACCAGCCTTGGCGTTTTTGACCGCGGTGGCTACGTCTGGAGTTACGGTACCGACTTTCGGGTTAGGCATCAGGCCGCGAGGACCCAGAACCTGACCCAGTTGACCTACAACACGCATTGCGTCCGGGGAAGCAATAACGACGTCATAGTTCAGGTCGCCGCCTTTCATTTCGGCAGCCAGATCGTCCATACCTACACGGTCAGCGCCGGCAGCCAGAGCGGCCTCAGCAGCTGGACCCTGGGTGAAGACGGCAACACGTACGGTCTTGCCAGTGCCGTGTGGCAGCACGGTAGCGCTACGAACGACCTGGTCGGATTTACGTGGATCAACGCCGAGGTTGACAGCAACGTCGAAGGATTCGCTGAACTTCACGGTGGACAGTTCGGCCAGCAGCACTGCTGCGTCTTCGAAGTTGTAGACTTTGCCAGCTTCGATTTTCGAAGCAATGGCCTTTTGGCGCTTGGTCAGCTTAGCCATTACACACCCTCCACGTTGAGGCCCATGCTGCGAGCAGAACCGGCGATGGTACGCACGGCTGCTTCCATGTCAGCGGCAGTCAGATCAGCATTTTTGGTTTTTGCGATCTCTTCCAGCTGAGCACGGGTCACAGTACCGACTTTAACGGTGTTCGGACGTGCAGAACCGCTGGTCAGGCCAGCTGCTTTCTTCAGCAGAACCGAAGCAGGGGTGCTTTTGGTTTCGAAGGTGAAGCTGCGGTCACTGTAAACAGTGATGATCACAGGAGTCGGCAGACCGGCTTCTTGACCCTGAGTACGGGCGTTGAAGGCCTTGCAGAATTCCATGATGTTCACACCGTGTTGACCCAGTGCTGGACCAACGGGTGGGCTTGGGTTGGCCTGGCCGGCCTTTACTTGCAGCTTGATGTAAGCCTGAATCTTCTTAGCCATGAGCTACTCCAATATCGGGTACGAACGCCAGATGGCTCCCCGGATTACTTACGTTTTATCCCAGTGACGACAAAACCCCGCAGCACATAGGGCTGCGGGGTATGGGATGCTTTGTTCGGCTAGACCTTTTCGACCTGGCTGAACTCAAGCTCTACCGGGGTAGAGCGACCGAAAATAAGCACGGCCACTTGGATCCGGCTCTTCTCGTAGTTAACTTCTTCAACAGTACCGTTGAAATCAGCAAACGGGCCATCGATAACGCGGACCACTTCACCCGGCTCGAACAGCGTTTTCGGCTTGGGCTTGTCGCTGCCATCGGCAACGCGACGCAGAATGGCTTCAGCTTCTTTATCAGTGATTGGCGCAGGTTTGTCTGCAGTACCACCGATGAAGCCCATGACACGAGGGGTATCCTTGACCAAGTGCCAGGTACCTTCGTTCATGTCCATTTGCACCAGGACATAGCCAGGGAAGAACTTACGTTCGCTCTTGCGCTTCTGGCCATTGCGCATCTCAACCACTTCTTCAGTGGGGACCAGAATTTCGCCGAAGCCGTCTTCCATGCCAGCCAGCTTTACGCGCTCGATCAGCGAGCGCATTACATGCTTCTCGTAACCCGAGTAAGCATGCACAACATACCAACGCTTAGCCACGGGACACCCTTAGCCAACAATCAAGGAAATCAACCAACCGAGCAGGGAGTCAAGACCCCACAGCAGCAACGCCATAACCAGAACAACCGCCACTACGATGAGCGTGGTTTGCATGGTCTCTTGACGGGTTGGCCATACGACTTTACGAATCTCGGTGCGAGCTTCCTTCACCAGCGTAAAGAACGACTTGCCCTTGGCGGTCTGCAGGGCGATAAAGCCAGCAACAGCAGCCAGAACGAGCAGTGCGAGTACGCGATACAGAATCGGCGAAGCGGAGTAATAAAGATTACCCACAACACCAACAACCACCAAAGCGACAACAGCCAGCCACTTGAGCAGATCAAAACGAGAGTCTTGGGCTTCAGCCTTGGGAGTCATCTAGGAAGATCCTGTGAAAAGAAAGCCAGACACACGAGGTGAATCTGGCAGGTCAGGAGGGAATCGAACCCCCAACCTACGGTTTTGGAGACCGTCGCTCTGCCAATTGAGCTACTGACCTAAAAGCTTATCAGGCCGGCCATTATGCCGACCTGATCGAGAGAAATCAACTACTTATTCGATAATCTTTGCTACTACACCAGCGCCGACGGTACGACCGCCTTCACGGATAGCGAAACGCAGACCATCTTCCATTGCGATGGTTTTGATCAGAGTGACAGTCATCTGGATGTTGTCACCTGGCATTACCATTTCAACGCCTTCTGGCAGCTCGCAGTTACCGGTCACGTCAGTAGTACGGAAGTAGAACTGTGGACGGTAGCCTTTGAAGAACGGAGTATGACGGCCGCCCTCTTCTTTGCTCAGAACGTAAACTTCTGCGGTGAACTTGGTGTGCGGCTTAACCGAACCTGGCTTGACCAGAACCTGACCACGCTCAACGTCGTCACGCTTGGTGCCACGCAGCAGAACGCCGCAGTTCTCGCCAGCACGACCTTCGTCCAGCAGCTTGCGGAACATCTCAACACCGGTGCAGGTGGTGGTGGTGGTGTCACGCAGACCAACGATTTCCAGGGCATCCTGAACGCGGACGATACCACGCTCGATACGACCGGTAACAACGGTACCACGACCCGAGATCGAGAATACGTCTTCGATTGGCATCAGGAACGGCTTGTCGATAGCACGCTCAGGCTCTGGGATGTAGCTGTCCAGAGTCTCAACCAGCTTCTTGACAGCGGTGGTGCCCATTTCGTTGTCGTCTTTGCCTTCCAGCGCCATACGAGCCGAACCGATGATGATCGGAGTGTCGTCGCCTGGGAAGTCGTAGGTGGACAGCAGGTCGCGAACTTCCATCTCGACCAGTTCCAGCAGCTCAGCGTCGTCTACCAGGTCAGCCTTGTTCAGGAAGACCACGATGTACGGAACGCCAACCTGACGGGACAGCAGGATGTGCTCACGGGTTTGTGGCATCGGACCATCGGCGGCCGAGCAAACCAGGATCGCGCCGTCCATCTGGGCAGCACCGGTGATCATGTTCTTCACGTAGTCAGCGTGACCTGGGCAGTCAACGTGAGCATAGTGACGAATGTTCGAGTTGTACTCGACATGAGCGGTGTTAATGGTAATACCGCGAGCTTTCTCTTCTGGAGCGCTGTCGATCTTGTCGAATTCGACGACGGCCGAACCGAAAACTTCGGAGCAAACGCGAGTCAGCGCTGCGGTCAGCGTGGTCTTGCCATGGTCAACGTGACCAATGGTGCCGACGTTCACGTGCGGCAGACTACGATCGAACTTTTCCTTAGCCATCGAGACAATCCTCAGCAAGAAGAAATAAGCAAGTTAATACGACCATTAAAACAAAGGCAGATATTTTCATATCTGCCTTGTTATATGGAGCTCTTGAGCGGATTTGAACCGCTGACCTCACCCTTACCAAGGGTGTGCTCTACCAACTGAGCTACAAGAGCGTAACACTATGCAACAACTGCAAAACTTGGAGCGGGTAGCGGGAATCGAACCCGCATCATCAGCTTGGAAGGCTGAGGTTCTACCACTAAACTATACCCGCGGAGCTTGCAGCTCTCGCTAAAATGGTGGAGGGGGAAGGATTCGAACCTTCGAAGTCGTAGACGTCAGATTTACAGTCTGATCCCTTTGGCCGCTCGGGAACCCCTCCTGAGCTGGGCGGCATTTTCAACTCTTGCCGTCCTGCTGTCAAGCTTTTTCTCATTAAAATCTTGAGGTTAGCTAATTTGACAGCTGCTTCTCAGTGTTGCCACTTAGTGGTCATCCCTGTGAAGCGGGCGCCATTCTATCAAGCTATTCGCCAGTTGCAATACCCCTGCACAACATTATTTTATGTTTTAAGTCTTTGAAATCATGGGAAAGTGTTCCGAGCAGGGTTTGGTCCAGCAAACGCTGGCTCTGGGGCGCTATCTGCAACCACAGACCGGTCGCATCTCCGAGGCGACCAACCACCGGAATGGCAGCCACATCCAGGCTAAGCAGGCGCTGGCGCAAGGCATCGAGCTGCTCCTGAGTGTTCATGCCACCGACATAAAGGCACTCCTGACCACGCTCGGGAGCGTGTTTACCCGGATGAGACTCGCTCAACAGGCGAATATCCTGCTGATTACCCTTGTACAGCGATAGCGGTGCGACCTCTTTGACCTTCAAGGGCGCTTCCTGCTGATGCCAGACGTAATAGACGCCGTTAAGCACCACCAGCAACAGAAACAACCAACGCATAGTCACCTCAATCCAGAGGACAGGCCATGGCCAGGCCTACAAATACCAGGTCCGGCACCACTCGGGCACTCGGCGCAGCCTCTTGCACCAGGGGCGCATCACCTCCGGTCAGCAATACGGTGAAATTTTCACCCCACAAGGCTTTTGCATGATCGAGCTGGGAGCGAACGAAACCCTGGAGCATATGCACACAGCCGCGCTCAACCGCCTCTACTGTTGAGCGCCCGGGCGCCATACTCGACAAAGCGCGCTCGGCCGACGCATCGTCATAACGAATACGACGGGTATGGGTGCGCAACTGGCTGCGCATCAACGGCATGCCAGGACAGATGAAGCCCCCCAGGTGCTCGCCATCTGCAGCAACAAAGTCCGCCTTGGCCGCAGTACCAAAATCCATGACCAGGCACGCGCCTTTGGCCAACCGATAAGCCCCCAGCACCGCAAGCCAGCGGTCCAGCCCCAGACGCTCGAAGTCTTCATAACCATTGCGCACGCCAGCCACTTCCCGAGCGGGCTGCGCAACAAGTACTTCAAACCCGAAGCGCTGGGCCAATAGCGCCGATAGCGCTGTAGTTTCTTCTTCACTGCGCACACTGACCAGACGACCACGCTGAGGCGGCTGGGGGAGCGCCGCGACTGCTGTCAGCAATGCCTGATCGGAGTCGACCACACCTCCAGCAACGATAGACGCATCGGCGCTACGGATAACGCGCCATTTGATGAAGCTGTTACCGCAATCGAGCTCAAGAATCATCACGCAACCTCAAACTGAGCTCACCACCACTGAAGCTCTTCTCAACGCCATCGACCACAAGACGCAATGCACCCTGGCCGTCGATACCCAATACCACACCGTCGATCTTGTTGACTCCGGCAATCAAGGACACCGCCCTCCCCTGCCAAAGGTGCGCCTGCTCCCACTCATGCTGGAATGCGGCGAAACCGGCCTGCCGATGCCGCTCAAGGTCGAGCTGCAGATTGTGGTTGAGCCTGGCGACCAACAGATTGCGATCGATGGCCGCACCCGTCTCGCGACGCACAGAGGTCCATTGCTGATCGACCTCGGTCGTAGCCTGCATGTTCACATTGATGCCGATACCCAATACCACGTGGCAGACATCAGCGGGATCGCCAACCAACTCCAGCAGGATACCGGCAATCTTTTGATTATTGACCAGGACGTCGTTTGGCCACTTCAAACCGGCATCAGCCACACCGAAAGACTGCAGCGTACGCATGACCGCAAGCCCCACCACCAGACTCAAGCCCTCAAGCTGACGCATGCCGCCTTCAATACGCAGCACCAGGCTGTAATAGAGGTTCTCGGCAAACGGACTGACCCACTGACGCCCACGCCGCCCGCGCCCTGCCGTCTGACGCTCGGCCAGCACCAGAAAGGGAGCAGCCTGACCTTCAGTGATTGCGCGCAAAGCCTGGGCATTGGTGGAATCAATAGAGTCGAATATTAGTGCAGGCCAGTGCTCTCCCTGCGAGCGCTCGGCAATAGCCGATTCCTCCAGCAGGAACAGCGGCGCGGCCAACTGATAGCCGCGGCCACGCACTTTATGAATGGGCAGATTCAACTCGGCCTCGAGGTGCTGTAACTGTTTCCAGACAGCACTACGACTTACGCCAAGGGCGACCCCCAGGTCCTGCCCGGAATGGAACCGGCCATCCTTGAGGAGCTTCAACAACTTCAGCATGCCAATCTCGACTCGTAATGAGGCTGGCATGATAGCTATGCAGGCAGGGATTGCATAGAAAACTGATGGGTTTCAGGCGCCTGAAGAGACATCTAGCAGAAGAGTAGGCCGCAAAAGACAAAACCCCTACCTGCATGCGCAGATAGGGGTTTCGGAATTTAATCTTGACGATGACCTACTCTCACATGGG
>NZ_JBWKNR010000029.1:0-21672 GCF_059415665.1 Pseudomonas sp. GW821-FHT10B02 | reverse complement strand
CCATGTGAGAGTAGGTCATCGTCAAGATTAAATTCCGAAACCCCTATCTGCGTATGCAGGTAGGGGTTTTGTCTTTTTTGGCGGTTGTAGCGCCCTTGCTATGTTTCAACCATGAAACACAGAGAAATAACCAATCAGCTAGAATAGCGCTCTTATGTAAACTCAGAAGTTCACTATGTCCGAGCCTGTCGATTCCCATCAGCTTGCCGACTTACCCCTGGATCAACTGGTGGCGTGTCACGAATGTGACCTGCTGATGCGCAAGCCTGCGCTCAAGCTGGATGAAAAAGCGCATTGCCCACGCTGCGGTTACGAGCTTTATGCGCACCGTCACAATGTCGTCCAGCGCAGCCTGGCACTGGTGCTCGCCGCCTTGCTGCTCTACATACCCGCCAACTTTCTTCCCATCATGCAACTCCATCTGTTGGGCCAAAGCTCGAACGATACGGTCTGGAGTGGCGTGGTCGGGCTATACAACACCGGCATGCCTGAAGTGGCGGTGGTGGTATTTCTCTGCAGCATGGCTATCCCCTTGCTCAAGCTGCTGTGCCAGCTGGCGGTACTCCTGAGTATTCGTCTGAACATCGGCCGCAGTTACGGTCTGTTGCTTTACCGGATTTATCACCATCTGCGCGACTGGGGCATGCTCGAGGTGTATTTCATGGGCGTGCTGGTCGCGATGGTCAAGTTGGTCGAACTGGCGGACTTGAGCCTCGGTCTGGGGCTGGTCTGTTTCATCAGTTTGCTATTGGTACAGGTGTGGTTGGAGGTGGTGATGTCACCCCACCAGATCTGGAGTGCTTTATCGGGGGAAGACCTGCATGCGTGCGATTGATGCTGGAATTCTGATTTGTGGCGAGTGCCATGAACTGAATCGCCAGGAGCCCGAGTGTGACTCGCAAACCTGCAGTCGTTGCGGTGCGATTGTGCATGCGCGGCGGCCGAACAGCCTGGTGCGAACCTGGGCCTTGCTGCTCACCTCGGCAATTCTCTACATTCCGGCCAACGTGCTGCCGATCATGACCGTCAGTACGCTGGGTCAGGGGGCGCCGGACACCATCATGTCCGGTGTCATCACCCTGATTAAATTCGGCATGTTGCCGATTGCAGCCGTGGTGTTTATTGCCAGTATTCTGGTACCCACCTTCAAGTTGGTGGGTATCGGGCTGCTGCTCTACTCGGTGCAACGCAGACAGCCATTGTCTGCGCGGCAGCGGATTTTGATGTACCGCTTTATTGAATTTATCGGACGCTGGTCGATGCTCGACATCTTCGTGATCGCCATTCTGGTGGCGGTGGTGAACTTCGGCAGGATCGCCAGTATCGAAGCCAACCTGGGCGCCGTCGCCTTCGCCAGTGTGGTGATTCTGACGATGCTTGCTGCAGTAACTTTCGATCCCCGACTGATTTGGGATAACACGGAGTCGGATGACGACCATGAGTGATTTGCCTACGGCTAGAACCCGCCCAGCTTCGAACTGGTCGGCCATATGGATATTGCCTCTGATCGCCCTGGTCATTGGCGGCTGGCTTGGCTGGCAGGCGTACCGCGACTCAGGGGTGAACATTCAGGTTCGCTTTGAAAGCGGTGAGGGCATTGTTGTCAACAAAACCGAGGTGGTCTTCAAGGGCATGTCGGTGGGTAAGGTGAAAGAGCTGGTGCTGGATGCCAAAGGCAACAACACCGGTGTTATCGCCACCATTGAAATGAACAAGGAAGCTGAGCCGCACCTCAATAGCGGCACACGCTTCTGGCTGGTCAAGCCGAGTGTCACGCTGGCTGGCATCACCGGTCTGGAGACTCTGGTATCGGGTAATTACATTGCCGTGAGCCCAGGTACGGGAGAGCCAAGCAAACGTTTCAAAGCGTTGGACGAAGCACCGCCATTGTCTGATAGCGAGCCTGGCCTGCACCTGACGCTCAAGGCAGATCGATTGGGTTCGCTCAACCGCGACAGCCCGGTGTTCTACAAGCAAATCCAGGTCGGTAAGGTGAAAAGCTACCGCCTGGCCGAAGACCAGGGCACGGTGGAAATCAAAGTCTTCATCGAGCCGGCCTACACCAACCTGGTGCGCAAGCACACGCGCTTCTGGAACGCCAGTGGCATCAGTATCGATGCCGACCTGTCCGGGGTGAAAGTGCGCAGTGAGTCGCTGGCCAGCATCGTTGCCGGCGGTATTGCCTTTGCTACACCGGAGCACCGCAAGGACAGCCCGCCAACCGATCCGAACTTGCCGTTCCGCTTGTTCGAAGACTTCGATGCTGCCCAGGCGGGTATCAAGGTCAAGGTCAAGCTGAGCGACTTCGAGGGGCTGCAGGCCGGGCGTACGCCGGTGATGTACAAAGGCATTCAGGTCGGCTCGCTGAAAACCCTTAAAGTCGATGCTGACCTTACCAGTGCCGTCGCCGAATTGACCCTGGACCCATTGGCCGAAGACTACCTGGTCGACGGCACCCAGTTCTGGGTGGTCAAGCCATCCATCTCCCTGGCCGGGATCACCGGTCTGGAGGCGCTGGTCAAGGGTAACTACATTGCTATCCGCCCGGGTGATAAAGGTGCCTCTCCACAGCGCGAGTTCGAAGCGCGGGAGAAAGCGCCTCCTCTGGACCTGAAAGCGCCGGGGCTACACCTGGTACTGTTCAGTGACAACCTTGGTTCGCTGGAGGTTGGCAGCCCGGTGCTCTACCGTCAGGTCAAGGTCGGTACCGTACAGAGCTACCAGTTCTCCAAGAAGAGCAAGCGCCTGCTGATCGGTGTGCACATCGAGAAGGAGTACGCCAACCTGGTCAACGGCTCGACGCGATTCTGGAATGCCAGTGGCATCACCCTCACCGGTGGCTTGTCGGGCGTGCAGATCAAGAGCGAGTCGCTGCAGAGCCTGATGGCGGGCGGTATCGCTTTCGATACGCCGATTCCGAATGTGCCGCTCAAGCGCCGGATTCCGAGTTTCCGCCTGAATGCGGATCAGGAGGCGGCCAATCGCAGTGGCACCACGGTGACCATCCGGGTCGAGCGGGCTGATGGCCTCAAGGTCGGCACCCCGGTTCGCTTCAAAGGCCTGGATGTTGGCAAGGTCGAGCAGGTCGATCTGACCGACGATCTGCAAGCGGTGCTGCTCAAGGCGCGTATTACTGAAGTGCCTGAGCGCATTGCTCGCGAAGGTACGCAGTTCTGGGTGGTCAAGCCGGCCCTGGGCATCGTCAAGACCGAAAACCTGGAAACCTTGGTGACGGGGCAGTACCTGGAAGTTCAGCCTGCCTCGAAGAACCTGGGGCCGCAGCGGACCTTCAATGCGCTGCCCCAGGCGCCGGATTTCTCCGCGCGTGAAGCGGGCCTGGCGTTGGTGCTCAGTGCGCCGCGGCGAGGCTCGATCAAGCCAGGTGTGCCGGTGACGTATCGCGAGATTCCGGTGGGTAAAGTCACCGGTTTCGAGTTAGGGCAGACGGCAGACCGCGTGCTGATTCATATCCTTATCGAGCCACGCTATGCCGCCCTGGTGCGTGGTGGTAGCCGATTCTGGAACAGCAGTGGCTTTGGCTTTGACTTCGGCTTGTTCAAAGGCGCTACGGTGCGCACAGAGTCGCTGGAAACCCTGATCGAGGGCGGTATTGCCTTTGCAACGCCAGATGGCGAGAAGATGGGTAATCCGGCTCGACCGCAGCAGACCTTTGCCTTGTTCGACAAGGCTGAGGACGAATGGCTGCAGTGGGCACCGAAGATTCAGATCGGTAAGTAACAACAGCTGGATGACTTTTGTGGGAGCCGGCCTTGCCGGCGATGAGGGCGGTGCAGCGTATGGATCAGCTGTGGCCTTCGTCGTTGGCAAGGCCAGCTCCCACAACGTTATCGGTCCACAACACAGGAATTGCAGGCAATAAAAAACCGACCCTGAGGTCGGTTTTTTAACAAGCGTGTCGCTTAGGCAGCTGCAGTTTCTTTCAGCGCCTTGATGTGGCCATTCAGACGGCCTTTATGGCGAGCAGCCTTGTTCTTGTGGATGATGCCTTTATCGGCCATACGGTCGATAACAGGAACAGCCAGAGTGTAAGCAGCTTGCGCTTTTTCGGCGTCTTTTGCGTCGATGGCTTTAACTACATTCTTGATGTAGGTACGAACCATGGAACGCAGGCTGGCGTTGTGGCTGCGACGCTTCTCAGCCTGTTTTGCACGTTTTTTGGCGGAAGGTGAGTTGGCCACCGTCGAGCTCCTCGAAAGACTTGGTAAATAGCAAACAAAATAGGCCGCGAATCATGCCGATGAGTTGATCGGTTGTCAAGGGCACTTGCATGGATCCGCTGAGTGGTTGTTCCTTACAAGGGAGTGATTCCCTTCTGCGGTACGACCTGTAAACTCGGGAGCTTTTGCTCTGCTTGCGTTGCGGCGCGGAGTATCGCACAACTGGGCGCGTTCCGGCACAGCCCTTTATCTTTAGGCGTAAAAAACTTTCAATGAACCTTCTGAAATCCCTGGCCGCCGTCAGCTCCATCACCATGATTTCACGGGTGTTGGGCTTTGTGCGCGACACCATCCTGGCGCGGGTGTTCGGTGCCGGCGTGGCTACCGACGCCTTCTTCATCGCCTTCAAATTGCCCAACCTGCTGCGGCGGATCTTCGCCGAGGGCGCATTTTCCCAGGCTTTCGTGCCGATCCTGGCTGAGTACAAGACCCAGCAGGGCGACGAAGCGACACGCACTTTCATTGCCTACGTCAGCGGGTTGCTGACCCTGGTGCTGGCCCTGGTCACCGCGCTCGGCATACTGGCCGCCCCCTGGGTGGTGTGGGTCACCGCACCGGGTTTTGTCAGCAGTGGTGAAAAGTTCGAGCTGACCACCAACCTGTTGCGGGTGACGTTCCCTTATATATTGCTGATCTCGCTATCCTCGCTGGCCGGGGCCATCCTCAATACCTGGAACCGTTTTTCGGTGCCGGCCTTCGTGCCGACCCTGCTCAATGTGGCGATGATCGGCTTTACCCTGTTCCTGACCCCGTACTTCGATCCGCCGATCATGGCCCTGGCCTGGGGAGTATTGGCTGGTGGCCTGGCGCAACTGTTGTACCAGCTGCCGCACCTGAAGAAGATCGGCATGCTGGTGCTGCCACGCCTGAATCTGCGTGACTCGGGAGTATGGCGGGTGCTCAAGCAGATGCTGCCAGCGATCCTCGGCGTGTCGGTCAGCCAGATCTCGCTGATCATCAACACCATTTTCGCCTCGTTCCTGGTGGCCGGCTCGGTGTCCTGGATGTACTACGCCGACCGCCTGATGGAGCTGCCCTCCGGCGTGCTCGGCGTGGCGCTGGGAACCATCTTGTTGCCGACCCTGGCCAAGACCTACGCCAACCGTGACCGTCATGAGTATTCGCGGATCCTCGACTGGGGCTTGCGTCTGTGTTTTCTGCTGGTGCTGCCATGCACCCTGGCCATGGCGATCCTCGCCGAGCCGTTGACCGTGGCGCTGTTCCAATACGGCAAATTCAGCGCACACGACGCCGCCATGACCCAGCGTGCCCTGATTGCCTATTCGGTCGGCCTGCTGGCAATCATTCTGGTCAAGGTGCTGGCCCCTGGCTTCTATGCCCAGCAGAACATCCGTACTCCGGTTAAAATCGCAGTATTCACCCTGGTCTGTACCCAGCTGTTCAACCTGATGTTCATTACTCACCTGCAACATGCAGGGTTGGCCCTGGCGATCAGCCTCGGCGCCTGTCTGAATGCCGGTCTGTTGTACTGGAAGCTGCGTCAGCAGCAGCTGTTCCAGCCGCAGCCGGGCTGGGCCAAGTTCCTCGCCAAGCTGGTCCTGGCGGTGCTGTTGATGTCGGTGGTGCTGCTGGTGGGCATGCATTACATGCCGGCCTGGGAAGAAGGCGGAATGCTCGAACGTTTCCTGCGTCTGGGCGTGTTGATTCTGGCGGGTGTAGTGACTTATTTCGGCAGTCTGTTCGTGTTTGGTTTCCGTCCGCGTGACTTTGCCCGCAAGGCACTGCATTGAGCGGCGACCACGGCCAGACGTCGGTTTTATCTATTCCACGCCTCGGGGTGACGCTGCTGCCTGTCGTCCGCGCCCGGGTGTGGTTATAATCGACCACTTTATGAGCAAGAAGCGCGTTATGCAGCTGGTTCGAGGCCTTCACAACCTGCGCCCCCAGCACCGGGGCTGTGTCGCCACTATTGGCAACTTCGACGGTGTTCACCGTGGCCACCAGGCAATCCTGGCGCGCCTGCGTGAGCGAGCGGTAGAGCTGGGCGTACCCAGCTGCGTGGTGATTTTCGAGCCGCAGCCGCGAGAATACTTTGCCCCGGACACTGCGCCGGCCCGCTTGGCCCGCCTGCGTGACAAGGTCGCGCTGCTGGCCGCTGAAGGCGTGGACCGGGTGCTGTGCCTGGCGTTCAACCAGCGCCTGAGCAAGCTCAGCGCCGCTGAGTTCGTCGATACCATCCTGGTCGACGGCCTGGGGGTCAAGCACCTGGAAGTCGGCGATGATTTCCGCTTTGGTTGCGACCGGGTCGGCGACTTCGAGTTTCTCCAGCAAGCCGGTCTGAGCCAGGGCTTCACCGTTGAAGCGGCGCAAACCGTCGAGCTGGATGGCTTGCGGGTCAGCAGCACGCAAGTGCGCCAGGCCCTGGCCAACGCTGACTTCGCTCTCGCCGAACGCCTGCTCGGACGCCCGTACCGCATCAGCGGCCGCGTCCTGCACGGGCAAAAACTGGCGCGCCAACTGGGCACACCGACTGCCAACATACAACTCAAGCGTCGTCGCGTACCGCTGAGCGGGGTTTACCTGGTCAGTGTCGAAGTCGATGGCAAGCCTTGGCCGGGCGTCGCCAACATTGGCGTACGGCCAACCGTTTCCGGTGATGGCAGTGCCCACCTGGAAGTGCATCTCCTTGATTACGCCGGCGATCTCTATGGCCGGCGCCTGACGGTGGAATTCCACCACAAGCTGCGTGAAGAGCAGCGTTTCGCCTCCCTGGAGGCGCTGAAGTCGGCGATCGATGCGGATATCGCCGCCGCACGTGCCCATTGGCACGCTCAACCGCTAACGAAGAGCCTGAAATGACCGACTATAAAGCCACGCTAAACCTTCCGGACACCGCCTTCCCGATGAAGGCCGGCCTGCCACAGCGCGAACCGCAGATTCTGCAGCGCTGGGACAGCATTGGCCTGTACCAGAAGCTGCGCGAAATTGGCAAGGATCGTCCGAAGTTCGTGCTGCACGACGGCCCGCCCTATGCCAACGGCAAGATTCACATCGGTCATGCGCTGAACAAGATTCTCAAGGACATGATTGTCCGCTCCAAGACCCTGTCCGGTTTCGACGCCCCGTACGTCCCGGGCTGGGACTGCCACGGCCTGCCGATCGAGCACAAGGTCGAAGTGACCCATGGCAAGCACCTGACCGCGGACAAGACCCGCGAGCTGTGCCGTGCCTACGCTGCCGAGCAGATCGAAGGGCAGAAGACCGAGTTCATCCGCCTGGGTGTGCTGGGTGACTGGAGCAATCCTTACAAGACCATGAACTTTGCCAACGAGGCCGGTGAAATCCGCGCCCTGGCCGAGATGGTCAAGCACGGCTTCGTGTTCAAAGGCCTGAAGCCTGTGAACTGGTGTTTCGATTGCGGTTCGGCCCTGGCTGAAGCCGAGGTCGAATACGCCGACAAGAAATCCCAGACCATCGACGTTGCCTTCCCGATCGTCGATGACGCCAAGCTGGCCGCCGCTTTCGGCCTGGCCTCGCTGGCCAAGCCGGCTTCGATCGTGATCTGGACCACCACCCCGTGGACCATCCCGGCCAACCAGGCGCTGAACGTCCACCCGGAGTTCAAGTACGCCCTGGTCGACGTCGGCGACAAACTGCTGGTGCTGGCTGAAGAGCTGGTCGAGTCGTGCCTGAAGCGTTACGCGCTGGAAGGTTCGGTCATCGCCACCGCAGCAGGTTCGGCGCTGGAGCTGATCAACTTCCGTCACCCGTTCTACGACCGCCTGTCGCCGGTTTATCTGGCCGACTACGTCGAACTCGGCGCCGGTACCGGTGTGGTTCACTCCTCGCCAGCCTACGGTGAAGACGACTTCGTTACCTGCAAGCGCTACGGCATGGTCAACGACGACATCCTCACGCCAGTGCAAAGCAACGGTGTGTATGTGCCGTCGCTGGAATTCTTCGGCGGCCAGTTCATCTGGAAGGCCAACCCGGCCATCGTTGAGAAGCTGTCGGAAGTCGGTGCGCTGATGCACACCGAAACCATCAGCCACAGCTACATGCACTGCTGGCGCCACAAAACCCCGCTGATCTACCGTGCCACCGCACAGTGGTTCGTCGGCATGGACAAGCAGCCAGACAACGGCGAGACCCTGCGCAAGCGCGCGGTCAAAGCCATCGAAGACACCAAGTTCGTCCCGGCCTGGGGCCAGGCGCGCCTGCACTCGATGATCGCCAACCGTCCGGACTGGTGCATCTCGCGTCAGCGTAACTGGGGTGTGCCGATTCCGTTCTTCCTCAACAAACAGACCGGCGAGCTGCACCCGCGCACCGTCGAGCTGATGGAGGAAGTGGCCAAGCGCGTCGAGAACGAAGGCATCGAAGCCTGGTTCAAACTGGACGCGGCCGAGCTGATCGGTGATGAAGCGGCCCAGTACGACAAGATCGCTGACACTCTCGACGTCTGGTTCGACTCCGGCACCACCCATTGGCACGTACTGCGTGGCTCGCACAGCATCGGCCACGACACCGGCCCGCGTGCCGACCTGTACCTGGAAGGTTCCGACCAGCACCGCGGCTGGTTCCATTCCTCGCTGCTGACCGGCTGCGCCATCGACAACCACGCACCGTACCGCGAGCTGCTGACGCACGGTTTCACCGTCGACGAAAACGGCCGCAAGATGTCCAAGTCGCTGGGTAACACCATCGAGCCGCAGAAGGTCAACGACACCCTGGGTGCCGACATCCTGCGTCTGTGGGTTTCGGCCACCGACTACTCCGGCGAAATGGCGGTTTCCGAGCAGATCCTGCAGCGCAGCGCCGACGCCTACCGGCGTATCCGCAACACCGCGCGCTTCCTGCTCTCCAACCTGTCCGGCTTCGACCCGGCCCGCGACCTGCTGCCGGCCGAAGACATGCTGGCGCTGGACCGTTGGGCGGTCGACCGTACCCTGCTGCTGCAGCGCGAGCTGGAAGAGCACTACGGCGAATACCGCTTCTGGAACGTCTATTCGAAGATCCACAACTTCTGCGTGCAGGAGCTGGGTGGCTTCTACCTGGACATCATCAAGGACCGTCAGTACACCACTGGCGCCAACAGTGTTGCCCGTCGTTCCTGCCAGACCGCGCTGTACCACATCAGCGAGGCGCTGGTGCGCTGGATCGCGCCGATCCTGGCGTTCACCGCCGACGAGCTGTGGCAGTACCTGCCGGGCGAACGCAACGAATCGGTGATGCTCAACACCTGGTACCAGGGGCTGACCGAGCTGCCGGAAGGCTTCGAGCTGGGTCGCGCTTACTGGGACCGCGTAATGGCGGCCAAGACTGCGGTCAACAAGGAACTGGAGAACCAGCGTTCGGCCAAGGCCATCGGTGGCAACCTGCAAGCTGAAGTCACCCTGTTCGCCGACGACGCTCTGAGCGCCGACCTGAACAAGCTGGGCGACGAGCTGCGTTTCGTGCTGATCACTTCGGCCGCCAGCGTGGCACCGTTCGTCCAGGCGCCAGCCGATGCGGTCGAGACTGAAGTGCCTGGCCTTAAACTGAAAGTGGTCAAGTCCGGCCACGCCAAGTGCGGTCGTTGCTGGCACTTCCGTGCTGACGTCGGGGCGAACCCGGAGCATCCGGAAATCTGCGCCCGTTGCGCCGACAACATCAGCGGCAACGGTGAGGTGCGCCACTATGCCTAACCCCGCTGCAGGGCGCTTCGGGCGCCTTGGCTGGCTCTGGCTGAGTCTGCTGGTCCTGGTCCTCGACCAGGCCAGCAAGTTCTACTTCGAGGGCGCGCTGAGCCTGTACCAGCAGATCGTGGTCATTCCTGACTACTTCAGCTGGACCCTGGCCTACAACACCGGTGCTGCCTTCAGCTTCCTGGCGGACAGCTCCGGCTGGCAGCGTTGGTTGTTTGCCCTGATCGCCCTGGTGGTCAGCGGTGTGCTGGTGGTCTGGCTCAAGCGCCTGGGGCGCAACGAGACCTGGCTGGCGGTAGCACTGGCGCTGGTGCTTGGCGGTGCGCTGGGCAACCTGTACGACCGTATCGTGCTGGGCCATGTGGTCGACTTCATCCTCGTCCACTGGCAGAACCGCTGGTATTTCCCGGCCTTCAACCTGGCCGACAGCGCCATTACCGTGGGTGCGGTGATGCTGGCGCTGGATATGTTCAAGAGCAAGAAGTCCGGAGAACCTGTCCATGACTGATACCCGCATTGGCCAGAACACCGAAGTGAAACTGCACTTCGCGCTGCACCTGGAAAACGGCGATACCGTCGACAGCACCTTCGACAAGGCGCCGGCGGTGTTCAAGGTCGGTGACGGCAACCTGCTGCCGGGCTTTGAAGCGGCCATTTTCGGCTTCAAGGCTGGTGACAAGCGCACCGTTACCGTCGCGCCGGAAAACGCCTTCGGTCAGCCCAATCCGCAGAACGTGCAGATCATGCCACGCTCGCAGTTCAACGACATGGAGCTTTCCGAAGGTCTGCTGGTGATCTTCAACGACGCTGCCAATGCCGAGCTGCCGGGTGTGGTCAAGGCTTTCGATGACGCCCAGGTGACCATCGATTTCAACCATCCACTGGCCGGCAAAACCCTGAGCTTCGAGGTGCAAATCCTCGAAGTCACAGCGCTTTGAGCCCGGAGCCGAGCATGCAAATCAAACTCGCCAACCCTCGCGGCTTCTGCGCGGGCGTGGATCGGGCGATCGAGATCGTCAACCGCGCCCTGGAAGTCTTCGGCCCGCCGATCTATGTGCGTCACGAAGTGGTGCACAACAAGTTCGTGGTCGAAGACCTGCGCGCCCGCGGCGCCATCTTTGTCGAAGAACTGGACCAGGTGCCGGATGACGTCATCGTCATCTTCAGCGCCCACGGTGTTTCCCAGGCTGTGCGCCAGGAGGCAGCCGGCCGCGGTCTGAAGGTGTTCGATGCAACCTGTCCGCTGGTCACCAAGGTGCATATCGAAGTAGCGCGCTACAGCCGCGACGGCCGCGAATGCATCCTGATCGGCCACGAGGGCCATCCGGAAGTCGAAGGCACCATGGGCCAGTACGACGCCAGTAACGGCGGCGCAATCTACCTGGTCGAAGACGAGGAAGACGTAGCCCAGCTGCAGGTCAATAACCCGGAAAAACTGGCCTTCGTGACCCAGACGACCCTGTCGATGGATGACACCAGCCGGGTGATCGATGCCCTGCGTGCGCGCTTCCCGAGTATCGGCGGACCGCGCAAGGACGACATCTGCTACGCCACCCAGAACCGCCAGGACGCGGTGAAACAGCTGGCCGACGAATGCGATGTGGTCCTGGTAGTGGGCAGCCCGAACAGCTCCAACTCCAACCGCCTGCGTGAGCTGGCCGAGCGCATGTCGACACCGGCTTACCTGATCGACGGCGCCGAAGACCTGCAGAAAAGCTGGTTTGACGGTGTCGAGCGCATCGGTATCACTGCTGGTGCCTCGGCGCCGGAAGTGCTGGTGCGCGGTGTGATCGAGCAACTCAGGGCGTGGGGCGCCACCGGCGCCGAAGAACTGGATGGCCGTGAAGAGAACATCACCTTCTCGATGCCCAAGGAACTGCGCGTTCGTTCATTGATCTGACCCGACAGCCGCGCACAGCGGCTGCTTGATCAGCGCATCACGCAGGCTGACTCTGCCGGTGTGCGACAGCACCACCTGATAGTGACTCAGCGCTTCGGGACGTTGGCAAACATGCAACGTCCCGGCCTGAAAGGCGCCGCTCTCGCGCAGCGGTAAACCCAGGCCATTGAAGCGCACCTGCCGGGCCACCGGCTCGTTTCCAACAATGATCGTTCGTCCATTGCTGCGCCATTCATGCAGCAGTTGTGGGCTGTCGTGCTCGGCAATCATCTGCCAGCCATTACTCCAATCTGCCTCCAGAGCTTGCAGACGCACGTTGCTATTGCGTAGCAGCGCCTCACTGCGCGCGGTGCGTAGCGCCTGGGCCAGGTCTTTGGCCGCAACTTGCCGCTGTAGTCCGGTACTCATGGTGTGGTAAGTCGGTACGCTCATCTGTGTAAGCAGCCCGAGTAGGGCTGATGCGAACAAGATTTGAATCAGTGTTACGCCCTGTTGCTTCACCGTGCATTCCTCCCTGGAAGTGCTTCGCTATAGGTTCGAAGCTCGTGTCGCTGGCGTCCAGTCGGCCGGGTTGGCAAAGGACTGTGGAAAAGTCGCGGAGGTTGGCCATGGATGGCTGGCAGCAACAAGGCATGACGTTGATTGAAGTGCTGGTGGCGATGGCTGTGTTGGGGGTGGGCTTGTTTGCCGCCGCCGGTTTGCAGGTGCGGGCCTTGCAGGCCACCGAAAATGCATTGCGTAGTACCCAGGCGACCTATCTGGCCCATGGCGTGCTCGAGCAGGCCCGTGCTGGCGAGACGTTACCCAATCAGGACTCCGGGCAATGACCAGGCAAGCGGGCTTCAGCCTGCTGGAAGCGATGCTGGCCCTGAGCCTGGGATTGCTGGTGTTGCTCGGTGGCAATCGCCTGTTTATTGCTGCAAGCCAGTCCTGGCAGGCACAAGAGGCGGCGGCGCGGATGCAGGAGGATGCGCGTCACGCCCTGCAGCGCCTGGCCCAAAGTCTTCGCATGGCAGGAATGTTCGGCTGCCTGCGTCACGATGCCATGGTCTTCGACGCCCCCTTGGCTGCCGATGCATTCGCACAGCCTGTGCAAATCACTCGCGGCGCGGACGGGCGCCTGCAGCGTCTGAGCCTGATCAGTGCCGAGGTCGTGCCAGCCAGCGGCCGGCCGGACTGGACCTTGGTCACCGACTGCCGAACGCAGGCAAATGTGTATGCGGGTATTCGGGCGCCTGAAGCGGGGCAGTTTGCCGTGCTCATCCGGCGTCAGGATTACCGACTGGTAGCCAGTGAGCTGCGCCTGCGTAGCGGGGCAAGTGATGGCGCACTGGTAGACGGGGTCGGTGAGTTGCAGCTTGAACTGATCAGGGGCGGTTCCTCAGGTATTTCCGCTGTGCAGCTCGCCCTGACCCTGATCGACCCACAGCAACGCGTCAGGCCACAGACGTATCGAACGAGCATTGCCCTGGGCAATCCGCTGGACGGGTCATGAGGCAACGTGGCCTGGTTCTGCTGCTTAGTCTGACGCTGGTGTTGCTGCTGGGATTGCTTGGGTTATCGGCGCTGGGCAGTGCGATCCAGCAAGAGCGCATGGCGCGCAACCTGTCGAACACGTTGCAAACGTTCGAACAGGCGCAACAACTGCTGCAGCAGGCAGAGTCCAGAGCGTTGGAGCTGGCAGGCCCACGCTGCGAATTTTGCCTGCCGCCCCCTGAAGCTGGCTTGATTACCACGGGCGGAGTGTATGCAGGTGTTGGCGCAAGCTCCGGTCTGGCTTGGCAGGCAGGCGATCGCGGCTTCTATCTCATTCAGTCCCTGGGGGAGAGCACCAAGGCCAGGCAGATGCCGCCAGAACTTAAGGTAAGGCTGTATCGAATCACTGCCGTGGTGCGCTATGGCACTGCCCGCAGTGTGCTGGAGAGCGTGATTGCGCAGCCTGTCGAGCCAGCGTCGCAACCCTGGAGGCGGATCCTCTGGCGACAAGTCTATTAAGGAGCGGGTGCATGAGGCCGCAGAAAGGATTGAGCCTGATCGAACTGTTGATTGTCATCGCTGTGGTCGGCATTCTGGCGAGCATTGCCTACCCCGGTTACAGCGACCAGGTCAGAAAAACGGCTCGCACGGAAATTGTCGGCTTGCTGTTCACCAGCGCGCAGCAACTGGAGCGCCATTACTCTCGTGCGGGACAGTACAGCGATAGCGAAACACAGGTGACGCTATTGGCGAGCGGCACCGCTCACTATCGCTTGCAAGCGGTACGCGACAAGGAGTCGTTCACCCTGTTGGCACGACGCCTTCCCGGTGGCCTGATGATGGCTGATCCGTGCGGTGACTATGTGCTTGACCAGACGGGTGTGCGCGGCAATCCCGAAAGCATCGGGGATGCCGGCAATGGTTGCTGGGGTAGCTGAGGCCTTTCGCGATTTACTTCAGACGTTGGATCGATAGATGACCAAACAAGTAGTGATAGTCGGCGGCGGAGTGATCGGCCTGCTGACGGCGTTCAACCTGGCGGCCGAGGTCGAGCAGGTGGTGCTGTGTGATCGCGGTGAGCTGGGGCAGGAGTCGTCCTGGGCCGGTGGCGGCATTGTTTCGCCGCTTTACCCCTGGCGCTACAGCCCTGCAGTGACAGCATTGGCGCACTGGTCGCAGGATTTTTATCCACAGTTGGGTGAGCGCTTGTTTGCCAGCACCGGGGTGGATCCCGAGGTGCATACCACCGGCCTGTACTGGCTGGACCTGGACGACGAAGCCGAGGCCCTGGCCTGGGCCGAGCGGGAAGGGCGGCCATTGAGTGCGGTGGATATCTCTGCCGCCTATGATGCGGTGCCGGTACTCGGCGCCGGTTTCCAGCGCGCTATCTACATGGCGGGCGTGGCCAACGTGCGTAACCCGCGCCTGGTCAAATCGCTCAAGGCGGCGTTGCAGGCGATGCCTAACGTGAGCATTCGCGAGCACTGCGAAATCACCGGCTTCAGCCAGCAGGACGGGCGTATCACTGGGGTCGAGACGGCTGACGGGATGATTGCTGGCGATCGCGTGGTGCTGACTGCCGGTGCCTGGAGTGGCGATCTGTTGCGTCCCCTGGGCCTGGAGTTGCCGGTCGAGCCGGTCAAAGGGCAGATGATTCTGTTCAAATGCGCCGAAGACTTCCTGCCGAGCATGGTGCTGGCCAAGGGGCGTTACGCCATCCCGCGTAGAGACGGCCACATTCTGGTGGGCAGTACCCTGGAGCATGCCGGGTACGACAAAACCCCGACCGCCGAGGCTCTGGAAAGCCTCAAGGCTTCAGCTATCGAGTTGCTCCCGGCGTTGGCCAACGCCACGCCGGTTGGCCATTGGGCGGGTTTGCGTCCGGGCTCGCCCGAGGGCATCCCTTACATTGGTGAAGTGCCGGGCTGGCAGGGTTTGTGGCTGAACTGCGGGCATTACCGCAACGGCCTGGTGCTGGCGCCAGCGTCCTGCCAGCTGTTTGCCGACCTGCTACTGGGCCGTGAACCGATCATCGATCCACGGCCTTATGCGCCAGCAGGGCGATTGACCGGAGAGTAAGGACTCACCGCAGGGCAAGCCCGCTCCTACAGAGGCTCGGTGGGGGACGGCGGGCTTGCCCTGCGATAAAACGGCTGATTCAGCGCTGATCGCCGGGCCCTTGCTCCAGATGCGCCTGGCTGCAATACCACTGGCTGCCGAGACGCAGGGCGCGGTCATTGGGCAGGTGCACGCCGCAATGGGCACAGCGCACCATTTTCAACGGGTCTTCGAGGCTGTTGTCGGGTTTGGCAGCGTTGCTGGCCTTGAACTTGCGCCACAGCCAGAAAGCGGCGGCGATCAGGGCGATCCAGAAAAGTAGGCGAACCATGGTGTCCAGCTTTATCAGTGAAGAGCCTTTAGTCTAGGGCTCGGGCATGAAAAAAGGGAGGCCTTGGCCTCCCTTTATCTGTTGCATGATCGATCAGTCGAACACGCCAAAGGTCATGTAGCTGAACCAGGAGCGGTCGTCGTTGTTGCCTTCCGCTTCGTGTTGCTCTTCTTCGACGGCGTCGCTGTTCTCTGGCAGCAGTTCGGCCGGAATCGCTTCCTTGGCGTCTTCGTACTGGCGGATCACGTCCTGGTTGGCGCGGGTTTCGCCCGGCGGCAGCGGCGCATCGGTCTCGATCAGGCCCAGGGTAGCCTTGGACAGCCAGGAGCGGTTGTCGGCTTCATCCTGCTTGGGCTGGAACTGGCCGTCGACCAGGCTTGGGTGATCCGGGTAGTTGAGCTTGAGGGTTTCCAGGCTGGTGGCAGCCAGTTCGTCCAGGTGCAGACGCATGTAGGCTTCGGTCATCACCGCCAGGCCGTCGCCGACCGATGGGGTTTCCTGGAAGTTCTCGACCACGTAGCGGCCACGGTTGGCAGCAGCGACATAGGCCTGACGGGTCAGGTAGTAGTCGGCGACGTGGATTTCGTAGGACGCCAGCAGGTTGCGCAGGTAGATCATGCGCTGCTTGGCATCTGGCGAGTAACGGCTGTTGGGGAAGCGGCTGGTCAGCTGGGCGAACTCGTTGTACGAGTCGCGGGCAGCACCCGGGTCACGCTTGGTCATGTCCAGCGGCAGGAAACGCGCCAGCAGGCCACGGTCCTGATCGAAAGAGGTCAGGCCCTTGAGGTAGTAGGCGTAGTCGACGTTCGGGTGCTGGGGGTGCAAGCGAATGAAGCGCTCGGCGGCCGACTTGGCGGCTTCTGGCTCGGCGTTCTTGTAGTTCGCGTAGATCAGCTCGAGCTGGGCCTGATCGGCATAGCGGCCGAACGGATAGCGCGATTCCAGGGCCTTGAGCTTGCTGGTGGCGCTGGTGTAGCTGTGGTTGTCCAGATCGGCCTGCGCCTGCTGGTACAGCTCGGCTTCGCTCAGGTTTTCGTCGACGACTTCCTTCGAAGAACAAGCAGCGGTCAGTCCGAGGATGGCGATCAGCAGCAGGTGTTTCACTTGCATGGCGGCTTGCGTCCCTATGACGGCCGCTGTCTTGGGCGTGGCCGTCCTGTTATGATGAGCACCCCGATGTAACTTGCGGGGCAAAAGACGTCGTATTTAACCACAAGCGTGCAGTCGAAACCAAAGGCTGTGCCGCCCGCTGATTCGAGCATGTCCGAGATCATTCAACTTAGCGCAGAGGTGCCGTCCGAATTGGGCGGGCAACGCCTCGACCAAGTCGCCGCCCAATTGTTCGCTGAGCACTCGCGCTCGCGCCTTTCCACCTGGATCAAGGAGGGGCGCCTGACGGTCGATGGCGCCGTCCTGCGTCCGCGCGATATCGTCCACGGCGGCTCGCTGCTGGCCCTTGAGGCCGAGCAGGAAGCCCAGGGCGAGTGGGTGGCCCAGGACATCGAGCTGGATATCGTCTATGAAGACGACCACATCCTGGTGATCAACAAGCCCGCCGGGCTGGTGGTCCACCCGGCTGCGGGCCACGCTGATGGCACCCTGCTCAACGCGCTGCTGCACCATGTGCCGGACATCATCAATGTCCCGCGCGCCGGCATCGTCCACCGCCTGGACAAGGACACCACTGGACTGATGGTGGTGGCCAAGACCATCCAGGCGCAGACCCAACTGGTTGCCCAGTTGCAAAGCCGCAGTGTCAGCCGCATCTATGAATGCATCGTGATCGGTGTGGTCACCGCCGGCGGCAAGATCAATGCCCCGATTGGCCGCCATGGCGGGCAGCGCCAGCGCATGGCCGTGACCGAAGGCGGTAAGCCGGCTGTCAGTCACTACCGCGTGCTGGAGCGCTTCCGTTCGCATACCCATGTACGGGTCAAGCTGGAAACCGGGCGTACCCACCAGATTCGTGTGCACATGGCTCACGTGAACTTCCCGTTGGTCGGCGATCCGGTCTACGGCGGTCGCTTCCGCATTCCGCCAGCCGCCAGCCAGACCATGGTCGAAGCCCTCAAGACTTTCCCGCGTCAGGCCCTGCATGCGCGCTTCCTGGAGCTGGATCACCCGGTGACCGGCGAGCGTATGGGCTGGGAGTCGTCGCTGCCGGACGATTTCGTCTGGCTGCTGTCGCTGCTCAAGCAGGACCGCGAGGCGTTCGTCGGATGAGTGAGCTGACGCACGCTCTGTTGATCCCGGACTGGCCTGCGCCAGCCGCGGTTCGCGCGTGCGTCACCACCCGTTCTGGCGGGGTCAGCCTGCCGCCATATGAAAGCTTTAACCTCGGCGATCATGTCGGCGATGCGCCGGATGCGGTGGCCGAGAACCGTCGTCGCCTGACCGCCGAGTTTGGCATCCAGCCCGCCTGGCTCAAGCAGGTGCATGGCGTCGTGGTGGCGGATGCCGACCCTGGCGAAATCGCCGAAGCCGATGCCAGCTGGACCGCCACCCCAGGTATTGCCTGCACGGTGATGACCGCCGATTGCCTGCCGTTGCTGTTCTGCGACCGTGCCGGCACCCGTGTCGCGGCTGCCCATGCTGGCTGGCGCGGTCTGGCCAACGGGGTCATCGAGGCCACCCTGGACCGCCTGAACTTGCCACCTGAAGAGGTGCTGGTGTGGCTGGGCCCGGCCATTGGCCCGCAAGCCTTCGAAGTCGGTCTGGAAGTGCGCGATGCCTTCACGACCGTTCATCCGGAAACTGCCCAGGCCTTCGTGCCCGGTGTACGCCCGGATAAACTGATGGCCGACATCTATACCCTGGCGCGTCTGCGTCTGGCCGCCCGTGGCGTAAATGCGGTGTATGGCGGTGGCTTGTGCACCGTCAGCGATCCACGCTTCTATTCTTATCGGCGTACTCCGCAAGGTGGACGCTTCGCCTCATTGATCTGGCTGGCCCCGCGCTGACCTGAATCAACCCCGCTAAGCTTGAATCCTCCAGAATCACCCTCATCTAATGGGGTATCTCAGGCAGGTTTATCTTCATCAGGTGTGTCCATCGCTCCGGCCTGCCCATAAAAGGAAGGTAACTTATGCGAATAGACCGTTTGACCAGCAAGTTACAGCTGGCGTTATCCGACTCCCAATCCCTGGCCGTTGGTATGGACCATCCCGCCATCGAGCCCGCGCACCTGTTGCAAGCGTTGATCGACCAGCAAGGTGGTTCGATCAAGCCGCTGCTGATGCAGGTGGGCTTTGACGTCAACAGCCTGCGCAAGGCGTTGAGCAAAGAGCTCGACCAACTGCCGAAAATCCAGAACCCGACCGGTGACGTGAACATGTCGCAGGATCTGGCGCGTCTGCTCAACCAGGCCGACCGCCTGGCCCAGCAGAAGGGCGACCAGTTCATTTCCAGCGAACTGGTGCTGCTCGCCGCCATGGACGAGAACAGCAAGCTCGGCAAGTTGCTGCTGAGCCAGGGCGTGACCAAGAAAGCCCTGGAAAACGCCATCAGCAACCTGCGTGGCGGTGAGGCGGTCAACGACCCCAACGCCGAGGAGTCGCGTCAGGCCCTGGACAAGTACACCGTCGACCTGACCAAGCGTGCCGAAGACGGCAAGCTTGACCCGGTGATCGGCCGTGACGACGAAATCCGCCGCACCATTCAGGTGTTGCAGCGTCGGACCAAAAACAACCCGGTGCTGATCGGTGAGCCTGGCGTCGGTAAAACCGCCATCGCCGAAGGCCTGGCCCAGCGCATCATCAATGGCGAAGTGCCAGACGGCCTTAAAGGCAAGCGTCTGCTGTCGCTGGACATGGGCGCGCTGATTGCCGGTGCCAAGTTCCGTGGTGAGTTCGAAGAACGCCTCAAAGCGCTGCTCAATGAACTGTCCAAGCAGGAAGGGCAGATCATTCTGTTCATCGACGAACTGCACACCATGGTCGGCGCCGGTAAAGGTGAAGGCTCCATGGACGCCGGTAACATGCTCAAGCCGGCCCTGGCCCGTGGTGAGCTGCACTGCGTCGGTGCCACGACCCTGAACGAGTACCGCCAGTACATCGAGAAAGACGCGGCCCTCGAGCGGCGCTTCCAGAAAGTACTGGTGGAGGAGCCGAGCGAGGAAGACACCATCGCCATCCTGCGTGGCCTCAAAGAGCGTTACGAGGTGCACCACAAGGTGGCGATTACCGACGGCGCGATCATTGCCGCGGCCAAGCTCAGCCATCGCTACATCACTGACCGGCAGTTGCCGGACAAGGCCATCGACCTGGTTGACGAAGCGGCCAGCCGCATTCGCATGGAGATCGACTCCAAGCCGGAAGTGCTCGATCGCCTGGAGCGCCGTCTGATTCAACTGAAGGTTGAATCCCAGGCGCTGAAGAAAGAAGAAGACGAAGCCGCAATCAAGCGTCTGGAAAAACTGACCGAAGAGATTGCCCGGCTGGAGCGTGAGTACGCTGATCTGGAAGAAGTCTGGACCTCGGAAAAAGCCGAAGTGCAGGGCTCTGCGCAGATCCAGCAGAAAATCGAACAGTCGCGCCAGGAGCTGGAAACCGCACGGCGCAAAGGCGACCTCAGCCGCATGGCCGAGCTGCAGTACGGGGTGATCCCGGACCTGGAACGCAGCCTGCAGATGGTCGACCAGCACGGCAAGGCCGAGAACCAGCTGCTGCGTAACAAGGTGACCGAAGAGGAAATCGCTGAAGTCGTCTCCAAGTGGACCGGTATTCCGGTGGCCAAGATGCTTGAAGGCGAGCGGGAAAAACTGCTGAAGATGGAAAGCCTGCTGCATCAGCGCGTGATCGGTCAGGAGGAAGCCGTGGTTGCGGTCTCCAACGCCGTTCGTCGTTCGCGCGCCGGCTTGTCCGACCCGAACCGGCCAAGTGGTTCGTTCCTGTTCCTCGGCCCGACCGGTGTCGGTAAAACCGAGCTGTGCAAGGCCCTGGCCGAGTTCCTGTTCGACACCGAAGAGGCGATGGTGCGTATCGACATGTCCGAGTTCATGGAGAA
This sequence comes from Pseudomonas sp. GW821-FHT10B02, assembly GCF_059415665.1. Classification (NCBI taxonomy): domain Bacteria; kingdom Pseudomonadati; phylum Pseudomonadota; class Gammaproteobacteria; order Pseudomonadales; family Pseudomonadaceae; genus Pseudomonas; species Pseudomonas sp. GW821-FHT10B02. The sequence continues at coordinate 1,017 of NZ_JBWKNR010000029.1, read as the reverse complement.
ACACTCCGTGGCCCGTCTGATCGGTGCGCCACCGGGCTATGTCGGTTACGAGGAGGGCGGTTACCTGACCGAAGCGGTACGGCGCAAGCCTTATGCCGTGGTGCTGCTCGACGAGGTCGAGAAGGCGCACCCGGATGTGTTCAACGTGTTGCTGCAGGTGCTTGAAGATGGTCGCCTGACCGACAGCCACGGACGCACGGTGGATTTCCGCAATACCGTGATCGTGATGACCTCCAACCTCGGTTCGGCACAGATCCAGGACCTGGTCGGTGATCGCGAAGCGCAACGGGCTGCGGTGATGGACGCAGTGGGTTCGCATTTCCGCCCAGAGTTCATCAACCGTATCGACGAAGTGGTGGTCTTTGAACCGCTGGGCCGCGATCAGATCGCTGGCATCACCCAGATCCAGTTGGGCCGTCTGCGCAGCCGTCTGGCTGAACGCGACCTGAGCCTGGAACTGAGCGACGAAGCGCTGGATAAGCTGATCGCTGTCGGTTACGACCCGGTCTATGGTGCACGGCCGTTGAAACGGGCGATTCAGCGCTGGATCGAGAACCCGTTGGCGCAGCTGATCCTGGCTGGCAAGTTCCTGCCAGGCACCGGAATCACCGCCAAGGTAGAAGGCGAGGAAATCGTCTTCGCCTGATTTTTCGGGTGGTTACGCTAAGGCCTCGAATTTCGAGGCCTTTTTTCTTTGCATTTTTTCTCGAGTGCTTGTAAAGTGCGCCCCGCTGTATGTCACCCCGCAGGTTTCCAGCAAAATCGGGAATCTGAAAAAAAGTTGCAAATCAGTAAGTTGAATGCAAATTAGGGGTTGACAAGGGTTTTGAAGGTTGTAGAATAGCGCGCCTCAGAGACATGAACGCAGCGATGCACAAGGTCGAAGAGTTCGAAGCGGTAGTGATACAGTTTTCGAAATTGCAGTAATTGAAATTGATAGTTCCGCGATAGCTCAGTCGGTAGAGCAAATGACTGTTAATCATTGGGTCCCAGGTTCGAGTCCTGGTCGCGGAGCCA
>NZ_JBWKNR010000028.1:0-22110 GCF_059415665.1 Pseudomonas sp. GW821-FHT10B02 | reverse complement strand
GTGGTGGGTGATGACGGGATCGAACCGCCGACCCTCTGCTTGTAAGGCAGATGCTCTCCCGGCTGAGCTAATCACCCGTGTGCTTCGCTGAGGTGGCGAAATTTACGCAGGTATCGAACCTAAGTCAATACCCCCATTGAAGTTTTTTTCAAAAAGGGCAAAAAAGCAGTGTTACGTGTAGATCATCTTCTTGGTCATGCCACCGTCGACCACGAACTCCTGGCCAGTGACGAAGCCGGCATTGCGCGACAGCAGCCAGGCAACCATGGCGGCCACGTCTTCCACCGTCCCTACCCTGCCCGCCGGATGCTGGGCATGATCGGTTTCGCTCAGCGGCTCGGCGCGACGCTGGGACGGGTCCCGCGCGTCGATCCAGCCAGGACTCACGGCATTGACGCGGATCTCCGGCCCCAGGCTCACGGCCAGCGCATGGGTGAGTGCCAGCAGGCCACCCTTGCTTGCCGCATAGGCCTCTGTATCGGGTTCGGATTGAGCGGCACGGGTCGACGCCAGGTTGACGATGGCCCCGCCGTGAGCGCGCAGATAAGGCGCACAGTGCTTGGCCAGCAGCATCGGGCCACCCAGGTTGACCGCCAGCACGCGATTCCAGTAAGCCAGGCTGAGGGTTTCCAGGGTGGTGTTGTGCGGATCGGCTATGGCCGCATTGCACACCAGCGCGTCGAGACGACCGAACTGGCCCAACACTTCGGCCACCCCGGTCTTGACCTGGGTTTCATCGGCTACATCCATGCCGATGAACCAGGCATTGTCTCCCAGCACCTTGGCCGCCTTGGCGCCGCGCACCCGATCGAGGTCAGTGAGCACCACCTGCCAGCCCTCGGCGATCAGCCAGGCCGCAATGCCCAGGCCGATCCCCCGTGCCGCACCGGTCACCAGCGCGACGCGGCCGTTATGGCTGCTGTCGCTCACCGACCAGTCGATCACAGCGCCGCCAGACCGCGGGCCAGGTCGGCCTTGAGGTCAGTCACATCTTCCAGGCCCACGGCCACCCGGATCAGGCTGTCGCGAATGCCTGCGGCTTCACGTTCCTGCGGCGACAGACGGCCGTGGGACGTGGTGCCCGGATGGGTGATGGTGGTCTTGCTGTCGCCCAGGTTGGCGGTGATCGAGATCAGTCGCGTGGCATCGATGAAGCGCCAGGCGCCCTCTTTGCCACCCTTGACCTCAAAGCTCACCACGGCACCGAAGCCGCTCATCTGCTGCTTGGCCAGCTCGTGCTGCGGATGGCTCTGCAGCCCGGCGTAGTGGACCTTTTCAATGCCGTCCTGCTGCTCCAGCCACTCGGCCAGGGCTTGCGCGTTGGCACAGTGGGCACGCATACGCAGGTTGAGGGTTTCCAGGCCCTTGAGGAAGATCCAGGCGTTGAACGGGCTCAGCGACGGCCCCGCGGTGCGCAGAAAGCCCACCACTTCCTTCATCTGCTCGCTACGCCCGGCAACCACACCGCCCATGCAACGACCCTGGCCGTCGATGAACTTGGTCGCCGAATGCACGACGATGTCAGCGCCCAGCTTCAGCGGCTGCTGCAAGGCTGGTGTACTGAAACAGTTGTCGACCACCAACTGCGCGCCCTTGGCGTGAGCAATCTCGGCCAGTGCGACGATATCCACCAGCTCGGCCAGCGGGTTGGACGGCGACTCGACGAACAGCAGCTTGGTGTTGGCCTTGATTGCCGCGTCCCAGCCAGCGAGATCCACCAGCGGTACGTAGTCGACCTGCACACCGAAACGCTTGAAGTACTTTTCGAACAGGCTGATGGTCGAACCGAACACGCTCTGGGAGACCAGCACGTGGTCACCCGCGCTGCACAGGGCCATCACCGTGGAGAGGATTGCCGACATACCGGTGGAAGTAGCCACCGCCTGCTCGGCGCCTTCCAGGGCGGCAATGCGCTCTTCGAACGCGCGTACGGTCGGGTTGGTGTAGCGTGAATAGACGTTGCCTGGAACCTCGCCGGCGAACCGTGCAGCGGCGTCGGCCGCTGTCCGGAACACGTAGCTGGAGGTGAAGAACAGCGGATCGCTGTGCTCACCTTCCGGCGTGCGATGCTGGCCGGCGCGTACCGCCAGCGTGTCAAAAGCGACCCCTTCGAGGTCGCTGTCCAGGCGCCCGGCATCCCATTCCTGTGTCATGCCGCTGCTCCTAACTCAGTTGTTGTAGAGGTCGATGATCGCGCTGACCGCCTGATTCTTGACCTTGGAGGCGTCGTTGCGCGCCTGCTCGATCTTGTCCAGGTAGGCCTCGTCGATGTCGCCGGTCACGTACTTGCCGTCGAACACCGCGCAGTCGAAATGCTCGATCTTGATCTTGCCACCACCAACCGCTTCGATCAGATCCGGCAGGTCCTGGTAGACCAGCCAGTCGGCGCCGATCAGCTCGGCGACATCTTCGGTGCTGCGGTTGTGGGCGATCAGTTCATGAGCGCTCGGCATATCGATGCCGTAGACGTTAGGGTAACGCACAGCCGGCGCTGCCGAGCAGAAGTAGACGTTCTTCGCCCCGGCTTCGCGGGCCATCTGAATGATCTGTTTGCAGGTGGTGCCACGGACGATGGAATCATCCACCAGCATCACGTTCTTGCCTCGGAATTCCAGTTCGATGGCGTTGAGCTTCTGGCGCACCGACTTCTTGCGCGCGGCCTGGCCGGGCATGATGAAGGTACGGCCGATGTAGCGGTTCTTGACGAAGCCTTCACGGAACTTGACGCCCAGGTGGTTGGCCAGTTCCAGCGCGGCGGTACGGCTGGTGTCAGGAATCGGGATGACCACGTCGATGTCGTGATCCGGACGCTCGCGCAGGATCTTCTCGGCCAGCTTCTCGCCCATGCGCAGACGCGCCTTGTAGACCGAGACACCGTCGATGATCGAGTCAGGACGCGCCAGGTAGACGTGTTCGAAGATGCACGGCGACAGCTGCGGATTGGTCGCGCACTGACGGGTGTGCAGCTTGCCTTCTTCGGTGATGTACACCGCTTCGCCCGGCGCCAGGTCGCGGATCAGGGTGAAGCCGAGGACATCGAGGGAAACGCTTTCGGAAGCGATCATGTACTCCACGCCTTCGTCGGTATGACGCTGGCCGAAGACGATCGGGCGAATGCCGTTAGGGTCACGGAAGCCAACGATGCCGTAGCCGGTGATCATCGCCACCACTGCATAACCACCTACACAGCGGTTGTGCACGTCAGTGACCGCAGCGAACACGTCTTCTTCGGTCGGCTGCAGCTTGCCGCGCACCGCCAGCTCGTGGGCGAAGACGTTGAGCAGGACTTCAGAGTCGGAACTGGTGTTGACGTGGCGCAGGTCGGACTCGTAGATCTCCTTGGCCAACTGTTCAACGTTGGTCAGGTTGCCGTTGTGCGCCAGGGTGATGCCGTATGGCGAGTTGACGTAGAACGGCTGAGCCTCGGCCGAGGTCGAGCTGCCCGCAGTCGGGTAACGCACATGGCCGATCCCCATGTGTCCGACCAGGCGCTGCATATGGCGCTGCTGGAACACATCACGGACCAGACCGTTGTCCTTGCGCAGGAATAACCGGCCATCATGGCTGGTCACAATACCGGCAGCGTCCTGGCCGCGGTGCTGGAGGACGGTTAGCGCGTCATACAGCGCCTGATTGACGTTCGACTTACCGACGATACCGACGATGCCACACATGCGACGCAACCCCTACTTAATGAAACTGGACTGAGCAGCTCTCAAGGCGTTTTGGGCCCCAGAAGCTGATCCTTGAACGGGAGATCAGCCGGTGCGCTGATCCCGCTGGCTAGCCACTGGCTGGTGAACCCCAGAATGAGGTTTTTCGACCAGTCAGCCACCAATAGAAATTGTGGTATCAGGCGAGATTCCTGCCACCACTGATCCTGTTGTACCGGCCCCAGGCTCAACAGCCCGACAGCCACCACCACCAGCAAGGCTCCACGGGCGGCACCGAAGGCCATGCCCAGGAAGCGGTCGGTCCCGGAAAGCCCGGTGACGCGAATCAGCTCGCCAATGAGAAAATTGATCATGGCCCCCACCAGCAGGGTGGCGACGAAAAGAATGGCACATCCGGCGATGACCCGGGCCGAAGGCGTCTGGATGTAAGACTCCAGGTACTGCGACAGCGAGCCACCGAACATCCAGGCCACAGCGCCGGCAATGATCCAGGTAAGCAGCGACAAGGCTTCTTTGACAAAGCCGCGCTTGAGACTGATCAGCGAAGAAATGGCGATGATCGCGAAAATCGCCCAGTCGACCCAGGTAAATGCCACAGTGTTGCCTGCAAACGGATAAGGCGGCGCATTTTACCAGAGCAGCGGGCTGTCGGTAAGCAGTGATTTACCGCCCGGCGCTGGCCGGGCGACGATCAATCAGCTGCGCTCAGGCTGGAAGCGTACGACGATACCGTTGAGCTTCTGCTGGCGGCTGATCACATCACGCAGGCGTTCGGCCTCGGCGCGCTCGATCAACGGCCCGACATACACCCGGTTCATGCCGCCGGCCGAGCGGATATAGGCGTTGTAGCCCTGGCTGCGCAGGGTTTTCTGCAGGTTCTCGGCGCCGGCCCGATTGGACAGGCTGGCCAATTGCACCGACCAGCTGACCGGCAGGCCATTGGCGTCGATCTTGCCTGCCGCAGGCTTGGTCGCGCTGGCGACGGCAGGCGCTGGCTGGGTTTGCGGCTTGGCCGCTGGCGGCGGCGTTGCAGGCTTGGCCGCAACGGCGGGTGCCGGCGCTGGCGCCGGGGCAGGTACTGGCACCGCAACGGGCGCGGGAGCAATCGGCGTACTTGGCGCCTGGACTGGCGCGGTGGACTCGTCGACGATCACCGGGCTTTCTTCTGGCAAAACCTGAGGTTCAGGCACCGGCACAGGTTCGACCTGCACCTGCGCCATGCTCGGCGCGGCGGGGGCTTCAGGCGCCTCGACGCGTACTTGACGCATCTCGTCTTCCCGGGAAAACAGCATCGGCAGGAAGATAACCGCCAGTGCCACCAGCACCAGCGCACCTACCATCCGTTGTTTGACCACTTTATCCAGCAATGCCATTTGCCCCATCCTCCGTGGCCTGTCGATCCAGCCACTGCAAGGCTTCGCCGACACAGAAAAACGATCCGAACAGCAGGATTTCATCATCCGCCGTTGCCAGCGCGCACTGCCCGTCAAGGGCTGCTGCCACGCTGGAATAAGACTTCACATCAGTACCGAGGTTCGCCAGCGCCGCTTCAAGCTCGCTAGCAGGACGGCTGCGCGCAGTATCCAGGGGCGCAACTGCCCAACCCTGAACCGCACCCAGCAAGGGCTGCACCACCCCGGCCAGATCCTTGTCGGCCAACAAGCCGAACACTGCCAGGCGCTTGCCCGCTACCGGCCGTTCAGCCAGGCGCTGAGCCAGGTACTCGGCAGCGTGCGGGTTATGGCCGACATCCATGAGGATAGTCAACGCCTTGCCTTGCCAGCGAAACGCCCGACGATCCAGGCGACCAACCATCCGCGTGGACTGCAGGACCGTGGCAATCTGCCCGGCATCCCAAGGCAGATCCATCAGCAAATAAGCCTGCAGCGCCAATGCGGCGTTTTCCATTGGCAGATCGAGCAGCGGCAGGTTGTGCAGTTCGACCTGCTGGCCGCGGCTATCCACGCCCCGCCACTGCCAGTACTTATCAGTGCTGGCCAGGTCGAAATCACGACCGCGCAGGAAGAACGGGCAAGCCAGCTCACGTGCCTTGTCCAGCAGCGGTTGCGGCGGATTCAGGTCGCCGCACAGCGCAGGCTTGCCCTGACGGAAGATACCGGCCTTTTCGAAGGCCACCGACTCACGGGTATCGCCCAGGTAATCGGCATGATCAACACCGATGCTGGTGACCAGCGCCATATCGGCATCGACAATATTGACCGTATCCAGGCGCCCGCCCAGGCCGACTTCAAGCACCACGGCATCCAGCGCTGACTGCTTGAACAGCCAGAACGCCGCCAGGGTACCGGCTTCGAAATAGGTCAGGGAAGTTTCACCGCGAGCAGCTTCAACGGCGGCAAACGCCTCGCACAATTGCTGATCGGCGGCTTCTTTGCCGTCAATCTGCACACGCTCGTTGTAACGCAGCAGGTGCGGCGAACTGTAGACCCCGACCTTGAGCCCCTGGGCACGCAACAGGGCGGCCACGAAGGCGCAGGTCGAGCCCTTGCCATTGGTACCGGTCACGGTAATCACCCGTGGCGCCGGCTTGTCCAGCCCGAGCCTGGCCGCAACCTGTTGCGAACGCGCCAGGCCCATGTCGATGGCCGAGGGGTGCAACTGCTCGAGATAGGCGAGCCAGTCGCCAAGGGTACGTTGGGTCATACGGTGGCAGGCGCCGGCGGCACGACGATCGGCTCAACGACCGGCTCGACGAACTTCGGCGTCGGCAGGCCCATCATCTGTGCCAGCAGGTTGCCCAGGCGATGGCGCAGCTCCTGACGCGGAATGATCATGTCGATGGCACCGTGCTCCAGGAGGAACTCGCTGCGCTGGAAGCCTTCTGGCAGCTTCTCACGCACGGTTTGCTCGATCACCCGAGGACCTGCGAAGCCGATCAGGGCCTTTGGCTCACCGACGATTACGTCGCCGAGCATTGCCAGGCTCGCGGAGACACCGCCGTAGACCGGGTCGGTCAGCACCGAGATGAACGGAATGCCTTCTTCGCGCAGACGCGCCAGTACCGCCGAGGTCTTGGCCATCTGCATCAGCGAGATCAGCGCTTCCTGCATGCGGGCACCACCGGAGGCCGAGAAGCAGACCATCGGGCAGCGGTTTTCCAGGGCGTAGTTGGCGGCGCGCACGAAGCGCTCACCGACGATGGCACCCATCGAGCCGCCCATGAACGAGAATTCGAAGGCGCTGACCACGACCGGCATACCCAGCAGGGTGCCGCTCATGGAAATCAGGGCGTCTTTTTCGCCGGTCTGCTTCTGGGCAGCGGTCAGGCGGTCCTTGTACTTCTTGCCATCACGGAACTTCAGGCGGTCGACCGGTTCCAGGTCGGCCCCCAGCTCGGCGCGGCCTTCGGCATCCAGGAAGATGTCAATGCGCGCACGCGCGCCAATGCGCATGTGGTGGTTGCACTTGGGGCAGACATCCAGGGTCTTTTCCAGCTCCGGACGATACAGCACGGCTTCGCAGGATGGGCATTTGTGCCACAGCCCTTCAGGTACCGAACTTTTCTTCACCTCGGAACGCATGATCGAAGGGATCAGTTTGTCTACTAACCAGTTGCTCATGCTTTCTTTCTCCAGTAACGACGACCGGCAGGCTTTGGCTGCCAGGTTCGCGCGTATGCCCTTGAGCTCAATTCATGTATGACGCGATGATGGACCGGCTCCGGCACCCCGCGTACAGCGAGGTGCCCCGATACCGCTCCATCGTCAACCTGTAAAAGCGACGCCTGTGGCGTCACCCGGTAATTTCGACCGGCCCATGGGCGCGATCCGGCAGCAACGGGCTGCGAAAGCTATGGACGATGGCGCGCGGCCAGCCGTCACATCCACAACAACAGACGTCATCACGCCTGTTTGACCGCCTTGATAAAGGCCTCGATCCGCGCGGCATCCTTGATGCCCTTGGCTTGTTCGACACCACCGCTGACATCCACGGCATAAGGCCGCACCTGGGCGATGGCACGTGCAACGTTATCCGGCGACAGACCACCGGCCAGGATGATCGGCTTGCTCAGTTTTTCCGGCACCAGCGACCAGTCGAATGCTTCACCGGTACCTCCCGGCACGCCGGCGACATAAGTGTCGAGAAGAATCCCGCTGGCCTCGCTGTACAGCTTGCACGCCGCCTCCAGATCATCCCCCGGGCGTACCCGCAAGGCCTTGATCCAAGGCCTGTTATGACCGGCGCAATCGGCCGGGGTTTCATCGCCGTGGAACTGCAGCAGATCCAGCGGCACCGCGTCGAGGATCTCGCCCAGCTCGCAACGGCTGGCATTGACGAACAGCCCCACGGTGGTCACGAACGGCGGCAACGCGGCGATGATCGCCCGCGCCTGCTGCACATCGACCGCCCGCGGGCTCTTGGCATAGAACACCAGACCAATGGCATCAGCGCCTGCCTCAGCCGCTGCCAACGCGTCCTCAATGCGGGTAATCCCACAGATTTTGCTGCGAACGGCGCTCATGAGCTGTGAACCTCGGCTGATCTTGAAAGTCCCGGATGTTAGCAAATGGCGTGTGGGTCGTCAGCCGCCAGTGACTCGTAACCGGTGAGAAAGTGTGGGCCGATGTAACGCTCGGGCAAGGCGAACTCGTCGTGGTACTCCACCTGTACCAGGTACAAGCCGAACGGATGGGCGGTGACGCCACCTGTGCGCCGCTCACGACTCTCCAGCACTTCCCGGGCCCACTCCACCGGACGCTCGCCGGCACCGATGGTCATCAATACCCCGGCGATGTTACGCACCATATGGTGCAGGAAGGCGCTGGCACGGATATCCAGGACAATCATCTTGCCGTGACGGGTCACGCGCAGGTGATGGATGTTCTTGATTGGCGACTTGGCCTGGCACTGACCGGCACGGAAGGCGCTGAAGTCATGAGTGCCGACCAGGTACTCGGCGGCCAGGGCCATGCGTTCGACATCCAGCGGCCGGTGGTTCCAGGTAACTTCCTGGCCCATGTGCGCCGGGCGGATCTGATCGTTGTAGATCACGTAGCGATAGCGCCGGGCAATGGCTTTGAAGCGGGCATGAAAATGCGCCGGCATTTCCTTGGCCCAGGCCACGCTGATGTCGTGCGGCAGGTTGATGTTGGCGCCCATGGTCCAGGCTTTCATGCTGCGCACTACCTGAGTGTCGAAATGCACGACCTGACCGCAGGCGTGTACACCCGCGTCGGTGCGCCCGGCACAGAGCAGCGTAACGGGCGAATCGGCAACTTTGGACAACGCCTCTTCGAGGGTTTGCTGAACGCTTGGCACGCCATCGGCCTGGCGCTGCCATCCGCGGTAGCGCGAGCCTTTGTATTCGACGCCCAGGGCGATGCGGAAGAAGCCTTCGGCCGCCGCTTCGGCAACCGTGTTATCAATGATTTCCAAGAAGATACAGCCTGTCGATTTAGCAGATGGCGGGAATTATAACGACAACGGCAGCCACCAGGGCTGCCGTCGGACGTACAAGGGCAGGACTCAGACCAGACGCGAAAGCATCTCTTCGGCTTCCTGCTTCTGGGCATCGCTACCCTCTTTGCACACTTCGTCGAGAATGTCGCGGGCACCGTCATGATCGCCCATGTCGATGTAGGCGCGCGCCAGGTCGAGCTTGGTCGCAGCCTCATCGGCGCCGCCCAGGTAGTCGAACTCCAGGTCATCACCGAGATCGTCGCTCAAGGCGTCTTGCGCGGTGAAGTGCGGCTCGATCGAGGGTTGCTCCAGGCTTTGCGACAGCTTGTCGAGCTCGGCGTTGACGTCATCGAGCTCGGAAGCAAAGCTCTTGGCGGCATCGGACTCGTCATCCAGCGACAGCGACAGGTCGAAATCTTCCGGCAGCTCCAGCTCGCTCAATGGGTCGAATTCCGGCATGGTCTCGTCGAAGGCGGCCAGTTCGGCAGCGATATCGACGGGCTCATCAAGTGCCGGCACGGCAGCGTGATCGCCGACTACATCGAGATCGAAATCAGACAAGTCGTCGAGCGTGACAGGGGCTTGCTCGGCCGGCACTTCAAGTTCCGGCTCGGCAGCTGGCGCTTCGAGCACAGGCTCGGGCGCAAAGTCCGCCACCTCAATTTCTGGCGCAGACTCGCCAAGCTGCAGCGGCTCGTTCAGATCCAGACCTTGCAGGTCATCGTCCAGACTCAGGTCGAAGGCGCTGTCCAGGTCATCCTCGGCCAGCGGCTCCAGTGCCGACTCCAGCTCAGGCTCCAACTCGGCGACCGGTGCAGGCTCTGGCTCTGGCTCTGGCTCTGATTCTGGTTCTGGTTCTGGTTCTGCTTCTGATTGCACTTCAGGTTGTGCCTGCGGCTCATCCTGCAACAGTGCCTGGACGTACTGGGCGTCCAGCTCGGCAGCCAGGGCTGCCGCACCAAGGCCACCGGCTGCAGCCAATGCCACCATGGCCGGGAAACGGCTCTTGAGGGCTTCGACATCAGCATGGTTCTGACCGGTAGCGATCAACTGGCGTTCATGACCGACAAAGGCGTCACGGTCGCCCTGACGTGCATAGACTTCCATCAGCTTAAAGCGCAGGTCACTACGTCCCGGCGCCGCAGCCACTGCGGGCTCCAGCAGATCAGCAGCATGATTCAGGCGACCACGGGCAATGCTCGCTTGCACTTCATCGAGCAGCGCATCACCACTTGGCGCTGGTGCTGCGTCGGCGGCCGGGGCAACCAACGGCGCAGCCATTGGTTGCGGCTGGGCAGGCGCTTGCTCAAGCGGCTTGACCTCAGCCTTCCTGGTTTCCACGGCAGGCGCTTCAGCAGCACTGGCCGCCGCAGCCGAGGCGGCCACCACCGCCGGTGCCAGCGTCACGCTTGGCGCTGGCACTTCCAGGCCTTCGAAGCTGCTTGGCGGCAGGTCCAGGTCTGGACCGCGCTCACCCTCTTCAGCCAGTGCCCGGGCCATGCGCAGGTGTTTTTCCGCTTCCTGATCGGCTTTGCGCTTACGCGCCAGCAGCAACAGCAACAGGAGCAGCACCAGCAACGCGGAAGCACCGATCAGCGCCAGCAACACAGGATTGCCGAGCAGGTCGTCGAGCATCTTGCTGGAACTGCCAGCATTCGCCTCTTCGGCTGCAGGTGCCGGGCTGTCGAGCGGCGCGGTATCGACCGCTGCAGGTGCCGGAGTAGCGACCGGCTCGCCTGGCGCCGGCTGCAACTCGGCGGAAATGGCCGGCTGCTGAGCGGCTTCAGGCGCAGCCTCCTGATCGGCAGCCCCCTGAGCTTCGAGCCTGGCCAACTGATCGCTTTTCAGTGCGATCAGGCGCTCCATCTTGTCCAGCTGGCTCTGCAGATCGCTCATGCGACTTTTCAATTCGGCGTTGTCACGCCGCGTGGTATCGAGGCGTTCCTCAGCAACGGCGAGTTTATCGCTGACGGCTTTGCCATCTCCGGCAGCCGTTTTGCTGCCAGGTGCTACCAGGCGCAGGTTGTCCTGATTGGCAATCCGCGCCGGAGCCGCCTCGGTGCCGGTGCGGCGAGTGGCGTCCAGTTGCCGGGCACGTGGGCCCAGGCGCCGACCTTCACGCCAGGCGGCGTACTGCGCGGCAACCTCAGCAACAGCCTCGCCCTGAGGAATGCTCATGACCTGCTGCTGATCGGGCAGGCGCAGGACCTGACCGGTTTTCAGCAGGTTGATATTACCGTTGATAAAGGCATCGGGGTTCAACGCCTGGATAGCCAGCATGGTCTGCTGCACCGAGCCGCCCTGACGGGCTTTCGAGGCGATCTCCCACAGCGTGTCACGCCGCACCGTGGTGTAGTTGGCCGGTGCGCTGACCGCCGGGCTGATCGCCGACTCAGGCTTGGCCCCCGGCAATGCAGCCTGGTTGACCAGCACGCTGTAATCGCGCAGCAGGCGCCCGCTCGGCCACATCACCTGAACCAGGAACTTGACCATCGGTGCCGGCAGCGCCTGGCTGGAGGTCACCCGCAATACGCTCTTGCCGTTGGGATTGATCACCGGCGTGAAGGTCAAGTCGTTGAGGTAGGCCGGACGCTCGATCCCGGCCTTGGCGAACTCTTCGGCTGGCGCCAGGCTCGGAGCCATTTCAGCGGCGGTCAGATCGCGTACATCGAGCAGTTCGATTTCGGCATCCAGCGGCTGGTTCTGCGCCGACTTGAGGGTCAGTTCGCCCAAGCCGAGGGCATGCGCCATACCGGACGACAGCGCCGACGCCGCGGCTATTGCTAAGACCAGTTTGCGAATTCGAAGCATGACCTCTTCCTTTGAAAGAACCGTCCCCGGCGACCGAGCAAAATCTCGGTAAAAATTAGCTGCAAGTATCTTTTACACAACATGTTTTATCAACAATTGCGCCAACTGCACGGCGTTCAAGGCCGCGCCTTTGCGCACGTTGTCGGTGGTCAACCAGAGGTTGAGTTGCTCGGCTTCGTCGATTCCACCGCGCACCCGTCCAACATAGACCACGTCCTGGCCGACTGCGTCACCGACCGGGGTCGGGTAATCGCCCTCTTCGACCAGCTCGATGCTGTCAGCCGCTTCCAACGCAGCATTGACTGCCTTGAGGTCGATCGGTTCACGACTTTGCACCGATACACTGTAGCTATCGCCGAAAAACACCGGGACTTGAATACAGCTGACGGAAATCTTCAGCGCCGGCAAGTCCAGCACCTCGCGCAATTCGCTAACCAGACGACGCTCCAGCGCGCCATGCCCATCAGCATCGTTGGCGCCCACCTGGGCCAGCAGATTGAAGGCCATTTGCCGGTCAAAGAAGCGCGGCTCCAGAGGACGTGCATTGAGCAGTTCGGCGGTCTGCCGCGCCAGCTCATTGACTGCTTCGCGGCCTTGGGCCGAGACTGCCAGGCAGGCGGTAACATTGACCCGCTCGATGTCGAGCAGACCTTTGAGCGGAGCCAGGGCAACGGCCAATGCCACTGCGCCGGCACTTGGGCTGCTGACCTGCAGCGGCTTGGGCAGGTTTTCGAGCCGTGCGGCGTTGGCCTCAGGCACCAACGCTGGCGCCTGCTCGGCGAGCAAGCCGCCAGACAGATCGATCACAGCGCAACCGGCCGCCTGGGCCCGCGGGGCAAAACTGCGGGTGACGGAAGGGCCGGCAGCGAAAAAGGCCAGTTTGACCTTGCTGAAATCGAAGCTGTCGACCTCGCGCACGCGCAGACTCTTGTTGCGGAACATAACACCGCTGCCGGCTGACTCGTTGCTGGCCAGCAGGTGCAGGGTGCCCACCGGAAAATCCTGCTCTTCGAGAATCTGCACGAGGGTTTCACCGACAGTACCGGTGGCACCGATCACGGCAATATCAATAGGCTGGCTCATGGGGAAATCCTCTGCTGGAACGGCGGGAGCGGCACTTTACACCACAATCGCGGGGCAAGCCCGCTCCCACCGTTTTTCGCGGTTAGTCGCCAACAAAAAAGCCCGCGCTGTCTCCAGCACGGGCTTTCGGTCCAATCAGCGTCAGATCAACGCTCCAGCAAAATCCGCAGCATGCGGCGCAGCGGCTCGGCCGCGCCCCACAGCAGCTGGTCGCCAACAGTGAAGGCGCCCAGGTATTGCGAACCCATGTTCAGCTTGCGCAGACGACCCACCGGAATGTTCAAGGTACCGGTGACATTGGTCGGGCTCAGCTCCTGCATGCTGATTTCGCGCTGGTTCGGTACCAGCTTCACCCACGGGTTGTGCTGGCTGATCATGCCTTCGATATCGGCGATCGGCACATCTTTGTTCAGCTTGATGGTCAGCGCCTGGCTGTGGCAACGCATCGCACCGATGCGCACGCAGATGCCGTCGACCGGAATCGGGCTCTTGAAGCGACCGAGGATCTTGTTGGTCTCGGCCTGGGCTTTCCACTCTTCACGGCTCTGGCCGTTAGGCAGTTCCTTGTCGATCCACGGGATCAGGCTGCCGGCCAGCGGCACACCGAAGTTTTCGGTCGGGTAGGCTTCGCTGCGCATGGCCTCGGCAACCTTGCGGTCGATGTCGAGGATGGCGCTGGCCGGGTTGGCCAGGTCGTCCGCCACAGCGGCGTGGGTCGCGCCCATCTGGCGGATCAGCTCGCGCATGTTCTGCGCGCCGGCACCGGAAGCCGCCTGATAGGTCATGGCGCTCATCCACTCGACCAGGCCAGCCTCGAACAAACCACCCAGGCCCATCAGCATCAGGCTGACGGTGCAGTTGCCACCGATGTAGTTCTTGGTGCCCGCGTCGAGCTGCTGGTCGATGACCTTGCGGTTGACCGGGTCAAGGACGATGACCGCGTCATCCTGCATACGCAGGCTGGAGGCGGCGTCGATCCAGTAACCCTGCCAGCCGGCTTCGCGCAGCTTGGGGAACACTTCGTTGGTGTAGTCGCCACCCTGACAGGTCAGGATCACATCGAGGGTCTTGAGTTCTTCAATGCTGTACGCGTCCTTGAGCGGAGCAATATCCTTGCCCACAGCCGGACCCTGGCCACCTACGTTGGAAGTGGTGAAGAACACCGGCTCGATGAGATCGAAATCCTGCTCTTCCAGCATCCGCTGCATGAGCACGGAACCGACCATACCGCGCCAACCGATCAGACCTACACGTTTCATCGCAACTACACCTTTGCTAAAAAGTGGGCCGCTGCTTCACAAGGAAAAACAGCAGCGGGCCCGAGAGATTACAGATTCCGCAGCGCTGCGACTACTGCGTCGCCCATTTCCTGCGTACCTACCTTGCTGCAACCGGCCGACCAGATGTCACCCGTGCGCAGCCCCTTATCCAGCACCAGGCTGACGGCGTTTTCAATAGCTTCGGCTGCCGCCTGCTGATTGAAGCTGTAACGCAGCATCATCGACACCGACAAAATGGTTGCCAGCGGGTTGGCAATGCCCTGCCCGGCGATGTCTGGCGCCGAGCCGTGGCACGGTTCGTACATGCCCTTGTTGTTGGCATCCAGGGACGCTGAAGGCAGCATGCCAATGGAGCCGGTGAGCATGGAAGCTTCATCCGACAGGATGTCACCAAACATGTTATCGGTGACCATCACATCGAACTGCTTGGGTGCACGAACCAGCTGCATGGCGGCGTTGTCGACATACATGTGGCTGAGCTCCACATCCGGGTAGTCCTTGGCCACCTCTTCGACGATTTCGCGCCACAACTGGCTGGAAGCCAGGACGTTGGCCTTGTCCACCGAGCAGAGTTTCTTGCCGCGAACCCGGGCCATGTCGAAACCGACACGGGCGATACGGCGGATTTCGCTCTCGCTATACGGCAGGGTGTCGTAGGACTGACGCTCGCCACCTTCCAGCTCGCGGGTACCGCGCGGGGCGCCAAAGTAGATGCCACCGGTCAGCTCGCGAACGATGAGGATGTCCAGACCGGAAACGATTTCCGGCTTCAACGAGGAGGCGTCGGCCAGCTGCGGATAGAGGATGGCCGGACGCAGGTTGGCGAACAGGCCCAGTTGCGAACGGATCTTCAGCAGGCCGCGCTCAGGACGGATGTCACGCTCGATCTTGTCCCACTTGGGGCCTCCCACGGCGCCCAGCAATACAGCGTCGGCCTGACGCGCGCGCTCCAGGGTCTCATCAGCCAGCGGCACGCCGTGCTTGTCGATGGCCGCGCCACCGATCACATCATGGGACAGGCTGAAGCCGAGCTGAAACTTGTCGTTGGCCAGCTCCAGCACCTTGACCGCCTCGGCCATGATTTCCGGACCAATGCCATCACCTGGAAGAATCAGAATCTGCTTGCTCATGGGTTCCTCGTGTTCAAATCAAGCGAAAAGTAATCAGCATCATCGCGGGGCAAGCCCGCTCCCACAGCGTTTCCACTACCGGTGGGAGCGGGCTTGCCCTGCGATGTTTTCAATCAAACATCACGAAACAACCAAGGCTGACTAGCCCGATGCTTGGCTTCGAACGTGGCAATCGCGTCACTGTCCTGCAAAGTCAGACCGATATCGTCCAGACCGTTGAGCAAGCAGTGTTTACGAAACGCATCGATTTCGAAACTCAATACTTTGCCATCTGGGCGGGTCACTGTCTGCGCCTGCAAGTCGATGGTCAACTGGTAGCCAGGGTCGGCTTCGACCTGCTTGAACAGTTCATCGACTTCTTCATCGCTGAGGATGATCGGCAGCAAGCCGTTCTTGAAGCTGTTGTTGAAGAAAATGTCGGCGTAGCTCGGCGCGATGATACTGCGGAAACCGTACTCTTCGAGGGCCCATGGCGCATGCTCACGGCTCGAACCGCAACCGAAGTTCTCGCGGGCGAGCAACACGCTGGCGCCCTGGTAACGGTCGTGGTTCAAGACGAAGTCCGGGTTCTTCGGGCGCTTGCTGTTGTCCTGATACGGCTGACCGACATCCAGGTAACGCCACTCATCGAACAGGTTGGGGCCAAAGCCGGTGCGTTTGATCGACTTGAGGAACTGCTTGGGAATGATCTGGTCGGTGTCGACGTTGGCGCGATCCAACGGCGCAACCAGGCCGGTGTGCTGGGTAAAGGCTTTCATGCTGCGCTCCCTTGGATCAACTCACGTACGTCGACAAAACGACCGGTTACAGCGGCGGCGGCGGCCATGGCCGGGCTCACCAGGTGGGTACGACCGCCAGCACCCTGACGGCCTTCGAAGTTACGGTTGGAGGTCGAGGCGCAATGCTCGCCACTCTCCAGGCGGTCCGGGTTCATCGCCAGGCACATCGAGCAGCCCGGCTCACGCCATTCGAAACCGGCTTCGAGGAAGATCTTGTCCAGGCCCTCTTTCTCGGCCTGGGCTTTGACCAGACCCGAGCCCGGCACGACGATGGCCTGCTTGATGGTCGCAGCCACCTTGCGGCCCTTGGCGATCTCGGCAGCGGCGCGCAAGTCTTCGATCCGCGAGTTGGTGCACGAACCGATGAAGACCCGGTCGAGCTGGATATCGGTGATCGCCTGGTTGGCGCTCAAGCCCATGTACTTCAAGGCACGCTCAATGGAACCGCGCTTGACCAGATCGGCTTCGGCAGCCGGATCCGGCACGCGCTGATCAACCGCCAGGACCATTTCCGGCGAGGTGCCCCAACTGACCTGTGGCTTGATCTGTGCGGCGTCCAGCTCGATCACTGTGTCAAACACCGCATCGGCGTCGGATACCAGGTCTTTCCAGGCTTCTACCGCCTGATCCCACTGCTCGCCTTTAGGCGCATATGGACGACCCTTGACGTAGGCCACGGTTTTTTCATCGGTCGCCACCAGGCCCACGCGGGCACCGGCTTCGATGGACATGTTGCAGATGGTCATGCGGCCTTCGACGGACAGCTCGCGAATCGCGCTACCGGCGAACTCCATCGCGTGGCCGTTGCCACCGGCAGTGCCGATCTTGCCAATCACCGCCAGGACGATGTCCTTGGCCGTGACGCCGAACGGCAACTGACCTTCGACGCGCACCAGCATGTTTTTCATTTTCTTGGCCACCAGGCACTGGGTCGCGAGCACGTGCTCGACTTCCGAGGTACCGATGCCATGGGCCAGGGCGCCAAAGGCACCATGGGTGGAGGTGTGCGAGTCGCCGCACACCACGGTCATGCCCGGCAAGGTTGCGCCCTGCTCCGGGCCGATGACGTGGACGATGCCCTGACGCACGTCATTCATCTTGAATTCGGTGATGCCATACTCGTCGCAGTTTTCATCGAGGGTCTGCACCTGCAAACGCGACACCTGGTCGACAATGGCGTCGATACCGCCCTTGCGTTCCGGGGTGGTCGGCACGTTGTGGTCAGGCGTGGCGATGTTGGCATCGATGCGCCAGGGTTTGCGGTTGGCCAGGCGCAGGCCTTCGAAGGCTTGCGGTGACGTCACTTCGTGAATGATGTGACGGTCGATATAGATCAGCGCCGAACCATCGTCGCGCTGCTTGACCAAATGCGAATCCCAGAGCTTGTCGTAGAGCGTTTTGCCGGCCATCAGACTGTTCCTCATCAGCGTCTTTCTATGCCAATAACCACTTGGCTTGTACGGACGATGCTATGACGGTAGATTGAATAACTCAAATTCATAATTTTTATGCTTTGGATAACCCGGAGGAATAGCTAAGCAGTGGACTTCGCCAACCTCAATGCCTTTATCGCCGTGGCTGAAACCGGCAGCTTTTCCGGCGCGGGCGAGCGCCTGCACCTCACCCAGCCAGCCATCAGCAAGCGTATTGCCGGACTGGAACAGCAACTGGATGTGCGCCTGTTCGATCGCCTGGGCCGCGACATCAATCTCACCGAGGCTGGCCGCGCCTTGCTGCCGCGCGCTTATCAGATCGTCAACGTACTGGATGATACTCGCCGCGCCTTGAGCAATCTCACCGGTGAAGTGACCGGTCGCCTGACCCTTGCCACCAGCCACCATATCGGCTTGCATCGCTTGCCTCCGGTTTTACGGGCGTTCACCCGCCAGTACCCGGCAGTGGCATTGGATATTCAGTTCCTGGATTCAGAAGCCGCCTACGACGAGATACTCCATGGCCGCGCCGAAATAGCGGTAATCACCCTGGCACCCGAACCGCACCCGCTGGTTCAAGCCGTGCCGGTGTGGAACGACCCGCTGGATTTCGTCGCCTCCCCGGAGCATCCACTGGCGTGCAATGGCCCGGTAAGCCTTGCCGATATCGCCCATCACCCGGCGGTTTTCCCTGGCGGCAACACATTTACCCACCATATTGTCCAACGCCTGTTCGAAGCCCAGGGACTGACGCCGAACATCGCCATGAGCACCAACTACCTGGAAACCATCAAGATGATGGTTTCCATCGGCCTGGCCTGGAGTGTGCTGCCGCGAACCATGCTCGATGAGCAGGTTGCGCCTATCGCTTTGCCGGGCATACAGCTGTCGCGCCAGCTAGGCTACATTCTGCACACCGAACGGACGTTATCGAATGCGGCCAAGGCCTTCATGGCACTGCTCGACAGCCACGCAGGTGGCCACGAGCCAATGAGGTAAATCCCGGCCAGAACAACTCTCAAGGACGCGTCACCTGCCAAAGGTCTGGTATCGATGCCCAAATCAGCGAACCGCTTTCCGCGTCTGCCGCGCATCCATGCGGCAGACCCCCAGGTATTGGAGCAGACCTGGGAAAATGCACCGCAACTGCTGGCGGCGTTGAATGGCGCGCGCCTGGGCGCCTGGTTCTGGGATGTCGAGACCGGCCAGATCGGCTGGTCCAGGGGAACCCAGGCGCTGTTCGGCTTTGACCCCGAACAACCGCTACCCAACGACCTGGATTACCTCGACCTGCTGCCAGCCGAAGACCGCGCGCGCACCTTGCAGGCCTTTAATGCGGTCCTCAACGGCGAGCCGGTGGAACAAGCCTTGCGCCACCGCATCCGCTGGCCCGACGGCAGCCTGCACTGGCTGGAAATCAATGGCAGCCTGGCCAAGGACAAGCACGGCCGCCCCCAGATGATCGGAGTGATACGCGAAATCACCCGCCAGCGGGAGCGCGAAACCGCGCTGATCAATTCGGAAAAGCGCTTTGCCACGCTGTTTCATCTGAGCCCCAATGTGGTGCTGCTGACCCGCCGCTCCGATGGCCTGATCCATGAGGTCAATCAGCACTTCGAACAGACGCTCGGCTGGCCCGGCCACCAGGTGATCAACAAAACCACCATCGAGCTTGGTCTGTGGGCCAATCCACAACAGCGCAACCTGGTGCTCGAAGCCACGCGTGGCAACAGCGGCCCGGTCACTCTGGAAGTGCAGTTCTGCGCCAGCAACGGCAAGGTCCATGACGGTATCCTCAGCACCCAGAACATCGAACTCGAAGGCACGGTCTACCTGCTCAGCACTTTTGTCGACACCAGTGAGCGCAAACGCGCCGAACAGGCCCTCAAGGACAGCCAGGAACGCCTGGACCTGGCTCTGGATTCCGCCCAGATGGGCACCTGGGACTGGCATATCCCCAGCGGCATGCTCTATGGCTCGGCACGTGCCGCCGAACTGCACGGTCTGGAACCGGTGCCTTTCCACGAATCCTTCGAGGCGTTTTTCGAGGGTGTGCCGGAGCTCGAACGCCGCAACATGCACAAGGCCTATCGCAGCCTGCGCGAAGGTCCGGCCGGCAACTACCAGATCACCTACCAGATCCAGCTGGAAAACGGCACCTCGCGCTACATTGAAAGCCGTGCCCGGCTGTACCGCGACGAACAGGGCAAACCGCTGCGCATGGCCGGCACCCTGCTCGACATCACCGACCAGGTTGAACGTGAGCAACGCCTGACCAGCTCGGAAGAAAAATTCGCCAGCCTGTTCCAGGCCAGCCCCGATCCGATCTGCGTGACGCGCCAGGACAGCGGTCAGTTCATCGAGATCAATCCGGCATTCACCCAGACCTTCGGCTGGGACGCCCAGCACGTGATCGGCCACACTGCCGAAGAAATCGGCTTGTGGGCCGAGTCTGCCGAACGTGCCCGGCGCATCGAACAGGTGATTCGCGACGAAGCCCTGAACAATGTCGCCGTGGCGATCAATCACAAAGACGGCCAGCCCCTGACCTGCGTGATCTCCAGCCGCCTGATCACCGTCGACGATCAGCCTTGCAGCGTCACCACCCTGCGCGACATCACTCAACAACAACGGGCCGAAGCTGCGCTCAAATCCAGCGAAGAGAAGTTCGCCAAAGCTTTCCACTCCAGCCCCGACGCCATCACCATTACCGAACTCGACAGCGGCCGCTATCTGGAGGTCAACGATGGTTTCTGCCGGTTGACGGGCTACAGCGCCAGCGAAGTGATCGGCCGCACCGCGAACGAAATCGGCATCTGGGCCGACGACAAACAGCGTGCGATCCTGACCTCGGAACTACAGGAAAAGGGCCGGGTGCACCACCGGGAGATGCTCGGGCGCAACAAACGTGGGGAAATCCTCACCGTCGAGGTGTCGATCGAACCGATTGTCCTCAACGAGTCGCAATGCCTGCTGCTCACGGCCCGTGATGTCAGCCAGCTGAAGAACGCCCAGGCGCAGATCCGCCACCTGGCCTACCACGACCCGCTGACCAACCTGCCTAACCGCGCGCTGTTGATGGATCGCCTGAGCCAGCAGATCGCTTTGCTCAAACGCCACAACTTGCGCGGCGCCCTGCTGTTTCTCGACCTTGACCACTTCAAGCACATCAATGACTCCCTCGGCCATCCGGTCGGCGACACGGTGCTGAAAATCATCACCGCACGCCTGGAAGCCAGCGTGCGCCTGGAAGACACCGTGGCGCGCTTGGGGGGCGATGAATTCGTGGTACTGATCAGCGGCCTGGAAGGCAGCCGCGACGAAGTCACGGAAAAAGTCCGCGAGCTGGCCGATACCTTGCGCCAATTACTGGCTGAACCGATGTCCCTCGATGGTCAGCGCCTGCAGGTTACGCCAAGCATCGGCGTGGCCTTGATTCCCGATCATGGCTCGACCCCGGCCGACCTGCTCAAACGCGCCGACATTGCCCTGTATCGGGCCAAAGACTCCGGACGCAACACCACCCAGCTGTTCCACACCACCATGCAAAAAGCCGCCAGCGAACGCTTGCGCATGGAAAGCGACCTGCGCCTGGCCCTGGCCCGTGGCGAACTGGCCCTGCACTTCCAGCCCCAGGTCGACGCCCGTGACAATCGCATTATCGGCGCCGAAGTGCTGTTGCGCTGGCACCACCCGCAGCTGGGTCAGCAGCCGCCAGCGCAGTTCATCCAGGTGCTGGAAGAAAGCGGGCTGATTCTCGAAGTCGGCAGCTGGATACTCGACGAAGCCTGCGATGCCTGTGCCGGCATGTTGCGTGACCATTTGATCGACGCCGACGACTTCAGCCTGTGCGTAAACATCAGCCCGCGACAGTTCCGCCAGAACGATTTTGTCGAGCGGGTGCTGCGCAGCCTTGATGACTTTCGCCTGCCCTACAAAATGCTCAAGCTGGAGATCACCGAAGGTATCGTCATCCAGAACCTGGAAGACACCATCAACAAGATGCGTGAGCTCAAGCGTTATGGGGTGAGCTTTGCCATGGACGATTTCGGTACCGGGTATTCGTCGCTGACCTACCTCAAGCGGCTGCCGGTGGATGCGCTGAAGATCGACCAGTCGTTTGTCCGCGATGCGCCAGAGGATCCCAACGATGCGGAGATCGTCCGCGCCATTGTAGCCATGGCCCGGAGCCTGGATCTGGCGGTGATTGCCGAAGGGGTGGAGCTGTCTGAGCAGCTGGAGTTTCTGGAGCGGCTGGGGTGTTATTTGTATCAGGGGTATTTGCACAGCCGGCCGTTGCCGTTGGGGGAGTTTCGGCGGTTGTTGCTGGAAACGCCGGCGCTGTAAGGGTTGGGGTTGGGGTTGACGCCCCATTCAATGGCTTTACGAGTTGTGGGCATATCCGTTGGCGGCGGTGGCGCCAAGTCACCTTTCCGCCCTTACGGCGGGTCCCTTTGGCAAACGCCCCAAAGGAACACAAAGGGCTTGCCCCACCAGGG
>NZ_JBWKNR010000027.1:0-23355 GCF_059415665.1 Pseudomonas sp. GW821-FHT10B02 | reverse complement strand
AGCGGTTTTGCCTACTTTTTCCAAGAAAAAAGTAGGCCGCCGTAAAGGCGGAAGGGGCCGGCAGCATCGCCACACAATATGGATAAGCCCACACCCCCAACAACCCAAAGCCAACTCCTATTCCGGATCCTGCGTAGTCAACAGCGCATGAATCATCCGCGCCAGCATCCGCACGGTGCCATCCTCGATCAGGTAATGCGGCTTCTCGATCAACAACGCACGAGGCAAAGCGGTTACCGCCTGATAGGCAAGAAACCCCGCTTTCTCGCGATCACCCACCAGCACCTGATTGGAAAAGCGTTGCACCAGCGCCGGAATCACCATCGAAATCCAGAAACGCTCCGGCTTGACGATTTCCAGGCGCACCAGCTCGCCATAGTAGGCGGTCTTAATGCTCTGCTCAGAGTCGATCTGCAGCCAGCGATGCAAGGCTGAAAGACCGGTGCGCAAGATGATTTCGATACCGTCATAGAGGGTCGCCGACGCTGGTAGTGCATCAATACTGGCAATCACTTGCAGGCGGGCATCGGCGCGATAATCTTCGAAGATCGCGCCGATCAGCGACTCGATAGTGGGGAAATACTCGTAAATCGAACTGATGGCCACGCCGGAGTAATCGGAAAGGCGATAGATCGACAGCGCCTCGCGCCCTTCCCCTTCGAGGATTTCCCGCCCGGCGGTTTTCAAGGCCTCGACCAAGGCGACCGAACGTGCCTGCTTCGGTTGCTTGCGCGGCCTGGCCGGCAGCTCCACCACGACATTGTCATGGCTGCCCTGGCCACGAGAGCCTGTCCCCTCGTGGCGTGGCGCCGTGTCTGGACGACGGCCCATGGGTCAGGGCGTCACGACGTTGAACGTCGGCTGGAAGCTGGCGAGCATGCCGAGCATCGCTTTGAAACGCTCAGCATCCCCTTCGAGCTTGATATCACCCTGCTTGATCGCCGTCGGGAAATCGAGCTGGCGCAGGCTGATCTGGTCCAGTACGGCTTTGCTCATTTTCACCGTGGCGTCCGCCTGGGCATGGCTGCTGTGCTCGCGATAGGTCAATACGCCGTTGCGCAAGGTCAGGGCGAAGTGCTGGTCAAGATCGTCGAAGTCCCAGTTCAGGGTCATGTCATGGCCCTGGGCCTTGTCGGAGTCCATGCGTACCGAGAGGATGTCCATGAACATCGTCGGTGTCGCCGCGCGCACCAGATCGGCACTGCCGCGCGCCCCCTGTTGTGGTGCGAGCTGGCGCAGTTCCTGGACGGCGGTCAGGTACATGTTGCGCCAGATCGCCGATTCGCTGCGGTAACCCAACTGCTCAAGCGCGTCGGCCTGGGCTTCTCGAGCGGCTTTGTTGTCAGGCTCGGCGAAGACCAGGTGATTGCCCAGCTGCGCGGCCCAGCGGTAGTCGCCCTGCTGCATCGCCGTGCGCATCAGTTCCAGCACTTTCCCGGCGCCGCCCATGGCCTGCACATAGTGCTTGCCGGAGTCGACCGGCGGCAACGGGTCAAGGTTGGCCGGGTTGCCATCGTAAAAGCCCAGGTAACGCTGGTACACCGCACGGGTGTTGAAACTCAAGGTGCCGTAGTAGCCCCTGGCGTACCATTTATGATCGAGTTCGCCGGGCAGCTTCTTCACCGCGTCAGCAATCTCCAGCGGGGTCATGCCCTGGTTGAGCAGGTGCAACGTGCGGTTGTTGATGAAGGCGTACATGTCGCGCTGGTCGGCGAGCATGCTGCGAATGCCCTCGCCGCCCCAGGTCGGCCAGTTGTGCTGGGCAAACATGACTTGGGCCTTGTCGCCATAACGCACCAGGCTGTCGTCGATGAATTTCGACCAGGCCTTGGCGTCACGCACTTCAGCACCGCGTGGGGTGAGTACGTTGTGCATCGACATCACCGCGTTTTCGGACATGCTCAGTGCCTTGAGCTGCGGCAAATACACGTTCATCTCCGACGGTGCCTCGGTGCCGGGCGTCAGCTGGAACTCGAACTGCACGCCGGCTATGTCATGGCTCTCCAGCGGCTGGACAATCAGGTCGGTCGGCGCGATCAGGCTGATGGTGCCACCTATCGGCGCGCCCTTGCCGATCCCGGTATCGACCTGGCCACGTTCAGTCCTGGGCACCGCACCGCCACTCTGGTACATGCCACGGCGGAACATCGCCGTGCCGGCCAGCACGTTCTCCTGGATCGCGTGCTCCATGAAGCCGTCCGGGGCATAGATACGGACCTTGCCGGCTTTGACGTCGGCCTCGTCGACCACGCCGCGCACGCCACCGAAGTGGTCGATGTGGCTATGGCTGTAGATCACCGCCACCACCGGCTTGCGCGGCCGGTGCTGGTAGTACAGCTCAAGGCCGGCCTTGGCCGTCTCGGTCACATACAGCGGGTCGATGATGATCAGCCCGTCGTCACCTTCGATGATGGTCATGTTGGCCAGATCAATGCCGCGGATCTGGTAGACCTTGTCGGTGACCTGGAACAGACCGGCGTTGGCATTGAGCTGGGCGATACGCCACAGGCTGGGGTTCACCGAGTCCGGTGCCTGGGCCTGCTTGAGAAAATCATACTGGTGGGTATCCCATACAGGCTTACCGTCAGCATTCTTCACTTGCCCCTCAAAGGCAGCCACCAGGCCCTTGCGCGCGGCGTCATAGTCGGCGCGATCCTCGAATGGCAACGCCTTGAGCACCGCCTGGTTGACCGCGGCCGTCGTCGGGCTGGCAGCCTTGGCCGGATTGGTGGAGGCAACCTCTGCCGCCCAGGAGGGGGCGCTGGATAACGCAATGGCAGTGGCAAGTGCAGCAAG
Organism: Pseudomonas sp. GW821-FHT10B02; assembly: GCF_059415665.1. NCBI lineage: Bacteria > Pseudomonadati > Pseudomonadota > Gammaproteobacteria > Pseudomonadales > Pseudomonadaceae > Pseudomonas > Pseudomonas sp. GW821-FHT10B02. The sequence continues at coordinate 20,559 of NZ_JBWKNR010000027.1, read as the reverse complement.
TGAATAGCGCATATGGATTCCTTAAGCGTGGATCGTGTCCACCGTTATTATTCTGGCTGGCCACACTCTGACAGCCTTCCTTGAAGCAGTAAAACCATCAGCCCTGCGCGCTGATCCCTGTGAGCACGTGAGCGATGGACAGTTTCTGAGCGTCACTGAGGTCAGCCGACAAGCGTACGTTGCTGAATGTCAGCTGTGCCGGGACCGGGGCGCCGTTGGGCGATACATGGCCATGTTGCTCACGCTCCACCACTACGTAACAACACGCACCCTCCTCGGTAGGCAGCGGGGTAACGAGGACATCCGCGAACTGGCCATGGCAAACCCACTGCTGATTAGCGTTGATCAGCCAGCCAGCGTCAGTCGGCCAGGCACTGACGCCTTCTGCCTGTTCCAGAAAGAAGCCGCCGAAACTGCGCCCGGCCAGCAGGTCCGGCAGGTAGCGCGTGCGCAGTGCATCCCGGCCCGCTGGCAAATTTGCCAGCGCCGACGCTACCAGCAGGCTGCCGAGTACACACTCGGCGATCACGCTGGAGACCGCACTGAGCTCCTCGAACAACATGGCCTCGGTCAGCGCCGACAGGCCCATGCCTCCGTGGGCTTGAGCGATGCTGGCGCCGGGCAGGCCAAACTCGGCAATGCCCTGGGTGAGCTCGCGCATTTTCTGCCCAGGTATGCTCCGCCCCTCGAACAGGCGGGCCACCGGCGCTACCTCGGACGCAAGGAAGGTGCGGAAGCTTTCCACTGCCAGTCGCTGCACATCGGTGGTGATCGGTATCGTCATGGTTCTGGTTCCCTGCTCAAATCCGTGCGCCGTTCGCAGCAGGTTATGCCTGTGACTGACCGGTGGCCCCCCTCAATGAGGAGGGGGTAGGCAAAATTGAGAGCAACCGCCTGTGGGACCGGGCTTCGGTGGGAGCGGGCTTGCCCCGCGATACGATGTGACTGACAGATCGCCATCGCGGGGCAAGCCCGCTCCTACACCAGGCCGCGGGCGATGATCAGCTTCTGAATATGGCTGGTGCCTTCGTAAATCTTGGTCACCCGCACATCCCGGCAATAACGCTCCACCGGAAAATCACTCAGATAGCCGTAGCCGCCGTGGATCTGCAGCGCGTCGGAGCAGACCTTTTCCGCCATTTCGCTGGCAAACAGCTTGGCCACCGAGGCTTCCTTGGCACAGGCCACACCGGCTTCGCACAGCCGCGCGGCATGCACCATGTAGTGGTGGGCAACCTCAACCTGGGCGGCCATGTCGGCCAGGTCGAACGCCACCCCTTGCAAGTTGATGATCGGCGCACCGTAGGCCTCGCGCTCCTTGGCATAGCCAACGGCGGCATCCAGTGCTGCGCGCGCTGTGCCGGTGGCGACCGCGGCAATCGCCACCCGCCCTTCCGACAGCGAACCCATCACATTACGGTAACCCTCCCCTTCGCCCCCCAGCAGGTTCGCAACCGGTACGCGGCATTGATCGAGCTGGATCTGGGCAACGTGGGCCGAACGCTGGCCCATCTTGTGTTCGACAGCGGCCACTACGTAGCCCGGGTTATCCTGTGGGTCGACCATCAACAGGCTGCTGCCTTTCTTGCCGGCAGCCTTGTCGGTTACCGCCAGCACCAGGCCCAGGCCGGCTTCGTTGCCGTTGGAGATGAACTGCTTGCTGCCGTTGACTACGTAATGGTCGCCTTCAAGGCGCGCCTGGGTGCGGAACGCCGCCGTGTCGGAGCCGGCCTGCGGTTCGCTGAGCAGAAAGGCACCGATGCGCTTGCCACTGGCCAGATCCGCCAGGTAGTTGCGCTTCTGCGCCTCGTTGCCCAGGCGCGCCACGGCCAGGCCCACCGAGTTGTGCACGTGGATCAAGGTGGCAAAACCGGTATCGGCGGCCGCGAACGCTTCGATGGCCAGGCAATACTCGACGAAACTGGCACCGGCACCGCCATACTCTTCGGGTATCAGCATGCCGAGAAAACCCAACTCGGCAACGGCGCGCAGTTCTCTGCGCGGCCAGGCGGCGCTGCGGTCACGCTCGGCAGCCGTCGGGGCGACCACTTCGGCGGCGACCTTGCGCGCCGAATCGCGGATCATGATTTCCTGTTCGCTGAGGAAGGTTGCACAGGTGTCGCTCATGGTGATTCCTTATGAATTCGGGGCTAAAGACAGGTTCAGGTTGGCGTTACACACACTGCACAGTCCGCGCTTGCGGTTCGGCGGGCGCCTCGGCCTCGCGCACCACCGGGGTGACCAGCGCCGAGCCGCTGGCACGCACGTCCTTGAGCAGAAAGTGCGACAGCGCCGGGATCAGGGCCAATGCACCGAGCATGTTCCAGAGGAACATGAAGGTCAGCAGGATGCCCATGTCGGCCTGGAACTTGATGGGCGAGAACGCCCAGGTGATGACCCCGGCGGCCAGGGTCACACCGACCAGCGCCACGACCTTGCCGGTGAAACGCAAGGCATGCCGGTAGGCCTCGGCCAGGCTCGCACCGGCGCGCTGGCGGGCCAGCTGAATGCTCAGCAGGTACAGCGCATAGTCGACACCGATGCCCACGCCCAGGGCGATCACCGGCAAGGTCGCCACCTTGACGCCCATGCCCAGGGCGACCATCAGCGCTTCACAGAGAATCGAGGTGATCACCAGCGGCACCACGGCGACCACCACCGCACGCCAGCTGCGGAAGGTGATGAAGCACAGCACGATCACCGCCGCATACACGTACATCAGCATGGTCAGGTTGGCTTTCTTGACCACGATATTGGTCGCCGCTTCGATCCCGGCACTGCCGGCGGCCAGCAGGAACTGCCGCTCCGCTGTGCTGTTCGCTGTGGCGAAGGCTTCGGCGGCCTGTACCACCTGGTCCAGGGTCTGCGCCTTGTGGTCGGTCAGGTAGGCAACCACCGGCATCACCGAGCAATCGTTGTTGAACAGCTCCGGGTTACTGGTGCTGGCGGTACGGGCGGCGTAGTTGAGCACGTCCTGGTTCGGCGAAATCGACATCCATTTCGGGCTGCCCTCGTAGGAGCCGGCGGTAATCTTGCGCACCGCGTCGGCCAGCGACACCGTGCTCTGCACCCCCGGTACCTGCTGCAAGGCCCAACCCAGGCGATCGGCATCCACCAGCGTCTGGTACTCAAGACAGCCCTCGGCTTTAGTCTTGACGATGACCGCAAACTGGTCGGACGACAGCGAGTACTTGCTGTTGATGTAGGCGTTGTCGAGGTTGTAGCGCGAATCGGGGCGGAGCTCCGAGGCCCCGGCATCCAGGTCGCCGATCTTCAGCTGGGTGCTGACGACAAAGCCCGCCACCGCGAGGATCGCCGACACCACCAGCAGCGCCGTCGCCCAACGGCGTTCGGTGAAGCGCTCCAGCAATAACCACAGGCCACCGGCAGGCTTCTGTTCGGCGCGCAGGCTGCGCGCAGCAGCCTTGGGACTGACGCCGGTATAGGAGAGCATCACCGGCAGCAGGATCAGGTTGGTGAACACCAGCAGGGCGACGCCGATCGAGGCGGTGATGGCCAGGTCCTGGATCACCGGGATGTCGATCAGCATCAGCACCCCGAAGCCCACGGCGTCGGCGACCAGCGCCGTGACCCCGGCGAGGAACAGGCGGCGGAAGGTGTACCGCGCAGCCACCAGCTTATGGGTGCCGCGGGCCACGTCCTGCATGATGCCGTTCATCTTCTGCGCGCCATGGGACACGCCAATCGCAAACACCAGAAACGGCACGAGGATCGAGTATGGGTCGAGCTCGTAACCCAGGCGGGCAATCAGCCCGAGCTGCCAGAGCACGGCGATGCAGGAACAGCCGAGCACCAGCGCGGTGCTGCGCACACAACGGGTCCAGGCAAAAATGATCAGCGCCGCGATCAAGGCCGCCACGGCGAAGTAGATGACCATTTGCTGCAGACCGTCGAGCAGGTCGCCGACCACCTTGGAGAAGCCAACGATGCGGATATCCAGGTCGGCACCGCCCTGATCACCGGAATACTGGGCGCGAATGCTTTCCAGGCGCTTGGACAGCTCCCAGTAGTCCAGCGCTTCACCGCTGTTGCTGTCCTTGTCGAGCAGCGGCAGGAAAATCATGCTCGAACGAAAATCCGTACCCACCAGGTTGCCGAGCAACTGGGCGCGGCTGATGTTCTGGCGCAGGGCATCGATGCTGGCTTGCGAGCCGGTGTAGTTGTCGGGCATCACCGGGCCGCCGGCGAAGCCCTCTTCGGTGACCTCGTTCCAGCGCACCACCGGCATCCACAACGATTTGACGTTGGCCCGGTCAACGCCGGGGGTCAGGAACAGCGCGTCGTTGATGTGCTTGAGGGCTTGCAGGTAGGCAGGCTCGAAAATATCGCCCGAGCGGTTCTCGACCACCACGCGCACGGCATTGCCCAGGCCCTTGAGCTCGTCACGGTTGTCAAGGAAGTTGCGGATGTAAGGCTGGTTCTGCGGGATGGTTTTCTCGAACGCGGCGTTGAGCGTCAAGCGGGTCGAATCCCACCCCAGGATCACCGTCACCACTGCACAGAAGAGGATGACCAGCAAGCGGTTGTTGAAGATCAGGCGCTCCAGGCGACTGCCTGAGCGGTGATTGAAATCCTTCAGGTTGCTAATGGTCTGCAGGTTGTCGCTGGCATTGTGGATACCCATCAGAGCTCTCCGGCGTTCTTGTTCTGTTGCAGGCTCTGCACACGCACGCCACCGAGCCCGGCCAGGGCGACGGCCCCGTCGGCAACGGCTGCCACGGCAAAGTTGGGTGCCACGCGGTCTAGCGCCACGCGGCTGAAGGTCGCCCCACGGTCAGTGGAGCGCAGCAGCTGCCCGGTCTGGCTGGCCAGCACGATCGTGCCGTCAGCGGCGATCAGGCCGCTGGTGATACCGGCCTCGATGCCGGTGTCGACCTTGCTCCAGTTGGCGCCACCATCAAGGCTGCGCAAGGCGTTGCCGCGCAGGCCATAAACCAGCACCAACTGGTCATCGCCGAGCACACCGAACAGGGTGCCCTCGTAAGGCAGTTGCACTTTGACGAAGCGCTGGCTGGTAGCATCGAGTTTCAGCACCAGCCCTTGCTCGGCGACCATGAACAGCGTGCCGGCCGCCGGGCGCAGGCCATACAGATGCATGCTGCGCGGGTTGTCGACGCGATCCTGCCAGGGCGTCCAGCTTTGCCCGCCATCTTCGGTGCGCAGGATCAGATTGAAGGCACCGGTGACGAAACCGCTGCGCTCGTCGCTGAACCACACATCCAGCAAGGGCTTATCGGCGCCCTGCTGGGCGAACAGTTCGGCATCCTGCTTCAGGCGTTGCGCTTCAGGGTCATCGGGGTTTTCCGGGTTGCCGTAATGCTTGAGCAACAGCGCCGCGATCTGCCGGCCGTCGAGCTGCTTGCGCCAGGTCTTGCCCGCATCGCTGCTGTGCAGGACCACGCCTTCATGGCCCACAGCCCAGCCCTGGCTGGCACTGGGGAACATCAAGGCGGTCAGGTCGGAACTGACCGGCACCTGGGCCTGAACCCAGGTCGTGGTGTCGTCGGAAAACAGAATATGGCCGCGCTGACCGGCGGCAATCAGCCGGCCACCGGCCTGCGCCAAGGCGTTGAGTGGCGCATGGATCGCCTGGCTGCTCTGCACCGCGGGCATATCCAGGGGCGAGACAAATGCCGGTTGCGCGAGCGCCTGGCCCGCCAGTAGCGCAGTCAGGATCAGTGATAGTCGTAAACGTTGTTTGAACACCGTGTTCACCTCACATCAGTTGCGCGCGAGCGCGCATTGCACCGGCGCTGGTCCCGCAAACGGGAGCAGCGCCGGGAAGCTTGCAGCAGTGGCAAGCGCGGCTCAGAGCGTGGTCTTGAAGGTGAAGTACACCGCGCCGCGGTCTTCCAGCATCGCCTGGCTCCCGCTTGGGGTCAGGGCCGCGCCAGTGACCGGGTTGGTCGAGTAATCACCGAAGTAGTCCACATACTTGAGGTCGAAGCGGTAACGGCTGTAGACATCCAACGCCAGGCCGACGGCGTAGCTGCCAGCATCTTCGTTACCCCCCGAGCCCACGGCCGAGTTGCCGTTGATGCCCTGGGAGAAGCTCAGTGGCATCGACAGGTCGCCACCGGGGAACACCTGGTACCAGGTCGGCGTGAAGTTGACGGCCAGCCCATAGGCATCACGGGTCACGGCGTCGATGTTGGTGGGTACCGCTTTGTAGGCCGACGAGCCCTTGAACAGGTTCAGCGGGTCGGAGTTGACCGACAGCCAGCGGCTCCAGGTCAGCTCGGCCGACCAGCTGGCACCATCGTAGAGCGGCGTCGGGCTGAGCGAGCCGATGGCGTTGAGGACGCCGTGCAAGGTGTCACCACGGGCACCGAGAATGTCGCCGTCATCCGGCAACTGCGCCGCAGAGGTCACCCGTGCCGCCGAGCTCACCAGCGGCATGTTGCGCCGGTAGTTGAGGTCGGCACCGACGCTGATGCCGCCGATTTCCTTCGACAGGCTGATGCCGTACATGTCGATCTTGTCGGCGTAGTTGAGGAAGTATTGCGGCCGTGCGTTAGCCAGCAGGATCACCTGTGGCAGGGTGTCGGAGAACTGGCGCACGTAGAACCCCAGGGTGCCGTCCAGCCATTCCGGGCTCCAGCGCGCCATCACGCCCCAGTCACCGGCGTTGTCCGGCTCGATGTCATCGCCATGCAGGGCGCGCAGCCTGGGGCTGAGGATGAACGACTCGCCGCCTTGCTGGTAGATATCGGCAAAGCCCAGGTAGCTGCCAGACTCAGGCACCCGCGATGGTCGCCACTCGAAGAAATACTGCGCGGCAAAGGACAGCGCAGGGTTGACCTGCAGCTGGGTGGAGAACTGATTGCGCGGCAGGTACAGCTCCTTGGCCTCGATCCCCGGCAGCGCCAGGGCCTTGCCCTGGTCCAGGGGCGCCTGGCCGTAGGAGATGCCATGAATGGCGCCGGCACCCAGCAGCGACTCGCCCCAGTTCACGGTGTGACGACCCAGACGGGCCTTGAGCGGCATCTCGCCGAGGTTGTACTCGCCAAAAACGAAGGCGTCCATCCACTCGGCGGACGGCCCCTCGTAGTAACGGTCGGTATAGCGGCTCAAGCCCGTGGCCGGACGCCCGCCAGCGCCCAGGTGGTTGGACGTGGCGACGCTGTCGTTGTCCAGGTCACCAGCATAGGCGGCGTCGTACCACAGCGCGGCACTGACGCGCGCGCCGTACTTGCCTTTGTAGACGATGTCCGACTCACTGAGGATGTCCAGACGATTGTTGACCAGGCGGTGCTTGTCGAAGTTGCGGTCGCCGTCATCGTTGTTCGGGTTCGCCAGGATGGCCTTGTCCTGCCCCTCGACACGCATGCCCAGGTTGTAGCGCAGGGTGTTGTCCCAACGCAGCTGGATATCTTCATTACCGGTGTCGATCTCGACGGCCACGGCATTGGCGCAGGCCAGCGTGCACAAGGTCACGACCGTTGCCCGGACTGCATGGTTACTGGTGGGACGACGTGGATTCGATTTTTTCTTGTTATTCATCTGGGTGTCTCCTCCCCTGGGTTGAACCTGGACCTCCAGGTTCGCAAGCCGCTCAATCAGTGATCGAGTGCCCGGAAGGGTGCCAGCGTTGTCTCTCCGTCCTCCCCCCCCTTTCTGAAAGGGGGGTGCCCCCCCTACCCCCCCTTCGGTAGCGTCTGACCTTATCGAGCTGATTTGCGGGCCTGCACCGGCAACGTCAGTAGGACAATCAGACGGGAGAACAGAATGATGGACGGCCTATCGGTCAGCTCAAACGCGCGGCTGCGCTACCCCTGCGCCACACCGCCAGCACCGGGCGTGCCGACCCTGATCGCTCCCGGGGTGCATTGGTTGAGGTTGCCGCTGCCAGTTTCGCTTGGCGCCATCAACGTCTGGCTGCTGGCCGACGGTGCTGGCACGACGCTGGTCGACACCGGCATCCACGATGAGCAAACAGTGGCTCTTTGGCGCGCATTGCTGGAGGGCGCGTTGCGCGACAGGCCACTGACCCGGATCATCGCCACCCACCTGCACCCCGACCATGTCGGCATGGCCGGCTGGCTCAGCCGGCATTGCGCCTGCCGCCTGTGGATGACCCGCCTGGAATACCTGCACTGTCGAATGCAAGCCAGCGACAGCAGCCGCCCGGCCCCCGAAGAGACGCTGGGGTTCTATCAACGCGCAGGCTGGGACGAACAGGCGCTGGAGCGCTATCGCACGCGCTTCGGCGGTTTTGGCCGCATGCTCTCGGCCCTGCCGGACAGCTATCGGCGCATCGAGGACGGCGAGCAGCTCGACATTGACGGCCATCGCTGGCAAGTGCTGGTCGGCGCTGGCCATTCGCCGGAGCACGCCTGCCTTTACGACGCGCAGCGAAAGCTGCTGATATCGGGCGATCAGGTGTTGCCACGCATCTCCTCCAACGTCTCGGTACAGCCGACAGAACCGGACGCCGATCCGATGAGCGAGTGGCTTGATTCGTTGAGCAAGCTGCGCCGGTGCGTGCCGGATGATGTGCTGGTGCTGCCGGCGCATAACAAACCCTTCTATGGGCTGCATGCGCGCATCGAGCAATTGCAGGCGGATGCCGATGACGCGCTGGAGCGTCTGCGCGAAGGCCTGGACCAGCCCAGACGGGTGGTCGACCTGTTCGCGCTGTTGTTCCGCGCCACGGTGCGCAGCGAAGACAGCACGCGATACACCCTGGCGACCGGTGAGGCCCTCGCCTGCCTGAACTATCTGTTACACCGTGGCGAGATCAGTGTCAGTCTCGACGGGCACGGTGTGGCCTGGTATCAACGCGCATAGCTGTAGAACTACTGGCCCGGCTATGCCGGGCATCGCCGGCTACGCCAGCTCCCACAGATTTCCCGGTGCTGCTCAACCTGTGGGAGCTGGCGAAGCCGGCGATCGAGCGCAAAGCGCTCGCCTGGTCAGCGGGTACCGCACTGGATATCGAGGGTCAGCGCGTTCAGGTAAGCATTCTCCACCACATGCTGCACCAACGCCGCGAACTCGTGGGCATAGCCCATGCGACGGGGGAACAGCAAGCCGTTGACGATGGTTTCCGAGACTTTCAGCGGCATGCCCGCCGACATCCCCGACTCGAACAACCCCGGTGCCAGGCTCACCACACGGATGCCATGTTCAGCCAGGTCGCGGGCGATGGGCAGGGTCATGCCGATCACCGCGGCCTTGCTGGCGCTGTACGCCGCCTGGCCCATCTGCCCTTCGCGCGCAGCGCCCGAGGCAGTGTTGATGATCACCCCGCGCTCGCCGGTATCTTCGGCATCGTTGCCCGACATGGCCAGGGCCGCGTGACGAATGACGTTGAAGGTACCGGTGAGGTTGACCGCCAATACCCGGTTCCACAGCTCGGTTGGAAACACCTGGCCCTTGGAAAGGGTCTTGCACGGCCCCAGCACCCCGGCGCAGTTCACCGCCACATGCACTGCACCGTACTGTTGCACCACGGCATCGATACCGCGTTTGACGCTGGCTTCGTCGGCAACGTCTACGGCGATCCCGGCAATACCTTCAAGCGCCGCGTCGAGCCGCTGCTGATCCAGATCGAAGCCCACCACCCTGGCCCCGGCTGCCGCCAGCGCCTTGCAGGTGGCCAGGCCCAGCCCCGAGGCCGCTCCCGTGACAACGGCTACTTTATTATCCAGTTTCATCGTGATTCCTTGGTTAGCACCCTGAATGGGGACCTGACGGATCTTAGAAAACAACGCCACCCTCCCGTCCCTCCCTTTGCGGGCGGTCAGCGGCTGTCCGCGCAAGGCTTGACCTGTCTGGACGGCTTGGCTAGCTTCGTGCGAACCAATAAGAATCGTGGAAAACACATTGCCCAAGAATCCTGCCAGGCACTTGGTCTCGACCAAGTTTTCGCCCCCGCGCATCGGTACCCGGCACGTCGCCCGGGCCGCGCTGCTGGCGCAGCTCAAACGCATGCACCATTGCCGGCTGGTGTTGGTCACCGGTGCTGCAGGTTATGGCAAGACCACCCTGCTGGCGCAGTGGCGCCACGACCGGCTCAAAGCCGGCGCGGAAGTGGCCTGGGTTTCCCTGACTGCCGATGACAAGGGTTACTCCGCGTTCTGCACGGCCTTTCTGGAGGGCTTGCGGCGCCTGGGCATCGATATCGACATCAACCTGCAGCGCGAAGACAACACCCTCTCGGCCATCGACGGCACGGTCGCGATCATCGTCAACGCGGCGGCGATGCTGAGCAAGGAGCTGTTCCTGGTGGTCGATGACTACCACCACGTCGAAGCCCCGCATGCCCACAAGCTGATACAGAAACTGCTCGACCAGAGCCCCGGCAACCTGCACCTGGTGCTTGCCTCGCGGGTCAATCCGCCCTTGAGCCTGTCACGGCTGCGGGTCATGGACCAGGTGGTGGAGATTGAAAGTGCCGAGCTGCCGTTCGACCTGGCCGAAACCCGCACCTTCATCGAAGAAAACCTCGGCCCCGACAAGCTCAACGCCGATGAACTCAGCCTGATCCACGACCTGACCAGCGGCTGGCCCTCCTGCCTGCAGTTGATCGCGATCATGCTGAAGAACCGCCCCAATCCCCGTTCGATCCTCGATGACCTGGTGTGGCGCTCCAATGACCTGCAGACCTACCTCAGCGAGGAAGTGGTGGCGCACTTGCCGAGCGAGCTGGTGGAGGTGGCGGAAGTACTGTCGATCTTCCGGCGTTTCAACGCGGCCCTGGCCATCGCCGTGACCGGCAACGCCGAAGCCGGCGAACTGATCAAGCGCATGGAAGACGAGAACCTGTTGATCTATCGAGTCGACTCCGACGACCGCATCGTCTGGTATCGCTTCCACCCCTTGTTCGGCGAGTTTCTCAGCGCCCGCCTGCAACGCCGCGAGCACGACTTGCGTCCCCTGCACCGCCTCGGCGCCCACTGGTTCGCCGGGCACAACTGCCTGACCGAAGCGGTCCGCCACGCCAGCCTCGCTGACGACACCGATTTTGCCGTCCAGGTCATTGAACAGACCACGCCGGCGACCTGGAGCCTGGATTACCTGGCACCGACCTTGCGCCTGCTCGAGCGTTTGCCCGAAGACGTGCTGTTTCGCCATCAACGCCTGCTGTTCCTGGCCTGCCTCACGGTATCGCTGACCTCGCGTCCGGGGCGGGCGAAAGCCTGGCTCAGCCGCTTGCAGGCCTGCAACCTGGACGCCCACCCTGAACTTGCCAGTGGCCTGCCGCTGATCCATGCCGCGGTGGCCATCCAGGAAGACGACAGCGAACTGACCATACGCCTGCTGGAACCGGTGCGCGACGCACCGATGGACAACCCCTTCCTGCGCTATGTACTGCTCGCCGCCCTGACGGTTGCCTACGCCACCGCAGGGCGCTATGCCGATGCCCGGCGCCTGTTCGACATCCATCCGATCCCCCCCGAGGATCGCAGCAATGACATGGCCCTGGTGGCAGAATCCGCCCGCTTGACCACCTATTTACTGGCCGGCGACATCGTCGAAGCCGAAGCCCTGGCGTCCGAACTGCTGGAACGCTCCACCCGCGAAGGCGGACATCGCTCAATCTGCGCCAACCTCTGCGCCAGCCTGCTGGCCGACGCATTCTATGAACTGGACAGGATCGACGACGCCCGCGAGCTGATTGCCAATCGCTTCGGCCTGCTGCACTCCTCGGTACCCGATGTCATCGTGCGCACCAACCTGAGCCGCAGCCGTCTTGACCTGTTGCAGAAAGGCCCGGACGCGGCCCTGAGCTTCTTGCGCCAGCAGATTGCCCACCTGCGCAGCCTGGGGCAGGTGCGCCCGGTCGCTCACCTGCTGGGCGAGCAGATCCGCGTGTGCCTGATCAAGGGCCAGCGCAATCACGCCATCGAACTGCTGCACGCCCTGCAAGCCCTTGCACACGAGCACGGCAAGGACCAGGGCGGCCGGGCGGAACTGCCGGCCATCGCCGCCCTGGCGCACGCGCGCATTCTGGTCAGTGAGGATTCACATGCGGCGCTGCAGGCGCTGGACAGGGTCAAGGACTTTGCCGAGCGCTTCCACCGCGGGCGCCTGGGCGTGCTCGTCGACCTGTTGTCGGCGGGGGTACTGGAAGACCTAAAGCGTCATGATCAAGCGCAGCTGCGCCTGCGCCGGGCCGTCGAAGCCGGTCAGCGCCTGGGCCTGGTGCGCACCTTGCTGGACGAAGGTGCGCTGAGTGAAAAGCTACTGTGTGCGCTGGCCAGCACTGAGCTGCAAGACCCGCTACGCCAGTATGTGAACGAACTGATCGACAAACTCACCGGCCCCTGTTCGCCAAACCTTGCAACGCCACACGCACGGCGCACCACCACACCCGGGCAGCAGCCATTGCTGACCCCGCGCGAGCGCGAGATCCTCAGCCTGGTGGCCCAGGCCATGTCGAGCAAACGCATCGCCCACACCCTGGACATCACCCTGGAAACGGTGAAGTGGAACCTGCGCAATATCTTCGCCAAGCTCGGCGTTTCCAGCCGTTACGACGCCATGGTCCAGGCCCGCAACCAGAAGCTGATCGACTGACATCCGCCCGCCTGCCCCCGCTGCGGGGCAATGAAAAGCCATTTCTCGACAAACCTGCCGATCGGTTCCCCCCTCCATTGGGGAGGGGTGCGTGACGGGCAACGTGGATAGCATCCGGGTCATCAGTGCACACGATTGCACAGCTGCCTGAGGAACTGGCATGCCACACGAGCGCGGCGCCACGGAGTCACCCGCCCAACCCAGCCAGCTGGCCGTCACCCGGATCACTGCCCGGGATCTGGCCCAACGCCTGGGGGTCGCCACTTCGACGGTCACCCGTGCCTTCGACGCCCAGTCGCGTATCTCCGCCGCAGTGCGCGCACGCATCCTGGCCATGGCCGATGAGCTGGGCTATCGACCCAATGCCATCGCCCGCTCGCTGAACCGGCGGCGCACCGGCATCGTTGCCCTGGTGATGGGCGACATGAGCAATCCGTTCTACCCCGCGGTGCTTGAGGCGTTCTCCCTGCAGCTGCGCGAGTCCGGCCAGCAACTGCTGCTGTTCGTGGTCCCGGCCGGAGGGGATGCCGACGCGCTGATGCCCCAGCTGCTGCAGTACCAGGTCGATGGCATTGTGGTCACGGCGGCCAGGCTGTCTTCGCACATGTCCGAGCTGTGCGCTCGCCAGGGGGTTGCCGTGGTATTTCTCAACCGCCGCGTCGAAGACCCGACCGTCTGGTCGGTGTGCTGCGACAACCAGCGCATGGCCGCCAGGGTGGCCGAATACCTGGTGGGGCAAAAACGCCGCGCCTGCGCCTTCGTCTCCGGTGACCCGGACGTCTCCACCACCGCCGACCGCCTGCTCGGCTTTGAACAGGGCCTGGCGGTGCATGGTCAGGCGGTGGTTGCCCGCATCCACGGCGGGTACAGCTACGAAGGCGGACGCGCCGCAGCCGCTCGCCTGTTCAGCGCCGGGCAGCCCGCCATCGACGCGGTGTTCTGTGCCAACGACGTCATGGCCCTTGGGGTGCTGAGTCACCTGCGCATGAACACCCGCCTGCGGGTGCCCGAGGACGTCGCCGTAGTCGGCTTCGATGACATCCTCGCCGCGGGCTACCCGGAGCATGGCCTCACCACCGTGCACCAGCCGGTCAGCCAGATGATCGCCTGCGCCATCCGCTTGCTGGGCGCAGGCCGCCCTGCTGGCAGCACCCCGGCGCTGTACGAAGTGCCCGGGCACCTGGTGCGGCGCTCCACGGCTTAGCGCCACACCCTTGCAGGTCAATAACAACAAAAACCATCAGGAGACAGGCATGAACCGCAGCGAAACCGCAGACGACCGCAAGCTCTATCGAAAAATCGGCTGGCGCATCATGCCGCTGCTGATGGCCGCTTACGTCGTGGCATTTCTTGATCGCATCAACGTCGGTTACGCACAGTTGCAGATGAAAGAGACGCTGGCGTTCAGCGACGCCGTCTATGCCCTGGGCGCGGGTATCTTCTTCATCGGCTACCTGCTGTTCGAGGTGCCCAGCAACCTGATGCTGGAAAAGATCGGCGTGCGCAAGACGCTGCTGCGCATCATGGTCTGCTGGGGCGTAGTCGCCATGGCCATGATGTTCGTGCAGACCCCCACGCAGTTCTATGTGCTGCGCTTTCTGCTGGGCGCCTTCGAAGCCGGCTTCACCCCCGGTGCATTGCTCTACCTGACCTTCTGGTACCCGCCAGCACGGCGTGCGGGGATGATCGCGGTGTTCCTGCTCGGGGCTATCTTCGCCAGCCTGATCGCCGGGCCGCTGTCGGGTGCGATCATGAAATTCCTTGACGGTTTCAATGGCTGGCACGGCTGGCAGTGGCTGTTTCTGGTGCAAGGCCTGCCCGCCCCGCTGCTGGGCCTGGTGGCCTGGCGCGTACTGGTCGACCGTCCTGAACAGGCCACCTGGCTAAGCGCCGACGAGAAAGCCCGCCTGCGCGCACAACTGGACGCCGAGCAGCAGTCATCACTCAAGGCCAGCCATGCGTCGCTGCGCGACCTGCTCGGCGATGCCCGGTTCTGGGCGTTGTCGCTGGTTTACGTACTCATGGTTGCGGGCACTTATGCCATGGCCTTCTGGACCCCCACGCTGATTCGCGGCTGGGGCGTCTCCGACCTGATGGAAATCGGCATCTACGCCACCCTGCCGCAGTTGTGCGCGGTGGCCGGGGTGCTCTTGCTCAGCCGCAGTTCGGACCGCCTTCGCGAGCGGCGCTGGCATTTTTCCAGTGGCGCACTGGTGGCCGCCTGCGGCCTGGCGATCATCGTCCTGGCCCAGGGGCAACTGGGCGTCTCGCTGGTCGGCCTGTGCCTGGCCATGCTGGGTATCGCCTCGGTACCGCCGGTGTTCTTCGCCCTGGTCTCGGAATACCTGCCGCGCCCCTCGGTAGCGGTGGGCATTGCCCTGGTCAGCAGCATCGGCAACCTCGGCGGAGCGGTCATTCCTTCGCTCACCAGTGCCCTGAATACCGCCAGCGGCGGCACCACCTACAGCCTGTTCCTGGTCATGGGCCTGTACCTGCTCGCCAGTGCCATTGTGCTGCGGGTCGCCCGGCCTGCAGTGCCGACCTACCAATCCGCCTGAGGCGTAACCTCTGAAACCCGAAGGAGATCTACCGTGATTCAACACCTCAAAAAGGGGCAATCGGCCCAGGCCAAGGCCAGTGACCAGGCCCAGGTGCGCGCCACCGTCGAGGGCATCCTCAGCGATATCGAGCAGCGCGGCGATACGGCGGTACGCGAGTACTCGGCGAAATTCGACAACTGGACGCCGCAAAGCCTGCGTTTGAGCCAGGAACAGATCGACGCCTGCATCGCCAGCCTGCCGAAGCAGACACTCGATGACATCCTGTTTGCCCAGGCACAGATCCGCCGGTTCGCCCAGGTGCAGAAAGACTCGATGCACGACGTCGAGGTCGAGACCCTGCCCGGCGTGGTCCTTGGTCATCGCAACATCCCGGTCAACTCGGTGGGTTGCTACATTCCTGGCGGCAAGTACCCGTTGATCGCCAGCGCGCACATGAGCGTACTGACCGCCAAGGTTGCCGGGGTCAAGCGGGTGATTGCCAGTGCGCCACCCTTCGATGGCAAGCCCTGCGCGGAAATCGTCGCCGCCATGCACCTGGCCGGCGCCGATGAGATCTACTGCCTGGGCGGCGTCCAGGCCGTGGCGGCGATGGCGCTTGGCACCGAAAGCATCGCGGCGGTCGACATGATCGTCGGCCCGGGTAACGCCTATGTCGCCGAAGCCAAGCGTCAGCTGTATGGCCGCGTCGGTATCGACCTGTTTGCCGGCCCCACCGAGACAATGGTGATCTGTGACGACACGGTGGATGCCGAACTGGTCGCCGTCGACCTGCTCGGCCAGGCCGAGCACGGGCCCACCTCCCCGGCCTATTGCGTGACCACCAGTAAAACCATCGCCGAACAGCTTCCGGCCGCTATCGAGCAGGTGCTTTCACGTCTGGATACAGCACCGGTCGCCAGCGTCGCCTGGCGCGATTTCGGCGAGATCTACCTGTGCGACAGCGACGAAGAGGCGCTGGAAGTCGCCGAGCGCCTGTGCTCCGAACATGTGCAGGTGATGACCCGCGACCCGGACTGGTACCACCAGCGCATGACCCGCTACGGCGCGCTGTTCCTCGGCCACCGCACCAATGTCAGCTATGGCGACAAGGTCATCGGCACCAACCACACCCTGCCGACCATGGGCGCCGGGCGCTACACCGGCGGGTTGTGGGTCGGCAAGTTCATCAAGACCCACACCTACCAGCGCGTGCTGACCGACGCCGCGAGCGTGATGATCGGCCAGTACTGCTCGCGGCTGTGCAGCTATGAACATATGTCGGGTCACAAAGAACAGGCGGACATCCGTGTGCGCCGCCTGCAGCAGGAGGCTTGAAGCCATGAGCAAACCCGTAGCGCAAGCGCGCAGCGCCTATCCCTACCTGCGTGACATCACCACACGCTGGATGGACAACGACGTCTATGGTCACGTCAACAACGTCATCTACTACAGCTGGTTCGACACCGTGGTCAACGGCTGGCTGCTGGAACAGAAGCTGCTGGACTTCGATCAGTGCCCGACCGTGGGCCTGGTGGTCGATACCCATTGCAGCTACTTCTCCTCGATTGCCTTCCCCGACCTGGTGCGCGCCGGTTTGCGCGTGGCACGCCTGGGCAGCTCCAGCGTGTGCTACGAGGTCGGGCTGTTCGCCAACGACAACACCGAGGCCTCGGCCCAGGGCCACTTCGTGCATGTCTACGTCGACCGCGTAAGCCGCCGGCCGGTGCCGCTGCCAGCGGCGCTGCGCGATGCGCTGGAGACCCTGCTGGTTTTACCGGCGGATAAAGGAGAGCGCCGATGATCAGCTACCTGAGGCGGTTGCTGGCCGTACCCTGTCTGACCTGCCTGGCACTGGCCGCCCCGCTTGCCCATGCGCAGACAGCCAAGCCCAATATTCTGGTGATCTGGGGCGACGACATCGGTTGGCAGAATGTCAGCGCCTATGGCATGGGCACCATGGGCTACAGCACGCCGAACATCGACAGCATCGGCATGCAGGGCATCCGCTTTACCGACCACTACGCACAGCCCTCCTGTACCGCAGGCCGGGCCGCCTTCATCACCGGTCAGTACCCGATCCGCTCGGGGCTGACCACGGTCGGCCTGCCGGGTGACAAGCTCGGCCTGCAGTCTGCCTCGCCAAGCCTTGCCCAGGTGCTGAAGAACGCCGGCTACAGCACCGGCGAGTTCGGCAAAAACCACCTGGGCGACAACAACCCCAACCTGCCGACAGTGCACGGATTCGACGAGTTCTTTGGCAACCTGTACCACCTCAATACCGAGGAACAGCAGCAGTACATCGACTACCAGAACTACGCCAGGGATTACCCCGGCGGGCCGCAGGCTTATGCAAAAAAATTCCAGACCCGCGGCGTGCTGCATACCTTCGCCACCGACAAGGACGACCCTACCGTAGACCCGCGCTTCGGCCCGGTCGGCAAACAGACCATCGAAGACACCGGCCCCTTGACGATCAAGCGCATGGAAGATTTCGATGGCGCCGAAGTGATCCCCAAGGCCCTGGACTTCATGCGCAAGGCGCACGATCAGGACAAGCCCTTCTTCGTCTGGCTCAACACCAGCCGCATGCACCTCTACACCCACCTCAACGATAAATGGCGCCATGCCGCCGCGCAGTACACCCACGAAGACGACACCCAGGGCAGCGGCATGCTCCAGCATGACCATGACATTGCCCAGGTGCTCGCCTTCCTCAAGGACCAGGGCCTGGAGGACAACACCATCGTCTGGTACTCCACCGACAACGGTCCGGAGCATTCGTCGTGGCCCCACGGCGCGACCACGCCGTTTCGCGGCGAGAAGATGACCACTTACGAAGGTGGTGTGCGTGTGCCCTCGATGTTGCGCTGGCCGGGTGTGATCGAGCCGGGGCAGATCAAGAATGGCATCCAGGCGCACCAGGACATGTTCACCACCCTCGCGGCTGCGGCCGGGGTGCCTGATGTGGTTGAACAGATGAGGACGCAGAAAAAGCAGTACATCGACGGCATCAACAACCTCGACTACTGGACCGGCAAGTCGCCGGTGAGCAAGCGCACCAGCATCCTTTACTACATCGAAAGCAAACTGACTGCGGTGCGCATGGGCCCCTGGAAGCTACATTTCTCCACCAAGGAGGATTACTACGCGCAACTGGTACCGCGCTTCGCACCGTTGATGTTCAACCTGCGCAGCGACCCGTTCGAGAGCTACGACAGCAAGGACTCCTATGGCCAGCTGATTCAGAAATCCTCATGGATTTCGGGGCCGATGGGCGAGCTGATCGGCGCGCACCTCAAGACCCTGGCCGAGTACCCACCGGTGCAACCGGCCAAGACGTTTGACCGCTCCAACCTGGTACAGGACTTTTTGCAGAGCCAGAAGAAAGCGCCCTGATCCCCGCACGGCAACGCCCACCCTACAGGGGTGGGCACTTCGTCCAGCCAATCTGTTGAACTTCGCGTCAGTGCTTGTGCACACAAGCTCCCTGTTCGCAGTCTTCATGAGCCTCAATAAAATCGGCCAAGGAACCAGTCATGAGTGAATACCACGCGCCCCTGCGCGACATGCAGTTTGTTCTCAATGAGTTGGGCTACCTGGACCAGGTGCGGGAACTACCGGGCTGTAATCAGCTCGATGCCGAGCTTGTCGAAGCCATTCTCGGCGAAGCCGGCAAGTTCGCCCACGGCGTGCTGTCGCCGCTGAACACACAAGGTGACCGCGAAGGCGCGCGCTGGTGCGACGGCGAAGTGAGCACGGTCAAAGGCTGGCGTGAGGCCTACCAGCGCTTCATCGATGGCGGCTGGAACGCACTCTCCTGCAATCCCGAGTTCGACGGACAGGGGCTGCCACGGGTGGTGTCGGCGCTGGTGGAAGAGATGTGGAACGGTGCCAACCTGTCTTTCGGTCTATGCCCGATGCTCACCCGTGGCGCTATCGAGGCCATCGAGTTGCGCGGCTCGGCCTATCTGAAACGAACCTACCTGGCGAAGATGATCAGCGGTGAATGGACCGGCACCATGAACCTCACCGAGCCCCAGGCAGGTTCCGACCTGGCTGCGGTGCGCACACGCGCCGAGCCGGTGGGCGATGGCACCTACCGTATCAAGGGCCAGAAAATCTTCATCACCTATGGCGAGCATGACCTCACCGAAAACATCGTCCACCTGGTGCTGGCCCGTACACCGGACGCGCCGGCCGGGGTAAAAGGCATCTCGCTGTTCGTCGTGCCGAAATTCCTGGTGCACAGCGACGGCAGCCTCGGCGCGCGCAACGATGTGCGCTGCGCATCCATCGAACACAAGCTGGGTATCCACGCCAGCCCGACTGCCGTGCTGGCGTTCGGTGACCATGAAGGCGCCCTGGGCTGGTTGGTGGGCGAGGAAAACCGCGGCCTGGAATACATGTTCATCATGATGAACGCGGCCCGTTTCAGCGTCGGCGTTGAAGGCGTTGGCTTGAGTGAACGCGCCTACCAGCGGGCGCGCGCCTATGCCCGTGAGCGGATCCAGGGCAGCGAGATCGGCGCAGCGCAGCGTAGCAACGTCGCGATCATCCGCCACCCGGATGTGCGGCGCATGCTGTTGTCGATGAAGTCGCGCACCGAGGCCATGCGCGCCCTCGCCTGCGCCGTCGCGGCGGCGATGGACTGCGCCGAGCGCCATCTGGACCCGGCGGTGCGTCAGGAATCCCAGGCGCTGGTCGACCTTATGATCCCGGTGGTCAAGGGCTGGAGCACCGAGAACGCCGTGGACATCGCCTCGCTGGGTATCCAGATCCATGGCGGCATGGGCTTTATCGAAGAAACCGGTGCTGCCCAGCACCTGCGCGATGCGCGGATCACCACACTGTACGAAGGCACCACCGGTATCCAGGCTGCCGACTTGATCGGCCGCAAGATTGCCCGTGATGGCGGCAAGGCCATCGGCCAGTTGAGCAAGCAGATTTACCGGGTGATGGAAGAGCTGGCCTGGACCGACGATCCACAACTGCAGGCGAACGCCAGCGCTTTGGCCAGGGCGCTGGTGGCGCTGAACGCCAGCGTCGAGTTCATCGTCAGCCACTTTGCCACGCAACCGGCCCGTGTCGCGGCCGGCGCCGTGCCGTTTCTGGAGCTGCTCGGTATCGTCGCCGGTGGCTGGCAGATGGCCCGCTCGGCGCTGGTCGCCCACCGCCAGCTCAAGGCCGGCAACGACGATCAGGATTTCTATCGCGGCAAACTGCTCACCGCCCGGTTCTACGCTGATCAGCTGTTGGCCCAGGTCGAAAGTCTGTCGCGGGTTGTGGTTCAGGGGGCGGATGCTGTCTTGCAGATGGACGATCAGCAGTTCTGAACTCTGTCCGACCTGACAGCTGCGAGGTGTTGGGGTGTTGAGGCTGTGGGCTTATCCATTTTTTGTGGCGACGCTGACGGCCCCTTCCGCCCTTACGGCGGCCTACTTTTTTCTTGGAAAAAGTAGGCATGGAACTGTCC
>NZ_JBWKNR010000026.1:0-23929 GCF_059415665.1 Pseudomonas sp. GW821-FHT10B02 | reverse complement strand
CGGAGCGCAGCGTAGGGCCGGATGCAGGAGCGAGCGGTTTTGCCTACTTTTTCCAAGAAAAAAGTAGGCCGCCGTAAAGGCGGAAGGGGCCGCCAGCATCGCCACAAAAAACGGATAAGCCCACAGCCTCGACATCAACAACCTTGTCCCACCCCTTTGGGGGGGCGCACCACTCCCGGCAATTGGCTCTACTGATGCCGATCACAAACCGCTGGCCACCTAGGCGCCAGGTCCTGTGCGAGAGACCACGATGACCGATGCACTGCTCAACGAACGCGAACTCAGTTTCCAGCTCTATGAACTGCTCGACACCGAGGCGCTGCTGCAGCGTCCACGTTATGCCGAGCACGACCGTGCGGTATTTGACGCCACCTTAGAAACCGCTCGCGGCATCGCCGCCGAATATTTCGCCCCGCACAACCAGAAAGGCGACGCCCAGGAGCCCACCTTCGACGGTGAAAAAATCACCCTGATTCCGGAAACCAAGGTTGCCTGGGACGCCTTCGCCCAAGCCGGTTTCCTCGCCGCCCATCATGATGCCGACGACGGTGGCCTGCAACTGCCGGAAGTCATCCTGCGCGCCAGCATGGCTTATTTCAATGCCGCCAATATCGCCACCGTGGCCTACTCGTTCCTGACCATCGGCGCTGCCAACCTGGTCAAGAGCTTTGCCAGCGACACCCTGCGCGAGCGCTTTCTGCCGGCGATGCTCGATGGCCGCTTCAGCGGCACCATGGCCTTGACCGAACCGGGCCAGGGCTCGGCCCTTGGCGATCTGCGCACCCTCGCCCGCCCGGCCGACGACGGCAGCTACCGCCTGTTCGGGCAGAAGATGTTCATTTCCGGTGGTGACCACGAGCTGACCGACAACATCGTGCACATGGTGCTGGCGCGGATCGAAGGCGCTCCTGCCGGTACCCGTGGCATCTCGTTGTTTCTGGTGCCCAAGTACCTGGTCAACAGCAACGGTCAGCGCGGCGAGCGCAACGACGTGGCCCTGGCCGGGCTGCTGCACAAGCTGGGCTACCGCAACACCACCTCGACCGTGCTGAACTTCGGTGAACAGGCGGGTGCGGTCGGTTACCTGGTGGGCGAGGCCAACAAGGGCCTGTCGTACATGTTCCAGATGATGAACGAAGCGCGTATCGGCGTGGCCCTGGGTGCTTCGGCGCTGGCCTACCAGAGCTTCATTCATGCCCTGGACTACGCCCGCGAACGCCCGCAGGGCCGCCTGCCAGGCGCCAAGGATCCGTTGTCGGCACAGGTGCGCATCGTCGAGCACGCCGATGTACGGCGCATGTTGCTGCAGCAGAAGACCTACGCCGAAGGCAGCCTGGCGCTGTGTCTGTATGCCAGCAGCCTGTACGAAGATGCCCATACCGCAGCCGAGGAACAAACACGCCGCGATGCCGGCGAACTGCTCGACCTGCTGATTCCGATGGTCAAGTCCTATCCGTCGAAGTACGGCGTTATCGCCTCGGACATCGGCGTACAGATCCTCGGCGGCTCCGGCTACATCCGCGAGTACCCGCTGGAGCAGTACTACCGGGACAACCGCCTGAACCCCATCCATGAAGGCACCGAAGGTATTCACGGCCTTGATTTGCTCGGGCGCAAGCTGCAACAGAACGGCGGCACAGGTTACCGTCTGTTCTGCGAGCGGGTCCGCCGCACCCTCGACGAAGCCGGGCGCGACGACCGCTGCGCCGCCCTTGCCTACCTGTTGAGTGGCGCCATGGATCGCTTGCAGGATGTCACCGAAAGCCTGCTGGCCCAGGTTGCCGCCGACGCCAATCGCGGCCTGTCCAACGCCACTGCGTACCTGGACCTGTTCGGCCGCGTGCTGGTGGGCTGGCTGTGGTTGCGCATGGCGCTGGTCGCCAGCCGCGCCTTGAGTGCCGGGGCAGTAGACAGCGAAGCCGACTTCTATAACGGCAAATTGCAGGCGGCACGTTACTTCATGGATTGGGAACTGGCCGGCATCGATGCCCAGGCCCGCCTGCTCGCCAGTGCCAACCGCACCAGCGTTGACATGCAGGACCAGTGGTTCTGAGCCCGTCCCCCCATTAGCGCTACAAAGGAGTCACCATGAATTCTCTGGTTACCTATCAGGTGGAAGACAACCTGGCCCTGATCGGCCTCGCCCGTCCGCCGGTCAACGCCCTCGGCCAGCCGCTGCGCGCCGCCCTGCTGCAGGCCTGCGAACAGGCCAACAGCGATCCTGCGGTGCGTGCCATCGTGATCTTCGGCGCCTCGGGGCTGTTCTGCGCCGGTGCCGATATCACTGAATTCGGCAGCCCGGCATCCTTTGCCACACCGAATCTGCCCGACGTCCTGCTGCGCCTGACCCGACTCGACAAGCCACTGGTTGCCGCCATTGGCAAACTCGCCCTGGGTGGCGGTCTTGAGCTGGCCCTGGCCTGTGGTTATCGCATCGGCGAACCGCAGACCCGCGTCGGCTTGCCGGAAATCAACCTCGGCCTGCTGCCCGGTGCCGGTGGAACCCAGCGCCTGCCGCGGCTGATCGGGGTACAAGCGGCACTGGAAATGATGATCAGTGGCGCCCAGGTCCCGGCCAAACGCGCCCTGGAGCTGGGAATCGTCGACCGCCTCGCTGACAGTGCCGAACACCTGCTTGCCAGCGCCTGTGAGTATGCCCGCGAGCTGATCGCCAGCGGCGCCCCGGCCCGCCCGAGCGAGCCTTTTGCCGATCCGGCCAAGGGTGTGGCTGCGGACTTCTTCGAACGTTACTGCGTCGAGCAGGAGCCGCGCTGGAAAAGCCGTCTGGCACCGCGTCTGGTGTTCTCGGCGGTGCAAGCCGCCTGTTTGCTGCCGCTGGAGCAAGGCCTGGCACGCGAACTGGCGCTGTTCAAGCAGGCTGAAGCCTCGCGCCAGTCCGAGGCCCTGCGCCATGTATTCTTTGCCGAACGCGAGGCCGGCAAGGTGCCCGGGATCGACGCCAGCACGCCGTTGCGCCCGATTGCCAAGGTCGCCGTGATCGGCGCCGGCACCATGGGTGGCGGTATCGCCATGAACTTCGCCAATGTCGGTATTCCGGTAATCCTCCTGGAGCGCCAGGGCGATGCCCTGGACCGCGGCCTGACCCAGATCCGCCAGACCTACGGCATCAGCGTCAAGCGCGGCAAACTCAGCGAGGCTCAGCTGGAGCAGCGCATGGCACTGCTGAGCGGCACCCTCGATTATGCCGACCTGGCCGACGCCGACCTGGTGATCGAGGCGGTGTTCGAAAAACTGCAGATCAAGCAGGAGGTGTTCCGCACCCTCGACCGCGTGTGCAAGCCGGGGGCGATTCTCGCCACCAACACCTCGTCGCTGGACGTCGACCAGATCGCCGCCGTGACCTCGCGCCCGCAGGACGTGATCGGCCTGCACTTCTTCAGCCCGGCCAACGTCATGCGCCTGCTGGAAGTGGTCAACGCCCGGGAAACCGCCGCCGATGTGCTGGCCACCACACTCAAGATGGGCCGCAGCATCGGCAAGATCCCGGTGGTTTCCGGTGTCTGCTTCGGCTTTATCGGCAACCGCATGCTTGAGCCCTATGCCCGCGAAGCCCACCGTCTGGTGCTCGAAGGCGCCACCCCGGCGCAAGTGGATGGCGTGCTCACCGGGCTGGACCTGAACATGGGTGTGTTCACCATGCTCGACCTGGCCGGTGTCGACGTCAACTTCCTGGTGCGCGATGCCAACCGTGCGGCGATCGCCCATGACGACAGCTACTGCCGCCTCGGCGACGAGCTCTACGCGCTTGGCCGTTACGGCCAGAAAACCGGGCGCGGCTTCTACCAGTATGAAGGTCGCGAGCGCCACAACGACTACGAAGTGATCGCGCTCGCCGAGCGCCTGGCCGGTGAGCTGCATGTTACCCGCCGCCCCGTCGACGATGGAGAAATCCATGCCCGTTGCCTGTTCATGTTGATCAACGAAGGCATCCAGTTGCTCGATGAGGGTATCGCCTTGCGCTCGGGGGATATCGACCTGGTGTGGATCAACGGCTATGGCTTCCCGGCCCATCTTGGTGGCCCGATGCACTACGCCGAGCAGTACGGCCTGGACAAAGTGCTGGCCAGCATCCGCCACTATCGCGATTCGCTGGGTGACTATGGCCGGATGTGGTTCACCCCGGCGCCATTGCTCGAACGCCTGGTAGCCGCCGGCAAAACCACCATCGAACGCATCTGATGCATCAGGCAGGCGCCACGCTGGCGCCTGCCCCTCGCACAAACAGGATTAGCCCATGCAAGAAGACATCACCTCTCCCTTCTCCCTGAGTGGCCGAACCGTGCTGGTCACCGGTGCTTCCAGTGGTATCGGCGCCCACCTCGCCCGCGTTGCCAGCCGTGCTGGTGCGCGGGTGGTTCTGGCCGCGCGCCGCGTGGAACGTCTGCACGAACTGGCCGAAGCGCTGCGTCAGAGCGGTGGCCAGGCCCTGGCAGTGGCCATGGACGTCACCGATCGGGCCAGCGTCGAAGCCGCCTTCGATGCTGCCGAAGCCACGTTCGGCGTCGTCGACGTGGTGCTCAACAATGCCGGTGTCGGCAATGGCCAGCGCGTGCTTGAGGTCAGCGAGCAGGACTGGAGCCACATGCTGTCGACCAACCTCGACGGTGTCTGGCGCGTGGCCCAGTGTGCAGCGCAACGTCTGGCGCGCGCCAAGTGCGGCGGCAGCATCGTCAACATCGCCTCCATGCTCGGCCTGCGCGTCGGTACCGGCTACAGCCATTACTGCACGGCGAAGGCCGGTGTGGTGCAACTGACCAAGTCGTTGGCGCTGGAGCTGGCCCGTTATGACATTCGGGTCAATGCCATTGCACCGGGCTACTTCATCACCGAAATGACCGACGGTTACTTCGACAGCGAACAGGGTCAGGCGTACATCCGCAACGCCGTGCCGATGCGCCGCCTCGGACGCCTGGAAGAGCTTGAGGGGCCGTTTTTGCTGCTGGCCAGCCAGGCCGGGGCCTATATGTCCGGAGCAGTACTGGCGGTAGATGGCGGCCAATTGGTGGGCAGCCTGTAGGAGCCAGCGTTGCTGGCGATGCCCGGCGCAGCCGGGCCAGGGGCGCTACGCACCCCATCGCCGGCAATGCCGGCTCCCACAATACATTGCGGTGGGTGATTCATTCACGCTGCCGGCGCACCACCAGAATGGCGTCGTAGCGACTGGAGACGCCAAGCTTGGAGAAGATGTTCTTCAGGTTCCACTTCACCGTCTGCAAGCTCAGGTTCAAGGCCAGGGCGATGCGTTTGTTGGACATCGACTGCTCCAGCAGCTCGAGGATTTCCTGCTCCCGCCGGGTCATCAACGCGCTGGCCGTGCGCGCAACCGGCGCAGGACGGATCGCCGGCGTCTTGAGCAACCCATTGCGATAGGCCGCCAGCACCGCCCCCTCCTCCAGCTCAAGCGTGCCAAGCAGCAGCTGAAACGGCTCACCCTCATCGAGCAAGGTGCGCGCCAGGCCCAGCCGGTATCCGCAGGCCAGCGCAGCCTGGAACCTTTCCCGCGCTTCGGTATCACGCGTCAGGGCCTGCAGGGCGAACGCCCGCAGCAACTCGACCTGAACCCGCCAGCGTCCGCGATCGAACTCGCCCGCATAGCGATGAGCGATATCCAGCACTTGCAGCGCCGCCTCGGGTTGCCGGCGCGCCAGCGAGAGACGTGCCCTGGACAGTGCCGCCAGGGCCATGATCTCGGCGTCGCAAGGTGTCGCCCCGCGATGGTTGCGGGCCAGCTCGTCGAGCCTGCACTGCAGCGTCTCGGCGTGGAACAGATCACCGCAGGTCAGGGCCAGGCGCAGCTGCTCGGCGAGCATGCTGCCCGTACCGCGATCCAGGCCCAGGGTGCAAAAATGCTCTTCCTTCTCGGCCAGGTAATCCAGCGCGACCCGCGGCGATGCTTCCAGTGTCATCAACCGCGCATGGCAGAGTGCCGCATCGATCATCGACATCGGGGTGGAAAAACGCAGGATATCCAGGCGATTGGCCAACACCTCACGGGCCTGCTCCACACGGTCCAGCTCGTAGCACGCCTGAGCCATAACCACGGCAGCGCCACAAGCACTCACCGAACGCCGCCCATGCACGGCTTCAGCCTGCTCCAGCAACGGCGCGCACAGGCGTTCGGCTTCAAGCACCTTACCCTCCAGCAGGCTCACCGAAGCCATGCTCAACTGCCCCATCAGCGCCATTTCGTCGTCGCTGCGCAGGCAACGTGCCTCGGGCTGGCGGAACAGACTGCGGGCCTGGGCATGCTGTCCGCGCAAGGCCAGACAGTTAAGGGTCAGGCCGATCCGCACCTGCTGCAGAAACGGCACCTCCAGCGCCCTGCCCTGCAACGACTCCAGCAGGGACACGCAGCGGCTGTCGTCATCGTTGTGCATGGCCAGTGATGCCTTCAGCAGCACCACCTGGACCGCCCATTGCTCCGCCAGCGGCTCACGCTCCAGTTCAGTGATCCAGGCCTGCGCCTTGTGCGTCAGTACCGTGAGCACAGCCCCCCAGATCCCCAGCAACATCAGGTTCGGGTGCGCCGCCAGCACCCCGTTGGGTACCTGTTCCAACCAGCGCATGAACTGGTTCAGGTGGCTGACCCGGCGCGTGGGCGGCTGCATGCGCTCAAGCATGTCCACGATCAGGCCGAAGTCCTCGCACAACAGGCCGTGGCGCAGTGCCTCCTGCACCAGTCCGGCGCGCTCGAACCACTGCGCCGCGCGCCGGTGCAAGCAGCGAATATCGCTTTGGCCGTTGTGCAGACGCTGACCGAGGAATTCGACGAACAATGGATGCAGCCGGTACCACTGCTGGCCCGCCTGATCCACCGGCTGGATGAACAGATTGCGCTCCTCGATCGCGGCGATCAGCGCGGCAGCCTCGGGCACGCCGGTGACATGGGCGGCGAGTTCGGCATTGAAACGCCGCAGTATCGACAGCTTTTGCAGGAACTCGAACAGATCACCGGGCAAGTCGGCCATCACGTCCTGGGCCAGGTAGTCGGCCAGCGCCGTGCTGCTGCGTGCCAGCATGGTGCTTTGCACCGCCTTGCGCAGGTTGCT
Source organism: Pseudomonas sp. GW821-FHT10B02 (assembly GCF_059415665.1). Lineage (NCBI taxonomy): Bacteria > Pseudomonadati > Pseudomonadota > Gammaproteobacteria > Pseudomonadales > Pseudomonadaceae > Pseudomonas > Pseudomonas sp. GW821-FHT10B02. The sequence continues at coordinate 16,859 of NZ_JBWKNR010000026.1, read as the reverse complement.
CTTGAGGGCGATGGCCAGCAGCTGCAGGCCGATGGGCCAGCCGTCGGTGAGTTCGTGGGCGGCGTGCACGGTATCCAGGTCCATTTGCTCGTCGAGCTGCGCCCTGAGGAAAGCCAGAGACTCACGAAAATCGAAGGACAACTGCGCACAATCCACCTCGTACACCTCGCCCTGCGCACGCAAGCGCCCCAATTGCAGGTTCGGTGCAATGCGTGACGCCAGCACCAGGTGAACATCCTCTGGCAGGTGCTCGGCGAGCATTTGCACCAGCCTGGCGATGCGTTCGTCGTGCGCGTGGTGAAAGTCATCGAACATCAGGTAAAGCTTGCCGTCACAGCGCGCCAGTGCGTTGACCAGCAGCGCCGAGACCGTCTGCACCGCATCACGCTCGGCACCCGCCAGCAGCAACAGGTCTTCGTCGACCGCAACCGCAGCATGGCGCAGCGCCCCCAGCAGGCTGGCACAGAAGGATTCGAAGCGGGCATCGTCCGCCGACAACGACAGCCAGGCCACCTTCGCACCGGCCTTGATCAGGCTCTGCCGCCATTGGGTAATCAGGGTGGTCTTGCCGAACCCGGCGCTGCCGGTCACCAGCAACAGGCGGCTGTGGCGCCAGTGCTGCAGTTTTTCCAGCAACTGCTCTCGCGCCACGGCCTGGGTACCGAGACGCGGTGGTGCGAACTTGGTGGTAATCAACTGAACGCTGGTCATGAGTTCATCCGCTCAACCGACATTGCGCGTGCGGTTTTCCCAGAAGGACTTGCGCAGCTCGTTCTTGAGTATCTTGCCCACCCCCGACAGCGGCATGGCCGCACGGAATTCGACACTGCGCGGACACTTGTAGCCGGCGATGCGCTCACGGCAATGGGCGACCAGTTGCTCAAGGTCAGCGTTGCCCTCGGGTTTGAGCACGACCACGGCATGCACGGTTTCGCCCCACTTGTCCGACGGGATGCCGATCACCGCGCACTGGGCCACCGCCGGATGACTGCACAGGGCATTTTCCACTTCGGCCGAGTAGATGTTCTCGCCACCGCTGACGATCATGTCTTTGAGTCGATCGACGATAAAGACGAAGCCCTCAGCGTCCATGTAAGCGCCATCACCGGTGTGCATCCAGCCATCTTTAAGGACTTGCGCGGTGTCTTGCGGGCGGTTCCAGTAGCCCAGCATGACGTTGGGGCCATGGACAATGATCTCGCCGACCGTACCACGCGGCACCTCCTGACCCTGGCTGTCGACGATCTTCACCTCCACACAGTTCACGGCACGGCCCGCCGAATACATCTTGCCGCTGAGCTGGTGTTTCACGCAGTGATACTCGGCATCGAGCATGGTGCCGCCGGTGGTCAGCTCGGTCATGCCGTAACCCTGAAAAAAGCCGGCCGCCGGGAAGGCCTGACAGGCACGATCAAGCAGCGCCGGGGTAATCGGCGAGGCGCCGTAGACGATATGGCGGATGTTCGAAAGCTCAAGTCCAGCGGTGTCCGGGTTGGCCTGACGGGCGTCCAGCATCATCTGGATCATGGTCGGCGCCAGCATCAGGTCGGTGACCCCTTCTTCGACAATGGTGGCCAGCGCTGCTTCGCCAGTGAATGCCGGCAGAATGACGTGCGTGCCACCGCTGACCATCAGACAGTACAAGGCCGAAAAATCAGCGAGATGGAACATCGGCATGGCATGCATGAACACTGAGTTCGGGCCGAAAAACCCCCGGCTCATCGCCGACAGCCCGGCGAACGCCAGGTTGTCGTGGCTGATCATCACGCCCTTGGGGAAGCCCGTGGTGCCGCCGGTATAGAAAATCCCCAGCAAGGCATTGCCGCCACGGCGCACGTCTTCTACAGGCGTCGCTTGGGCCAGCAGCGCTTCGTAATTGAGCATGCCTGGCGGGGTTTCACCGTCGCCGGCGTAAATGACATGGCGTACGGTTTCGGCCTGGCTGGCAATCAGCGCGCCCTGGTCCTTGAAGGCATCGTCGACGATCAGCAGGGTCGAGCTCGAATCGTTCAGGGAATAGACGATCTCGGCGATGCTCCAGCGGGTGTTGACCGGGTTGAGTACGCCGTCGGCCCAAGGCACACCCAGGCTGTATTCGATGTAGCGCTGCGAGTTGCGCGCCAGCATGGCAATGCAGTCGTCGCTGGCCATGCCCAGGCCCTTGAGGGCACCGGCCAGGCGCGCAACCCGCTCGGCAAGCTGGGCAAAGGTCAGGCTGCGGCCCGATTCACGCACGGCAACGGCATCGGCACGTTGCTGCAGATGGCGGTGCAGTCCTTGGGTGATATTCATCCTAACCTCCTATCTTATTGTTGTTGTCTGAGCCTTCGGATCAAAAAGCTCAAGCCCTCCCTGGCGAGCCGGGCGACACTCTCGTGGATGAGCGTCGCCCGGCCCATCCCCTTACAGCGAGCGTCCCACCAGCTCACGCTGGATTTCGTTGGCGCCGCCATAGATACGGGCCACCCGCGCATCGGCGAACATGCGCGCAATCGGGTACTCGTTCATGTAGCCGAAACCGCCGAAGAACTGCAGGCAATCGTCGATCACTTCACCCTGACGATCGGTCAGCCAGAACTTGCCCATCGAGGCCAGCGTCGTATCCAGAGTGCCATCCACCCAGCGCTGCACAATCAGGTCGGCGAACAGCCGTGAAGCAAGCACCGTAGCCTTTACTTCGGCGAGGGTGAAGCGGGTGTTCTGGAAGTCCAGGATCGACTTGCCAAAGGCCTTGCGTTCGCGGGTGTACTCCACCGTCAAGGCCAGTGCACGTTCGAGCGAAGCAGCGGCCTGGATCGAAATCTCGGCGCGTTCATAGGGCAGTTGCTGCATCAACTGGACGAAGCCCTGGCCTTCGACGCCGCCGAGCAGGCAATCGGCCGGCACTTCGCAGTCCTGGAAAAACATTTCCGAGGTGTCCTGGCCTGGCAGGCCGATCTTGTCCAGGCACTTGCCGCGCTGGAAGCCCGGGGTGTTGGTGTCGACGATGAACAACGAGATGCCGCGCGAGCCCTTGGCTTCCAGGTCGGTCTTGGCGATCACGATCACCATATCGCTGTTCTGACCGTTGCTGATAAAGGTCTTCGAGCCGCTGATCAGATACTTGTCGCCGTGCTTCACGGCACGGGTACGCACGCCTTGCAGGTCGGAGCCGGTACCCGGCTCGGTCATGGCAATCGAGCAGATGCACTCGCCCGAGGCGATCTTCGGCAGCCACTGGCGCTTTTGCGCCTCGGTGCCGCTGGCCAGGATGTAGTGACCGACGATGTGGTTGATGCTCAGGGCGATGCTCATCGCACCGGCATAGGTCAGCTCTTCCATGGCCACCGCGTAGTGGGCCGGGGTACCGTCGGCGCCACCGTATTCGGACGGCATGTCCGGCAGGATCATGCCCATTTCGCCACAGGCCAGCCACGCACTGCGGTCGGAGCGGTGCTGCTGGCGCCACTTGTCTTCGTGGGGCAGCAGTTGCTCGCGGACGAAACGGCGGATGCTGTCGCGAAAGGCCACCAGGTCGGCGTCTTCCCAGGGCGATACGTAGTTCTCTACACGCATGATGCTCTCCTTATCAGGTCAGACGTTGCCGAAACCGCCGCCGCACACCAGCACCTGGCCGGAGACGAAATTGGATTCAGGGATGCAGAACAGGTAAACCGAACCGGCAGCCTCGTCCGGGGTGCCCGGACGGCCCAGCGGGCACAGCTGGTTGCTGGCGGCAATCGCAGCAGGCTGGATGCCGACCTTGATCTCGCGGCCTTCGATGCTCACGGTTTTGCTGGCATCACCGGCCAGGGCCTGGGTCATACGCGTGTCGATATGACCGAAAGCCACGGCGTTGACGTTGACGTTGTAGCGCCCCCACTCCTTGGACAACGACTTGGTCATGCCGAGGATGCCGGCCTTGGCCGAGGAATAGTTGGCCTGCCCGGCGTTGCCACCGGCGGCGATCGAGGAAATGTTGACCACCTTGCGGTTGACCACTCGGCCTTCGGCGGCTTCCTGCTTGGCCAGGGCGCTGATGACCGGCTGGGCGGCACGCAGGATACGGAACGGTGCGGTCAGGTGGCAGTCGATGATGGCGTACCACTGCTCATCGCTCATCTTCTGGATCACGTTGTCCCAGGTGTAACCGGCATTGTTGACGATGATGTCGATGCCGCCAAAGTTGTCGACCGCGGTCTTGACGAAGCGCTCGGCGAAATCGACAGCGGTGACGCTGCCGACACAGGCCACGGCTTCGCCACCAGCGGCGCGGATCTCGGCAACCACTTCTTCAGCGGGGCCGGCATCCAGGTCATTGACCACCACACGGGCGCCATCGCCCGCCAGTTTCAGCGCGACGCTGCGACCGATGCCACGACCGGAACCGGTGACCAGGGCGACTTTGCCTTCAAGTTTTTTCATTGTTATTGCCTTCTAATTAAGTCGGGTTGTCAGTGCGCAAGGAGCGTCAGGCCAGGGCCACGACCGCCTCGCCCACCACCTTGGCTTCGCCATACTGGTTGGCGCACTGGATCTGCAGGCGCACGCGCTTTTCGCCGTCGGCCTCGAATTTCTCGGTGATGCGCCCGCTCAGGTGCGGGATGTGACCGATCTGGGTGATGCCGACAAAGCGCATCGACAGCGCGCGGATCTGCGTCTGCGGCACCCAGTTGGTCAGCAACCGGCCAAGGTAGGCAGCCGAGAGCATGCCGTGGGCGAACACGTCAGGCACGCGGGCTTTGCGGGCAAAATCAATGTCGATGTGGATCTGGTTGTGGTCACCGGACGCGCCGGCATACAGCGCCAGCGTGGTGCGATCGACCGGACGCAGCTTGAGCAGCGGCAGTTCGCTGCCGACCTGTACGTCGCTGTACTGCGGGCCGTAGGTTCGTGAGTGAGTCATGGCTGTACCTCAGCGCTGCACAAGCGAAGAGCGAAGGTCGGCGATGTGTTCGCCGTCCTGGTTGGTGATACGGGTTTGCTGGACCACGAACTGCAGGGCCCCGCCCTTCTTTTCGTAAACATCAACGATGCGCGTATCGAAGGTCAGCACATCGCCGGCAAAGGCCATGCGGTGATAGCTGAACTCCTGCTCGGCATGCAGGATGCGCCCGAGGTCAAAGCCCATGATGTCTTCGACGATCGCTTGCGGGTTGCGCCCCTCACTTTCCAGACACAGCAGGAAGGTCGGAGGCACCGGCAGGGCCGGATAACCCGCAGCCCTGGCCGCCTCTTCCTCGGTGTACAGCGGATCGGTCTCGCCGATGGCCTTGGCGAAGAAGCGCAAACGACCTTTTTCCACCGCGCTGGTGGTGACGCCGAGGGAACGGCCGATCAGACTTTTGTCTGCCATTTCGATTGATTCCTGAAGATTGACGGGGCGATCAGCCGCGACCGTAGAGGGTCACGACGCCCGCACCACCCAGGCCGAGGTTGTGCTGCAGCGCGTGCTGCAGGCCTTCGACCTGGCGGGCCTGGGCGCTGCCGCGCAACTGGTGGGTCAGCTCGTAGCATTGCGCCAGACCGGTGGCACCCAGCGGGTGGCCTTTGGACAACAGGCCGCCGGACGGATTGACCACCACTTGCCCGCCATAGGTGTTGTCGCCATCCAGGACAAACTGCTCGCCGCCACCGACCGGGCAGAAACCCAGGCCTTCGTAGGTCAGCAGCTCGTTATGGGCGAAGCAGTCATGCAGCTCGCAAACGCGGATATCCTCAGGGCCGACACCGGCCTTGTCGTACACCTGCCAGGCGGCCGAGCGGGTCATGCCGGAGCCGACGATCTCGATCATCGAGGGCGGATCGAACGCATCGGGGGTATCGGTGGTCATGGCCTGGGCCAAGATCGACACATCGGTGCGCAGGCCATGGCGTTTGGCAAAGCGCTCGGAAACGATGATCGCGGCAGCGCCGCCGCAGGTCGGCGGGCAGGCCATCAGCCGGGTCATCACGCCTTCCCAGACCACCTGGTCAGCCATCACCTCCTCGGTGCTGACCACTTTTTTGAACACCGCCAGCGGGTTGTTGGCAGCATGACGGCTGGCCTTGGCGCGGATCGCTGCAAAGGTTTCCATGCGGGTGCCGTATTTTTCCATGTGTTCGCGGCCAGCGCCGCCGAAGAACATCAGAGCGCCCGGCATGCCGATGCCTTCCGGGAACACCTGGGCGGCACTGTCGAAGCCCTTGCCCATGGTCAGCGGACGATCGGTCCAGAAATTCTTCAGCGCACCCGGCTGCATCTGCTCGAAGCCAAAGGCCAGGGCGCAATCGACAGCGCCGCTTTCCACCGCCTGGCGCGCCATGAACAGCGCGGTAGAGCCGCTGGCGCAGTTGTTGTTGACGTTGATCAGCGGAATGCCGGTCATGCCGACTTCATACAGCGCCGACTGGCCGCAGGTGGAGTCGCCATAGACATAACCGGCATAGGCCTGCTGCACCAGCTCATAACCGATACCGGCATCCTGCAGCGCCTGGCGCACAGCTTGGGCGCCCATCTCGATGTAGCTGGCGCTGGCACCGGGCTTGGCGAACTGGATCATGCCGACACCGGCAACATAGGTTTTCTGGGACATCTGTTTCTCCGCGGTCAGTTGACTGGACTGGCACACCGGTCGTTCCGGGGCCCTGGCATCATGGTTGCGCAACGCTTTTGAGCTGTATCCCGCCCCCCGGGAGTAGAAAGGGGTGGGATTGGAGTGGGGTCACCCCACTCCTTTTGCTCAAGCGATGGCGCCGGCCTCGCGCAGCGCAGCAATCGCTGCTTCGTCCAGGCCCAGTTCACGGAGAATCTGCACACTGTGCTGACCGTTGCGCACCTGCTCGCCAGCCTGCGCGGGGGTGCGGCTCAAGCGCGGTACCGGGGCCGGATGAACGACGCCAGCGCTGTGCATGAAGGTGCCGCGCGCCTGGTTATGGGCATAGGCCGGTGCCTCGCTGAAGTCGAGCACCGGGGCAAAGCAGGCCTCGGTGCCTTCCAGCAGCTCGCACCACTGGTCGCGAGTGCGGGTGCGAAACAGTACTTCCAGCTGCTCGCGCTGCACCGGCCACAGGCTTCGGTCCCACTGCGCCTTGAACAGCGGGTCATCGATCTGGCACAGCTGCAGCAGGCGTTGGTAGAACTGCGGCTCGATGGCGCCGATGGAAATGAAGCGGCCATCGGCGCAGGTGTAACAGCCATAGAACGGCGCCCCGCCATCGAAGATGTTTTCCCCGCGCCCGGCCCATTGGCCGCTCTGCTTGAACTCGTAGTACATGGTGCTGAGCAGCGCCGCGCCGTCGCTGATGGCGGCATCCACCACCTGCCCCTTGCCCGAACGACGCGCCTCGAACAGCGCACACACCACGCCGAAAGCAAGAAACATCGCGCCACCGCCCATGTCGCCGGCCAGGTGCAGCGGCGGCGTCGGCTCGCGGTCGGCGTGGCCCATGGCATGCAGGGCACCGGTAATCGCCAGGTAGTTGAGGTCGTGGCCGGCGCTCTGCGCCAATGGCCCGCTCTGGCCCCAGCCGGTCATGCGCCCGTAGACCAGCCCGGGATTACGCGCCAGACAGACATCGGGCCCGAGCCCCAGACGCTCCATGACCCCCGGCCGGAAGCCTTCGATCAGCACATCGGCATCATCAATCAGTTGCAGCAGCACCTCGGTGGCCCCCGGCTTGCGCGGGTCGATTGCCAGGCTGCGGCGGCCACGGCCGATGACACTGTCATCACCATTGAGGAATCCTGACTGTTGCCGGTCGATGCGGATCACCTCTGCGCCCATGTCGGCAAGCAACATGGTGGCAAAGGGCGCCGGCCCGATCGCATTCATTTCGATTACCTTTACCCCTGCCAGTGCTCCTGCCATGGTTGTGCTCTCTATTTGTTATGGGCATTGAAGTCAGCAGCGCGAAGGCTTGCGACCGGCAACAGGCTAGCCAGACCGTTTGCGCTTACCTATCGCTCGAAAGAGTGAAGTTCGCACTGCGGTTTTTCCCCGATGCGCGTAGCCGTGGCATTATCGGCACACAGAACAATCAGAGGCTGCCAGTCAGCCCACATGGCCAGAGAGACCCATGCCCGATCGCCAGGATCTTATCGCCCGCCTGCGCCTTGTAACCGGCGGCAATGCGCCCGCAGACGCGCAGCCGGAGCCGGCCGTTCACCCTATTCGTGCAGAAAAGTTCGCCACGCCGGGCACCACCGCCGGCCTGCTGCCGCGTGACCACTTACTGCAAAGTATCGACCCACCCGGCGATATCCGCCTGATCCTGATCCGCGCCGCCGCAGGCTTTGGCAAAACCACCTTGTTGCGTCAGCTGCGCGAGCGCTGCCTGGCCAATGGCCAAGGCGTACTCTGGCTCACTCTCGACAGCGCCGATAACGACCCCAGGCGCCTGGCCGCCCATCTGCATGCCGGGTTGCAGGCACTGGATGGCCCGTCAGTCGCCGATCCGCTGGCCACCCCGCAGGCGCTCTTGCAACAACTGGGCAGACTGCAGCCGGGCTTCACCGTGGTGCTGGACGACTTCGAAGTTCTCGATACCCCCCAGGCCCTGGCCTTCATCCAGCAGTTGCTGGCGGCACTGGCGCCTGGCGCCCGCCTGGCCATCGCCTCGCGGGTCAACCCCGAGCTGGGTCTTGGCCGCCTGCGCATGCAGGGCCAGGTGCTGGACATTGACACCGAAGCGCTGCGGTTGCGCCCGGAGCAAACCCGCGCGTACCTGCGTGGCCGCTGCCAGTTGCCGATCAGCGACGAACAGGTGACGCGGCTACAGGACATCAGCGAAGGCTGGATCACCGGTTTGTTCCTGGCCACCCTGTCGTTCAACGGCCGCAGTGCCCAGGCCGATGTCATCGGTTCGTTTTCCGGCAGCAACCAGGAGCTGGCCGAGTACCTGACCGAAGACATCCTCGCCCGCCAGAGCGATGAGGTCCGTCTGTTCCTGCTGCAGACCAGCATCCTCGACCGCTTCTGCGCGCCGCTGTGCGACGCCCTCACCCAGCGCCGCGACAGCGCCGGGCTGATCGAACAGTTGCTGCGCGCCAACCTGTTCATCCAGCCAACCGACCCTGAGCAGCAATGGTTCCGCTACCACCGTCTGTTCAGCGGCTTCCTGCGCAATGCCCTGGCCCGTCAACTGCCCGGGCACGCCGAAGGACTGCATCGCGCCGCCTCCGGCTGGTACCTCGCCCACAAACACCCGGCGGCGGCGATCGAGCACCTGATGCGCGCAGGCGATATCGACCAGGCGGCGGCGCTGCTGGAACGGCACCTGGACGAGCTGGTCGATGCCGGACGCCTGCGCCTGATGTTGCGCTGGCTGCAGCAGATGCCCGCTGACGCACTGCAAGGACGACCGCGACTGGCCCTCACCCACGCCTGGCTGCTGGTGCTCGACCGGCGCTACCGGGATGCCATGCAGGTGGTCGAGGGTAATCCGGTCAGCCTGGAAACCGATACCATCCGCTGCCTGCTGCTGGCCTTCACCGACCAGCCGGAGGCGGCCGTGATTGCAGCGCAAGCCCAGCTCGCCCGCCTGTCGCCCAGTGACAACCTGCAATACGGCATGGTCGCCACGCCCCTGGCGTTCTGCATGATTACCACCGGCCGCTATGACGATGCCCGCAAGGTGCTGACCGACATGGCGCGCCAGGCACCCCAGGAGCGCTCCGCCTTGGTCGATGGCATCGCGGTCTATATAGAAAGCTCACTGGAACTGACCCTGGGCCATCGCCATGCCGCCCTCGCCCGCCTTGAGGCTGCCAGCAACGTGCAGGCCGCGGTGCTGGAAGGACGCTGGGTAGGTGCCAAGGCGACGCTGGACATCCTCCATGCGCTGGTGCTGTACGAAGGCGATGAGCTGACGCAAGCCTGGACCATGCTCAACCAGATCCCCCAACATGCCCTCGATCTCGGTGGCCCCGATGCCCTTATCGCCCACCGTGTGGTGCTGGCGCGCATCGCCTTGCAACACGGCAACCGCGAGGCCTGGCTCCGTCACCTGGCCGATCTTGAGCAGTTGGGACGGCGCAGCGGCTCACTGCGAATTCTCTGCGCGGCCTGGCTTGAGCGCGCCCGCGTTGCCACCCTTGAAGGGCGTCTGGAAGTCGCCGCGCAGGCGCTCTCGTCGGCGGAGCTTGCCGGTGAATGGGACCGGCCCGACGTGCTGACTTTCGCCTGCGATACCGACACTCCCTTTATTGCCCGCCAGCGCCTGAGTATTGCCCGCGGCGACTGTGAATCGGCCGCAGCCGAGCTGCGCACCCGCATCGAGTTTTCCGAAAGTCGCCAGCAGCGGCGCCGAACGCTCAAACTGCGCCTGTTACTGGCCATGGCCCTGGCAGGAAAAGGCCGGCAGAAACTGGCGCTGGATACACTGACACCCGCCTTGCGCCATGCCAGCCAGGAAGGTTTCCTGCGCACTTTTCTCGAAGAAGGCCCGGCACTGGTCAAGCTGCTGGAACGCTGGGCGGTTACCTACCAGGCGTCGTCCAGCAGCCTGGGCATTGCCCCGGAGTTTCTCGCCGACTTGCTGCAACGCAGCGGCGCCCAGAAAGAACCGGCGCAAGGCAATGAGTCGGCGCAGAGCGACCTGCAACTGACCGCACGCGAGTTGCAGGTGATCCGTTTGCTGGCCGCCGGTCATCGCAACCGCGCCATTGCCGAGCAGATGCACTTGTCCGAACACACGGTCAAGACGCACCTGCGCAACATCAGCGCCAAGCTCGACGCCCAGGGCCGCACCGAAGCCATTGCCATCGCCCGCGCCCGTGGCCTGCTCGACTGATCAGGCGAGCATCCCTAAGGATTTGGCCCGCATCACCGCCTGGGTGCGCCGCTTGACCCCAAGCTTGTGGTTGATCTTCACCGTATGCGCCTTGACGGTATTGAGGGAGATGAACAGCCGCTCGCTGATTTCCTGGTTGGACAGCCCGTGGGCCACCAGCTGCAGCACCGAAAACTCCCGCGAAGTAAGGCCGTCGCGGGCGCCCGGCCCCGACGGCGTCGCGCGCCAGTCGGCCAGCAGGCTGGTACGCACCAGGGCCGGAGGCTCATCCGCGCAGCTCACACCGCCGTGCTTGCCGACCTGGGCCAGCGCCACCCGCGCTTCCGCCAGCAGGCCACGGAAACTCAGGCGCTCACACGCGGCGAGCAAGGCCTGCAAGCGCTTGGCGGCATGCTCCGGCTTGCCCGTGCCCAGCTCGGCAAGGGCGAGCATCAGTTGCAGGCGTTGCGGCAAAGAAGGCGCATGCAGCGGCGGCAGGCGCCCGATATCGGCGCTGATTGCGTTGCGGGCCAGCGGCAATATCGCCTGCCAGTCTTTCTGACGGACCAGCAGGCGCATCTGCTGATAGTCGATAAGCCCCTTGTAGCAGGCTTCGCTGACCCGGCAGCGCTGCATGTGCCGCTCGGCGTTGCGCAGGTGCTGCTGCGCCTGCCACAACTCGCCCTTGCACGAGGCCACTTCCGACAGGCCGATCAACGCATGCAGTACATAGGGGTCGCTACTCTCGGTGCCACGCTCAAGGCCCGCGCGCAGCGCACTTTCCCCGGCCTGCAGGTCACCCCGCAGCAGACACAGCTCGCCGCGCAGCAACAGCAGACGGCTGAGCAGCAGATCATGACTGCCGCCGTCGGCGGCAACCAGCGCCAGGCACTCCTGCAATACCGATTCGGCCAACGCCAGCTCATCGTTGAGAATCAATTGCCGAATGCGATCAGCGTTGATCAGCACTTCACTGGCGATACAGCGGTGGCGGCGTGCCAGTTGCAGCGACGAATCCAGCAACAGCCGGGCCTGCTCCGGTTCGCCCGCGGCCATCGATACCCGGGCCAGGGTCGAGTAACACAGGAACGACGACGGCCAGTCACGCAACTCCAGATACTGCAAGGCCGAGTGACAGTGCTCACGTGCGCTGTCGGCATCGCCACTGAGGCCGTAAAGCGTGCCCTGCAGCGCCTGCCAGTTGGCCAGCAGACGACTGTTGTTGCGCGCCTTGGGCTGCGGCATTGCCCATGCCAGCCTGGCGATATGCGTCTGCGCATCGTCCAGGCGCCAGCTGCTGAGCAGCGCCCTGACGTTCAGGTAAATCAGGTTCGGCGAGCTTTCCAGCGTCCGCTCAGGCAGGCGCGTCAGCCAGTTGAGCCAGGTGTGCAAGTGGCGTTCGCTGAACATCCAGTCCAGGGTCAGGCGCTCCATCAGGCTGGCGGCCATCTCGGGCTGCTGGGTGGACAACGCCAACTCGATGGCTTCGTCAATGAAGCCGTCTTCGCACAACAGCCGGCAGGCATCCAGGCGCAAGCGCTTGAGTTCTGCCGCGGCAAGTTCCCCCTGCAAGGCCAGCGCCACCGCTGGCAACAAACGATGCCACTGCCCGTCCCCGCCCAGCGGCTGGAAGAACGACGCGGACTGCAAAAGACCACGCAACAGCGTGCCCGCATCGCGCTCCGGCCACAGCCGTGCGCAGAACCCGATCGACACCCGTGGCAGGTAGGCGACGCTCAACAACAGCTTGCGCTGGTCTTCGGCCAAGAACGCCAGCAACTCGCCGCCCAGGTACTCGCGCATCCAGGTTCCCCCTGCCCGCTCATTGCGGCTCTCTGTGCCCAGCAACAGGCGCACGCCTGCGCACCAGCCCTGGGTCTGTAGCCACAGTTGGGCAAGGCTGGAGGGGCCGGCCAGCGGGTCAAGGCGCTCGGCCAGGGTTTCAAGCTCCTGGCCATTGAACGCCAGCTGTCCGGCACCAAGCTCCAGCAGTTCACCTTCCAGCAGCAAACGCGCCAGCTTCCAGGCTGGCCGTTGCCGGCAACTGACCCACAGCTGCACCGGCGCCTGGGAACGCAGCAGGCGGTCGATCCAGGCGTTGAGTTCGGCGCAGGCATCGGCCGGAAAGTCGTCGAAGGCAAACCACCAGCACAGCTTGCTGCTTTCCAGCAGGGCGAGTAGCGCATCACCGTCTGCGGCGGCTTTTGGCTCCAGGCCAAGGCCATCGGCCAGCCGCAGGCAGAACTGGGCAAAGCTCGGCGTGTGCCCGCCGAGGTCCAGCCACAGGCAGCGGGCCCCGGCTTGCCGACGACGCAGGCAATCGTTGAGCAGCACGGTCTTGCCATAGCCAGCCGGTGCACAGAGCAGGCGCAGGCGATAGTTGCGTGCAAGCAATCGATCCTCGAGCCGCTCACGCTGAAGGTGTGCCGAAGGGGGCCTGGGTAAAGCCGCCATTGCTGAAAGGAGCTGGGACACGGCGCCTCCTGAAGTCGATCAAGGTAAGCGCTATGTTCGCGCGCGAGGCGTAAATCCCCCATCCGCCAATCGAGGTATTTTCAGGGCGAGAGCAGGCTACTAATGCTTTCGGGTAATACGCAGAACTATCCGATCAGGCAATACAGCACCCAGGTTCGCCCCCCTAGGATGGCATCGCTACATCATCCGAACCTGGAGAACCGCATGACAACAACAAGAAAGCGCGGAGTGTTTCAGCCAAGTCTGCTGGCTGCTGCAGTCGCCATCGGCGCAAGCCATCCGGCGTGTGCCGTTGACTTCAACATCGGGGAAATCGAGGGCCAGTTCGACTCGTCACTGTCGATCGGTGCCAGTTGGTCAGTACGCGGCGCCGATCCGTCGCTGATTTCCAACTTCAACTCGATGGGCAAGCGCGGCACGTCGTCTTCACGCACCGTCGACGACAACCGCCTGAACTTCAAGCAAGGCGAAACGTTTTCAAAGATCTTCAAGGGTGTGCATGACCTGGAGCTGAAATACGGCGACAGCGGCGTGTTCGTACGCGGCAAGTACTGGTACGACTTTGAGCTCAAGGACGAACACCGGCTGTTCTACGACATCGATGACAGCGGCCGCGACGACCTGGCCAAAGCCTCGGGCGCCGAGTTCCTCGACGCCTTCGTCTACCACAACTACACCCTCGGCGAGCTGCCCGGCAACGTGCGCCTGGGCAAGCAGGTGGTGAGCTGGGGTGAAAGCACCTTCATCGGCAACTCGATCAACAGCATCAACCCGATTGACGTGGCCGCCCTGCGGCGGCCAGGGGCCGAGATCAAGGAAGGCCTGATCCCGGTGAACATGCTGTATGTCTCCCAGGGGCTTTCCGAAAACCTCACCGCCGAGGCGTTCTATCAGCTGGAGTGGGACAACTCGGTGGTGGACAACTGCGGCACCTTCTTCGGCAACGACGGCGTGCCCCGGGGTTGCAACGACCGCCTGGTGGTGGCCGGCCTCGATCTGCCGCCCGGCGTCTCCAGCAACGTCGGCGCGCCGGGTGCCAACAACAACGTGTACATCCCGCGCCTGGACGACAATGAACCCGGCGACAGCGGCCAGTTCGGCATTGCCTTGCGCTGGTACCTGCCCGAGCTGCACGACACCGAGTTCGGCGCGTATGCCATGAACTACCACAGCCGCAACCCCTACCTGAGCACCGTGCGCACCACCGGTGCCGGTACTCCGCCCAGCGCCCTGAACGTGCCGCGCAACGCGCGCTACTTCATCGACTACCCCGAGGACATCCGCCTCTACGGCCTGAGCTTCCAGACCACCTTGAGTGGCATCTCGCTGGGCGGTGAAGTCAGCTATCGGCCGAACATGCCTTTGCAACTCAACACCGCCGACCTGCTCACCGGCACGCTCAACAGCACCACGTCACCGCTGATTACCACCGGTTTCATAGCCCCGGCGTCAGCGGCGGTGGCCGGCAGCGACATCAATGGCTACAAGCGCATGCCCGTGGTCCAGGCGCAAGTCACCGCCACCCAGTTCATCGACCAGGTGATGGGCGCCAGCCGCCTGACCCTGATCGGCGAAGTTGGCTACAACCGTATCAACGGCCTGGGCGACAGCGACGGCAGCGACCTGCGCTTTGGCCGCAGCCCCGCTTATGGCTCCGGCATCCTGCCGGGTGCAGCCGGCCTGGCGACCTGCATCGGCACCGGCGCCGGAACCCCGGGCGCGAGCAATCCGGCTCAGCAATGCAACGACAAGGGCTTCTACACCAGCAGTTCCTGGGGCTACCGCGTGCGCGCCAAGCTCGATTACCCCAACGTGTTCGCCGGCATCAACCTGTCGCCCAACCTGGCCTGGTCCCACGATGTCGACGGTTACGGGCCGAACTTCGAGGAAGGTAACAAGGCCATCAGCATCGGCCTGGATGCCGACTACCTCAATACCTACACCACCAGCCTCAGTTACACCGACTTCTTCGGTGGCGACTTCAACACCAACGTCGACCGCGACTATGTGGCGCTCAGCTTTGGCCTGAATTTCTGATGCAAGACCGGAGGAACACAAGCATGACTACCCTCACCATGATGCGCACTGGCGCACTGGCCCTGTCGCTGCTGGCCACCAGCGTGATCGCCGCTGTCTCGCCGCAGGAAGCGCAACAACTGGGCACCACCCTCACCCCGCTGGGCGCGCAGAAGGAAGGCAACGCCGACGGCAGCATCCCGGCCTGGACCGGCGGCCTCAAGCCTGGTGCCGCGCCGGTCGATGGCAACGGCTTTCTTGGCAATCCGTTTGCCAATGAGCAACCGCTGTTCGTCATCACCGCCGCCAACGCCGAGCAATACAAGGACAAGCTGACCCCCGGCCAGCTGGCGCTGTTCAAGCGCTACCCCGACAGCTACAGGATTCCGGTGTACAAGAGCCAGCGTACCGCTGCCGTCCCCGAGGCGATCTACGCCATCGCCAAAAAGAGCGCGGTAAACACCGAACTGACCGACGACGGCAACGGCCTGCGCAACTTTGCCGACACCCGCTACTACCCCTTCCCCATCCCGAAAAACGGTGTGCAGGTGTACTGGAACCACAACAACCGTTATCGCGGCGGCAACATGCTGCGCCAGGCCGCGCAGGCGGCGCCTCAAGTCAACGGCTCCTACTCGATCGTCGAGTACGATGACGAGCTGAGTTACCCGCAGTACATGGAGGGTGTCGATGCCAAACAGGCCGAGAACATCTTTTACTTCTACAAACAGAGCATTACCGCACCTTCGCGTCTGGCCGGCAGTGTAGTGCTGATCCACGAAACCATCGACCAGGTCAAGGAGCCGCGCCTGGCCTGGGTCTACAACGCCGGGCAACGCCGCGTGCGCCGGGCGCCGCAGATTGCCTATGACGGCCCGGGTTCAGGCGCCGATGGCCTGCGCACCGCCGATAACACCGACCTGATGAACGGCGCACCGGACCGCTACGACTGGAAGTTGATGGGCAAGAAGGAGATCTACATCCCCTACAACAACTACAAACTGTGGTCGCCGAGCCTGAAATACGCCGACATCATCAAACCCGGGCACATCAACCAGGACCTGGCCCGCTACGAACTGCATCGTGTCTGGCATGTACAGGCCACGCTCAAGCCAGGCCAGCGACACATCTATGCCAAGCGTGACCTGTACTTCGACGAAGACACCTGGCAGCTCGCCGAAGTCGACCACTATGACGGCCGCGGCCAGCTCTGGCGTGTGGCGGAAGGTTATGCGGTCACCGACTACGAACGAAGCGCCCCGGCCTACGCCATGCAGGGCATCTATGACCTGATCGCCGGCCGCTACAACATTCTGGCGATGACCAACGAGTCCAAGCATGCGACCTATTACGGCAAGCCGACTCGCATGAACGACTTCACCCCGGCGGCTTTGCGCAACGCCGGCGTACGGTAGGAACAGCCCGCTCACCAAGGGCGTAGCAGCTATCGGATAAAAACAGCTCTTCACGGAATCCCGGGGGGGCATGATCCTTGGGTTGGGTTGTTGGGGTTGTGAGCTTATCCATTTTGTTTGGCGACGCTGCCGGCCCCTTCCGCCCTTACGGCGGCCTACTTTTTTCTTGGAAAAAGTAGGCAAAACCGCTGGCTCCTACATACGGCCCTACGCTGCGCTCCG
>NZ_JBWKNR010000025.1:0-27979 GCF_059415665.1 Pseudomonas sp. GW821-FHT10B02 | reverse complement strand
AGTCGTAGGCCGCGATGCCCCTGGAAGGCACCGTAGCGAAGGGACCCGGAGCGCAGCGTAGGGCCGGATGCAGGAGCAGGCGGTTTTGCCTACTTTTTCCAAGAAAAAAGTAGGCCGCCGTAAGGGCGGAAGGGGCCGGCAGCCTCGCCACACCAAATGGATAAGCTCGCAGCCTCAACAACCCAACAACCCAACCCCAGAACTGCCAGAAAAACCACAAAAAAGCCCCGCGAGCGAGAGCAGGCGGGGCAAAGGGCCGGTCAGAAACCAACCAAAGGAGTCGTTGAATCAGTTCACAGTGGCAACACTCTCGGCCTGCCAACCACCGCCCAAGGCCTTGTAAATGGCGACGATGCCACGGTACAGGTCAACCTCACCCTGAGCCTGGGCGTCTTCAGCGCTCAGGCGTTCGCGTTCAGCGTCGAGCAGAATCAGGTAGTCGACAGTCCCTTCGCGATAGCGGATCGAAGCGAGGTCGGCGGCCTTGCGGCTGGCTTCACTCTGACGCAGCAGGGCAAGCAAACGTTGCTGACGCTTGCTGTAGTCACTGAAAGCATTTTCCGACTCTTCCAGCGCCAGCAAAACCTGCTGTTCGTAGTTGGCCAGAGCCCCTTCGGCATCGGCATTGGCACCGCGCAGGCGCGCCCGCACGCTACCGAGGTCGAACGCCGCCCAGGTGATGCTCGGGCCCAGTGCCCAGGCTTGCGCCGCCGATGAGCCCAGTTGTGAGCCGCGACCGGCGGTAAAGCCCAGGAAGCCGCTGAGGCTGACCCGTGGGAACAGGTCGGCCGTCGCCACGCCAATATTGGCCGTTGCCGCTGCCAATTGCCGTTCGGCACTGCGCACGTCCGGACGCCGCTTGAGCAGTTCACCTGGATCACCGACCGGAAGCGCCTTGGCAATGGCCGGCAGTTGCGCTGGCGAGAGGTCGACACTCAATGCATCCGGGCGCTGGCCGAGCAAGGTGGCGATGCGATTGCGTGCACGTACCTGTTCAGCCTGCAGCTGCGGTACGGTGGCCTCTACCTGCGCCAGCCGCGCATCGGCACGGACGACATCGAGGTCATTGCCGACCCCGGCATCGCGCAGGCTTTCGGTGATGCCGCGCGAGTCCTGCTGGGTCTTGAGGTTGGCCAGAGCGATCTTCTCGCGCAACTGCGCACCGCGCAGCTGGCCATAGGCATCGACCAGTTCGGCGATCAGGCTGACCTGCAGCTGTTGCAGGTCGGCCTGGGCCACGTCCTGCTGGGCCTCGCTGGCTTCCAGCTGGCGCTGGATGCGGCCGAACAGGTCCAGCTCCCAAGCCATGTCCAGGCCCAGGTCATAGCGCTCGCTGTTGACCCGATCGTCGGTCTGCCCCGGAATTTGCCCCTTGCCCAAGTCGCTGCTGACACGGCTGGTCACGGTCGGCAGGGCATCGTTGCTGACGTCGTCGCGAATCGCCCGTGCCGCCTTGAGCCGGGCGAAGGCCACGCGCAGTTCGCGGTTGCCTTGCAGCGACTGGCTGACCAGCTGGTTGAGTACCGGATCGTCGAACTGCTTCCACCAGATGCTTTCGAAACGGCTACGGTCGAACTCAGCTTTGGCCGCCGGGTCATTGGCGGCGCTCAGTTGCGCCGCTGCGGTGTCCGGGGCCTTGTAGTCCGGGCCCACCGCACAGGCGGCCAGGGCCAGGACCAGCAGGCTCGGCATAAAAAGTTTCAGACTGCTGTTCATGCTTGAGTCTCCAGCTTCAGCGCACGTTCCGCCTTGCGGGCCTGGCTGCGTTCGACATAACGGCGGATCAGGACAAAGAACACCGGCGTCAGCAGCAGGCCGAAGAAGGTCACCCCGATCATCCCGGAGAACACCGCCACACCCATGGCATGACGCATTTCCGCACCGGCACCGGAGGAGAACACCAGCGGCACCACACCCATGATGAAGGCGATCGAGGTCATCAGGATCGGCCGCAGACGCAGGCGGCAGGCTTCCAGTACCGCGGCCAGCGGGTCGAGCCCTTCAGCCTGTTTGTCCTTGGCGAACTCGACGATCAGGATCGCGTTCTTGCACGCCAGGCCCACCAGGACGATCAATCCGATCTGGGTGAAGATGTTGTTGTCGCCACCCGAGAGGATCACCCCGGTGATCGCCGAGAGCAGGGTCATCGGCACGATCAGGATCACCGCCAATGGCAGGCTCCAGCTTTCGTACTGGGCAGCCAGCACCAGGAAGGCCAGCAGTACGCAGAGCGGGAAGACGAACAGCGCGGTGTTGCCGGAAAGAATCTGCTGGAAGGTCAGATCGGTCCATTCGAAGGTCATGCCGTTGGGCAGTTCTTCCTTGAGCAGCTTCTCGATCGCTTGTTCGGCCTGACCGGAGCTGTAGCCAGGGGCTGCGGCACCGTTGATCTCAGCAGTGATGAAGCCGTTGTAGTGCATCACACGGTCAGGCCCGGAGGTGTCGCTGACCTTGATGAAGGTCGCCAGCGGGATCATCTCGCCCTGGTTGTTGCGCACCTTGAGCTGGCCGATCTGCTCGGCTTCGAGACGGAACTGCTGTTCTGCCTGGACGTTGACCTGATAGGTACGGCCAAAACGGTTGAAGTCGTTGGCGTACAGTGAGCCCAGGTAGATCTGCAGGGTATCGAAGATGTCGCTGATGGCCACGCCGTGGGTCTTGGCCTTTTCCCGGTCGATGGCGGCATCGACCTGCGGCACGTTGACCTGATAGCTGGTGAACAGCCCGGCCAGCTCCGGCACGTTATGGCTCTTGGCGATGATGTTCTGGGTTTCCTTGTACAGCGCCTCGTAACCCAGGTTGCCACGGTCCTCGATCTGCAGGCGGAAACCGCCGATGGTGCCCAGCCCCTGTACCGGTGGCGGCGGGAAGATCGCGATGTAGGCGTCTTCGATATCGGCGAACTGCGCGTTCAGTGCGGCGGCGATGGCGGCAGCCGACTGGCTCGGGTCCTTGCGCTCATCGAACGGCTTGAGCGGGGTAAAGACGATGCCGCTGTTCGGGCTGTTGGTGAAACCGTTGATCGACAGCCCCGGGAACGCCACGGAGTCGGCTACGCCCGGTTGCTTGAGGGCGATTTCACTCATCTTCTTGATCACCGCCTCGGTGCGGTCCAGGCTGGCCGCGTCCGGCAATTGCGCGAAGGCCACCAGGTACTGCTTGTCCTGCGCCGGCACAAAACCGGTCGGAGTCGCCGAGAAGCCCAGCCAGGTCATGACAATCAGGCCGCCATAGACGAACAGGGCAATGCCGCTGCTGCGGATGACCCGCCCGACGGCGCCGACGTAGCTGTGGCTGGCACGGTCGAAGAAACGGTTGAACGGGCTGAACAACCAGCCACCGAACAGGCGCTCGAGCACTTTCGAGAAACGGTCCTTTGGCGCGTGGTGCTCCTTGAGCAGTACCGCTGCCAGTGCAGGCGAGAGGGTCAGCGAGTTGAACGCCGAGATCACCGTGGAGATGGCAATGGTCAGGGCGAACTGCTTGTAGAACTGCCCGGTAAGGCCGGAGATGAATGCAGCAGGTACGAACACGGCGCACAGCACCAGGGCGGTGGCAATGATCGGGCCGGTCACTTCACCCATGGCTTTTTGTGTGGCTTCCAGCGGTTTCAGGCCCAGGCCGATGTTACGTTCGACGTTTTCCACCACGACGATGGCGTCGTCCACCACGATACCGATGGCCAGCACCAGGCCGAACAGCGATAGCGCATTGAGCGAGAAACCGAACAGGTGCATCACCGCGAAGGTACCGATCAAGGAAACCGGCACCGCCACCAGTGGAATGATCGAGGCACGCCAGGTCTGCAGGAACAGGATCACCACCAGGACCACCAGAATCAGGGCCTCGAACAGGGTATGCACCACGGCCTCGATGGAGCCGCGCACGAACACGGTCGGGTCGTAGACGATGCTGTAGTCCATGCCTTCGGGGAAGTCTTTCTTCAGCTCGGCCATTTTCGAGCGCACTTCATCGGAGATCTCGATGGCGTTGGAACCAGGGCGCTGGAAGATCGGGATGGCCACTGCCGGCTGATTGTTCAGCAGCGAGCGCAGGGCGTACTGGCTGGAACCCAGCTCGACCCGGGCGATGTCCTTGAGGCGGGTGATTTCACCATCGGCGCCGGAGCGAATGATGATGTTCTCGAACTCTTCCTCGCTGACCAGACGGCCCTGGGTGTTGACCGACAGCTGGAAGCTGGTGCTGCCCGGCGCGGGTGGCGCACCCAGCTGACCGGCGGCAACCTGACGGTTCTGCTCGCGAATGGCGGCAACCACATCACTGGCGGTGAGATTGCGCGAAGCAGTCTTGTTCGGGTCCAGCCACACCCGCAGGGAGTAGTCACCCATGCCGAACAGCTGCACATCGCCGACACCGCCCAGGCGCGCCAGCTCATCCTTGATGTTGAGGATGGCGTAGTTGGACAGGTAGAGCATGTCGTAGCGGTTATCCGGCGAGGTCAGGTGCACGACCATGGTCAGGTCGGGCGAAGCCTTGTCGACGGTGATACCGATGCGTGTCACTTCCTCGGGCAGCTTGGGCTGGGTCCGGGTCACCCGGTTCTGCACCTGCACCTGGGCGTTGTCCAGGTCGGTACCGAGGGCGAAGGTGATGGTCAGGGTCAGCTTGCCGTCGGCGGTGGACTGCGAGGACATGTAGAGCATGTTCTCGACGCCGGTAATCGCCTGCTCCAGAGGGGCGGCAACGGTTTCGCCGATCACTTTCGGGTTGGCCCCGGGGAAGTTGGCGCGTACCACCACGGTGGGCGGCACGACTTCAGGGTATTCACTGATCGGCAGCTGGAACAGCGAGATGCTGCCGGCAATCAGGATCAGCAGCGATAGCACGGCGGCGAAAATCGGCCGGGTGATAAAGAACTTGGAAAAATTCATCGGACCGGTTCCTTAACCGCGCGGTGCCGAGGCACTGGCGAGCTTGACGGTGGCAGTGGCGGCAGCCTTGCCCTGGGTGCTGGCTTCCAGCGCTTGGCGTTGCTGGGCGAGGGCAGCAATGGTCGCGTCGCTGGCCATCGGCGTGTCCTGCGGGTCGACCGGCGAGCCGGGACGCACTCGCTGCAGGCCCTTGACCACAATGCGGTCCTCCTTGCTCAGGCCACTGCGCACGATGCGCAGGCCTTCAAGTTTCGGGCCCAGTTCCACGGCGCGATAAGCGGCCTTGTTGTCCTTGTCCATGACCAGCACGAACTTCTTGCCAAGGTCGGTGCCCACCGCTTCGTCATTGATCAGCACCGCTGAATAGGTGGCGCTGCCGACCAGCTTCAGGCG
Organism: Pseudomonas sp. GW821-FHT10B02; assembly: GCF_059415665.1. Classification (NCBI taxonomy): domain Bacteria; kingdom Pseudomonadati; phylum Pseudomonadota; class Gammaproteobacteria; order Pseudomonadales; family Pseudomonadaceae; genus Pseudomonas; species Pseudomonas sp. GW821-FHT10B02. The sequence goes on along the minus strand of NZ_JBWKNR010000025.1, from coordinate 22,694 downwards.
CGCATACAGGCCCGGGGTGAATTGCCCGTCGCTGTTGTCGAACACGGCCCGGCCACGGATGGTGCCGGTCTTGGGGTTGACCTGGTTGTCGACGAAGTTCATCTGGCCCAGGTGCGGGTTGCCGGTTTCGTTGGACAGGCCCAGGTATACCGGGGTGCTCTGGCCACGCTGACCGTTGCGGGCCAGTTGCGTGTATTTGAGGTACACGCGCTCGTCGGCGTCGAAGTAGGCATAGACCTTGTCGGTGGAGACCACGCTGGTCAGCGGGGTGACATCGGCGCTGACGATGTTGCCGGCGGTGAACTGGGCGCGGCTGACGCGGCCACTGATCGGTGCGGTGACCCGGGTGAAGCTCAGGTTCAGGCGCGCCAGGTCCAGTTGCGCCTGGATCGCGGCGACACCGGCACGGGCTTCGGCAGCAGCACTGCTGCGCGACTCGGCCAGTTCCGCGGAGATGGCATTGCTGCTGCGCAGGCGCTCGCCACGGCGGGCCTCGTTTTCACTGCGGATGGCGGTGGCGCGGGCTTGCTGCAACTGGGCTTCGAGACGGCGCACTTCGGCCTGGAACGGCCGCGGGTCGATCTGGAACAACAGGTCGCCCTGCTTGACCTGAGCGCCTTCGGTGAAGGCCACCTGATCGATCTGGCCGGAAACACGCGGTCGGACTTCTACCGTCTCAGGCGCTTCGAGGCGGCCGGTGAACTCGTCCCATTCATTGATCGGTTGCTCCAGCACCTTGGCGACGCTGACCTTGGCCGCTGCGGGGGCCTGTACGGCCTCCGGGGTACGACCGCAGGCACTCATCACCAGTACTGCCAATAGAGCCAGGGGGTAACGCAAAGGTTTGAGTGACTGTTCCATGGAGAATCCGCCAATGTATTGAGAATGGGCGGATTCTGCGATTTGTAACTATTAACAACGAATCGAACGGGCCGAAGGTAACTATCATTCGGAATGATGGTAGGAGCGGGCTTGCCCCGCGATTGTCATTTGTCAGTTGCATCGCATCGCGGGGCAAGCCCGCTCCCACCGGGTCAAAACAGTTGCCGGCGCTCGCTATTTGCACTCGGCCAACACCACCCTGCAGGTATCGGGCGTCCCCCCGGAGCGACCTGCGTAGCGTATGCAATTGTTCAAGGATTTTTGCCGCGCCATTTGCAGGGTCGCGCCCCAGGCCAGGCCGCCTTCGCCGGCAGTGGGCAGGGCTTTGGCGTAACAGCTGGAGCCAGCTTGTGAGCTTGAGTAGGTGGTTTTCGCCGGTTTGCTTGAGCAGCCGGCCGCCAGCGCCAGACTGATGGCGAGGAGCGAAGGAACCAGCAGTGATGTGCACTTGAACGTTGATTTGCCGGTCATCGCCTTTGCCCTGTACTCAGTCCGACTGCGGTCATAGCGGTCGATACACCAATCGTAGCTGCCTATTCCGAGCGCTCAGGACTGCTGGTCGGAATCGGCGGGCGCTGTCATTGCTGGACTGAACGCTGCGCCATCCACCGCCGGTACTGGCGGGCGCGTAGCGTGTTGGCCAGTTGTTGCTCAAGCAGTGCGCGCAGCGGTGAAACCTGCGGCCTGGGCGCCTTGCCCAGGCTGAGCTTGCGCAGCTGGAACTTCACCAGCGCCATGTTCGCCAACGACGCCAGCGCCTTGTTTTTCCAGGTGATCGGCGGTAACGCCGGCACGCTGTTCTTGCCCTGCTGCCAGGCGCGCGGCAGGTTGGGCTCGATAGCCAGTGCGGTACCGATGCCGACCATGGCCACGCCACTGTCGATCACCTGTTCGGCCACCGGCAGACGGCGGATGCCGCCGGTCACCATCAGCGGCATGCGCGCCACCTTGTGTACATCGCGGGCGAATTCCAGGAAGTAGGCTTCACGCGCCAGGGTGCGTCCGTCGCGGGCCTCGCCCTGCATGGCCGGCGCTTCGTAGCTGCCACCGGAGAGCTCGACCAGATCGACGTCCAGGCTGTTGAGCAGCCTTACCACCTGGCGGGCATCGTCGGCACTGAAGCCGCCGCGTTGGAAGTCGGCGGAGTTGAGCTTGACCGCCACGGCAAACTGCGGTGCCACCACGGCGCGGACGGCTTTGACGATCTCTAGCAGCAAGCGCGCGCGGTTCTCCAGCGAGCCGCCCCAGGCATCCGTGCGCGTGTTGCTCAACGGCGAGAGGAACTGGCTCAACAGGTAGCCATGCGCGGCGTGAATCTGTACCCCGGTAAAGCCGGCCTGTTCAGCCAGTTGCGCGCTACGGGCGAAGCGCTCGATCACTTCGGCGATCATGGCTTCAGTCATTGCCTGCGGGGGACTGAAGTGCCTGGACATTGTGCCCAGCTCCAGCGCGATCGCCGAAGGCGCCCAGGTCTGCTGGCCGAGGTTGGCCGGCATCTGTCGCCCGGGGTGGTTGATCTGCAGCCAGAACTGCGCGCCTCGGGCACGCCCGACCTGGGCCCAGCGCTGGAAACTGGCCAGTTGCCGGTCGTCTTCCAGCACCACGCCGCCGGGGCCGGTCATGGCACGGCGGTCGACCATCACGTTGCCGCTGATCAACAGGCCGGCACCACCCTCGGCCCAGGCATGGTACAGGCGCATCAGCGCCTCGGACGGCGCTTGCTCGGCGTCGGCCATGTTCTCTTCCATCGCCGCCTTGGCCAAACGATTGGGGATTTCGCTGCCGTTGGGCAGCGTCAGCTTGTCGAACACGTTCATGGGGGCTACCTCGATTGATCGTGTTCAAACCATAACTTTAAAGTTAACTTTAATGTCAACAGGCATTTTCAGTTGGCAAAGGCGGGTGCCGGAGGGATGACCTCCGGCACCCGTGCATCAGCTGCGCACGAAGGCCAGCAGGTCGGCGTTGATGGTCTCGGCGTGGGTAGTGGGCATGCCGTGGGGGAAGCCCTTGTAGGTTTTCAGGGTGCTGTTGCTGAGCAACTTGGCCGACAGCAGCCCCGAGTTCTCGTACGGCACGATCTGATCGTCATCGCCGTGCATCACCAGCACCGGCAGGCTGAGGCGCTTCAAGTCTTCGGTGAAGTCGGTCTGCGAGAAGGCGACGATGCCATCATAGTGGGCCTTGGCGCAGCCCATCATGCCCTGGCGCCACCAGTTCCAGATCACCCCCTGCGACGGCGCCGCTCCCGGGCGGTTGTAGCCGTAGAACGGCCCGGCCGGAATGTCGTAGTAGAACTGCGCACGGTTGGCCGCAAGCTGCGCCTGCAGATCGTCGAACACCGACTTGGGCAGGCCGCCGGGATTGCTGGCGGTCTGCACCATCAACGGCGGCACGGCGCCGAGGATCGCCGCTTTGCTGGCGCGTTCCTGACCGTGGCGGGCGAGGTAGTGCACCACTTCGCCGCCGCCGGTGGAGTGGCCGACATGCACCGCGCCGCGTACGCCCAGATGATCGACCACTGTCGCCACGTCGTCGGCGTAGTGGTCCATGTCATGGCCATCCCAGACCTGGCTGGAGCGCCCGTGGCCGCGGCGGTCGTGGGCGATGACACGGTAGCCCTGGGCCAGGAAAAACAGCATCTGCGCGTCCCAGTCGTCGGCGCTCAGTGGCCAGCCGTGGTGAAAGAAGATCACCTGGGCGTCGCGCGGGCCCCAGTCTTTGTAGAAAATTTCAACACCATCTTTGGTTGTGACGAATGCCATGTTCGCTGCTCCTCTGAGATGTGGTTGTTGCGTGAATCGACGCCAGGGTTAAAGTAAGGTTCAAGGTCAATGCCATACTGAAGGCGAGCTATGAGAATAGGAGAACTGGCGAAACGCAGCGGCCTGAGTGCTTCGCGAATTCGCTTTTATGAAGCCAGCGGCCTGATCACATCGGCGCGCAAGACCAATGGTTACCGCGACTATGCGGCGCAGGCGCTATGGACCCTGCAGATCATCACCAGCGCCCAGGGTGCCGGTTTCAGCCTCGACGAGATCCGCCAGTTGCTGCCGGCGAGCCCCGAGGGCTGGCAGCATGAGCAGTTGCTCGCCGGGCTCAAGCGCAAGGTCGCCGAAATTGAGGTGCTGCAAAAGCAGCTGGAACAGAACCGCGCTCAGTTGCTGGTGGCCATCGACAGCATCGAAAACCGCCCCGAGGACCGGGCCTGCACCGACAACGCCAGAATGCTGATGGAGCGTTTGCTGGAACAGCAGGCGACCTGAACAGGCTGAAGGAAATACCCTCGGTGGGAGCGGGCTTGCCCCGCGATGCTATGTGACTGACAGATCGCAATCGCGGGGCAAGCCCGCTCCTACCGAGCATGGTCTTGGTCGCATAAACTTGAAATGCACAGCATTGCTCGACAGAATCGCGCCCCGATCAGTGGTGAATAGGGGCTGTAGTTGAACCAACAGACATTGTCCATGCGCCTGGAGCGTGTGGCGGCGCAAGTGCCGGCCGGTGCGCGCCTGGCCGATATCGGCTCGGATCACGGCTACCTGCCGGTGGCCTTGATGCGTCGTGGCGCAATCACTACGGCGGTGGCTGGCGAGGTGGCATTGACGCCGTTCCAGGCGGCCGAACGCAGCGTGCGCGAGAACGGTCTGCAGCAGTGCATCACTGTGCGCCTGGCCAACGGCCTGGCAGCGATCGAGCCGGTCGACGGCATCACCGCGATCAGCATCTGCGGGATGGGCGGTGAAACGATCCGCGACATCCTCGCCAGCGGCAAAGCCCATCTGAGCGGCCAGGAGCGCCTGATCCTGCAGCCCAACGGCGGCGAGCAGCCACTGCGCCAGTGGCTGATGGAAAATGGCTACCGCATCCTCCATGAGGAAGTGCTGCGGGAAAACCGCTTCGACTACGAAATCATCGTCGCCGAGCGCGCCGGACCGGTGATGTACTCCGCCGAAGAGCTGTACTTCGGCCCGCTGCAGATGCAGGCCCGCAGCCCGGCGTTCCTGGTCAAATGGCAGCGCAAACTGCGCCTCAAGCAAAAGACCCTGAACAACTTCGCCCGGGCGCGGCATGCCGTGCCCGAGGAGAAGGTGCAGGAGATTGCCCGGCAGACGCGGTGGATTGCAGAGCTGCTGGCTTGAGTCGGAGCGGGAGCTATCAGCCCCGTCATGCTTCGTTCCTGGATAGGTCTCCCTGCCTGTCCACCTGAACAATGGCGCTGCCTCCTCCCAGCGACGCTGCCGACCGCGGCCAGCGTGCTTTCAGGAAGCGATCTTTGCCAACCCAGGCCAGGCAGACCTTGTCACCTTGATTGCCGCCCAGAACTCTGTACGCACTTTCGTCCTCGCCCGCGTAGAAACCGACGTGGCCTTTTCCGCTTGTCCGCGATTCGCGCCAGAACACCAGCACGGCGCCCCATCGCGGATCAATCGGCTCGCCAAAGCGTTCCCATTGCCGAGCGCCGAGAGGATTGGCCGGCAATATCTCGTCAGGCATCGTCGAGCCCACGCAATGGGCTACAAACAGACCACACCAGGGCACGTCGTCGCTGGGGTAATGAATATCGAGGCTGTCAGCCCAATTGAGGATTATCGGGTTGTCCCTCACACCGAGATTTTCCTTGGTTCCAATCAGGTTTTCGGCTTCGGCGATCCACGGGAGCAGTGGTTGCGAAGGTAGTTCAACAGCGCCAGTGAAAAGCGCCGCCGACGTCTTGGGCCCTACGACGCCGTCCACCACAAGCCCCACACTTTGCTGGAAGCTTTTGACTGCGGCGATGGTCCTGCGGCCCCATATGCCATCGACTTCCCCGGGAATGAAGCCTTTGGCGACCAGCGCCTCCTGGATTCTTCTTACCGATACGTTTTCCATGTGCGTCTCCATCGAGATGAGAGGGGCGCGAACGCTTTCAGAAACAGGCTTGGTTCAGAGGCGTGAACCACTGCTGCGAACGGCGCGCGCGGTGATTCGGCTTCAGGCCAGCAGTTGCATGATCAGCGCGGCATCCGCTACTCCAGACGCAGGTAAACCGTTGCTCTTCTGGTAGTCCTTGAGCCGCGCCGCGCTGGTCTGGCCGAACACACCGTCGGCCTTGATGTCTGCGCCATGGGCAGAGAGACCGAGCTGCACCAGGCGCACGTCAAGGCCTCGCGCCAAGGGCGTCTGCAAGGCCAGTGGGCGGCTGCCGGGCTGGGGGCCGTCGTAGCAGCCCGGTGGTGTTGCATTGAGGGTGGCGGTGGAGATTTCCAGGCCACGAACCACCAGTGGCAGGTCCAGCCCCCAGTGCCCCAGCGCGATCAGCCGGCTGAAGGCCTGAGTGCGATAGACCGTGGCGTGCAGCACCTTGTTGGCGTGGTTGGCGAGCCACTCTTCGCGCGCCTCGACATAGGCCGTGATCCACTCGCGTTCGCTTGCGGCGTCGGGACTTCCCTTGTCGTTGGTGACACGGTCGCGGATAAGCTTCCAGGAACCGTGTACCGTGCTGTCGTAGACCACCGCCAGGCCAAGCGGCGTGGTGATGTGCAGGCCATCGGCGGATTTTTCCGCGGGCTGCCAGTAGGTCTGGTCGAAGAACTGGTCCTGGGTCTCGCGCATGACCGGGTCGTCGGCGGTGGCGCGCAAGATGTTGTGCAGGTGCCCGGCATGGTCGAGGGCGGTGTCACATGCTGCCAGGCGAGCGAGGAAGGGACTGAGACGTTCACTGAATCGCGCCCCGGGATTCTGGCAGTAGCGCTCGATCAGGGTATGCAGGTTGCCGGTGGCCAGGGTGGTTTGCGATCGCCCGAAAGTCAGGTGTCCGGAATCACCCTTGATCACGGTGACATTGCCATAGTCACCGAGGACGCTCCCGGTTTCGAAGATGTTGACGATGGCTTGGGCGGTACGTTTCTGTAGTGGCGTCAGCATGGTTGTTCTCCTCGCGTTTAGCGAGTGACGAGGAGCAACATCCCGCTCTTGTTTGTAGAGCTACATCTGTTCGTCGACACTAAGTAATAGGGTTAGCCGAGAGTGTTATACGCGTCTACCCGCAGGCGCGGTCGCACGACGGAAGGTGTTTGCCGGGGCGCCCGCGGATGTCGGGTAAATGCTCAGGTTATTCTCCAGCGCTCTATCGGCTGTGAAAAAACAGACTAGCGAAGGGTCTTGAATGTCGTCGGCCAGCCACTAGCCTCGACAACAGCTTCTTGTTTCAACGCCTTCAACAATAGGAGAGCGTTCATGAGCGAGCGAAGCAATGTTGCAATGCTGTGCTTTGGTCCGGCGCCTGCGTCGTTGCGCGACGGCCTTTCGGTCGCTCAGCAGATCGGCGACACACTCTGGGTCGCCAACGACGAAACCACGAGCCTGGAACGCCTGCAAATCCATGACGCTGCGCCCGGCGATGTGGTGAGGTGCGATGAGCACCAGTCGTTCGCGCTCATGAAGTATCTCGACCTGCCCATACCGGAGTCAGACGCCGAGATCGATATCGAAGGGCTGGGCTATGCCACGGACAGTGGTTACCTCTGGGTGGTCGGCTCACACAGTCTCAAGCGCAAGAAGGCCGAGGCCGACAAAACTGCGCAGAAAAATATCAAGCGGCTTTCGACGCTAGAGGTGGATGGCAATCGTTTTCTGTTGGCGCGCATTCCTGTGGTCCAGCAGAACGACAGCTATGCACTCGCCACGAAGGTGGATGCCGATGGACGTACGGCGGCGCAGTTGCGCGGCAACAAGGTCGGTAACGACTTGACCGCGCAAATTGCCGAAGACGAGCAGTTACGCGACTTTCTGCGCATTCCGGGCAAAGACAACGGTTTCGATATCGAAGGATTGGCGGTCATCGGCTCGCGCCTGTTGTTGGGCTTGCGGGGGCCGGTGCTTCGCGGTTGGACGGTGATGCTGGAGATCGAGCCCGAACTGAAAGACGGCTCGAGCGACACGCTGGTGCTCAAGAAGATCGGCCCGGATGGGCGCCGCTATCGCAAACACTTCTTCGCACTGAACGGCCTGGGGGTGCGTGACCTGTGCATCAGCGGCGACGATCTGCTGATCCTCGCAGGCCCGACCATGGACCTGGACGGCCCGGTAACGGTTTTTCGCTGGCGCGGCGGTTTCGTCTCCGGCGAGGAAAGCGTGGTGTTCGCGGACCAGTTGGAGACCGTGCTGGATGTGCCGTTCGGGCACGGCGACGATCATGCCGAGGGCATGTGCCTGTTCGATACCGGCGAGCAGGGTAGGGAGCTACTGCTGATCGTCTACGACTCGGCGGCGCAGAGTCGTAGACACGGTGATCTGAGTGTGGAAGGGGACCTGTTTGTCCTCAGCCCGCCAGACTAGCGTGCATTAGCGACGATAGTAGCGGTGATCGTTCTCGTAGCGGTGGCGCATCGCCCGGTCATGATGGCGTTCCCAATCACGGCGTCGTTCCCAGTCACGACGGCGTTCGGCTTCCCGGCGGGCTTGCTCTCTGCGCCAGTTATCTCTACGCCAATCGTCTCTACGGTCGTCCCAGCGGTGGTCGTGCCAGTAGCGGTCGTCATGGGCCAGCAACGGCCCTGGTTGCTTGTCGGCCATACTGGCCAGGCCTGGCCAAGGGTTGCCGGCCGCCTCGGCCGGAGCCTGAACGGCCGGGGCTTCGCTTGCGAAAACAGGGGTTGAGGCCTTCATTTGCGTTGCTGATGCTGAGCCCATTGCCGCGAACGCGAACAGGCCTAAGAGCACCATCCGTGGGACATGGAATTTCATGAGCGAAGACAACCTCTGAATGACAATTGGACGTGTGGCCATCGGGCTGCGGGAAAACTGCGTGTCGCACTTGCCGAGCTGATGGGCCTATGCAGATAGACCCTTAAAAAGGGAAAAGTTCTACGTAGCCAATCATTTAGAGGGTGATGCTTAAAAGGTCTCAAGTCCCATGGGGGCGTGTTCAGTGGTGCCGATGCCGGGCTCGGTGGCGAGGAGGGAGGGTCAATCGGATTAGCTGGGGAATAAATACGTGCTTCATCTCCATCAGGCGGGTGCCTATGCCTTACGCCTTGATCATTTTTTCTTTGGTGTCCTCGTCGAGGATGCTTCGGAGTGATTCAAACAGCGGATCGGCATCCGTGTATTTTTTGCCGTAGGCCAGATTGAACTGGTAGTCGAAACCAGGTGGATTCTTGCCCTGATTGTGCTGAAGGATTGTCTCCAGCTTGTCTAGCGCCTTGACTGCTTTTGCCTCGGCAGACCGCGCATTTTCGTAGTCATCCCAGAGCGCCAGGATCTCGGCTTTCAACGGTTCATCCAGTGCGCTGGTCAGCAGCAGAAGATCGTTTCTCTCTTGCTCGCTCTTGTTGGGAAACGCTGCTTTGCTGACGGCGGGAATATCGCCATTGATTGCCTCTCCCAGGTCGTGAATGACGCACATCTTGAGCATTTTCAGCACATCGAGACGGGGCAGTTGATCCTCGAAAACGATGGCCATCAGACACAGGCGCCAGCTATGTTCTGCCGTGCTTTCGGTGCGCCCGCAAGAGGTATGCGCGCTTCTGAGTACATCCTTGAGCTTTTCCGCCTGGCGCAGAAACTCGAGACGCCCTTTGATTTTTTCGATGTCCATACATCCCCCGCTGACTCAATTGCTGTGGGTGCCAGACTAGGCGCAGCGCTGTTCAGCGTCCACGCATAAAATATGCGTGGGGCAGGTCAGAGCGTCTCTACCAAGCGTGCTGCAGTGCCGTCCGAGAGGGGGATACGGGTCCAGCGACAGCGGCTCTGGCTGATGGGCACGAGGGCAGAGTGGTTGTTGCCGGTTGTGAACTCCAGCGCGGGTGGGGCGCAGGTTTCCCGCCAGCCGGACTCATCCAGAGCGAGCTCATTGCCAATGATCTCCGGTGTTGCAAAACGCCATAGCGAACGCCCCAGCAGCTCGCTGACCGGCAGGGTGAACTCGGCTGCACGGGCGGAGGAGCAAGCCAGCAAACGATGAGTCAGATCACAAATGAGGTGAATCGGTCGTGGGCTCTCCCTGACCAGCCTGGCCAGGACTTGATCGGCGGCAGCATCAAGGCGCGCGGCCAGCAATTGTTCAAGCCGTTTATGTGCTGCCGGGTCCATTGCCTGTACGCCACTTTCCCAGCGAGAAATGGTCGATTGGGTGACGTTGAACAACTCTGCGGCATGGTTTTGTTTGACGCGGTGCAGCAGACGCCATCGCCTGAGCGCAACGCCAGGCAAGGCTGGCTTTAGCAACATGTCAGGCATTTTGGTTTCCTGGAGAGGCGGGCGGGTTGGCTAGTTTGGTTTATGTAAGTCCACCCTGCAAATTGCTTGGATAAATGGATACAGTTGGCTCCCCTCGGCGCAAGAGCGCTTGCGGCCGAATTCGGCCTGTCACAAAGAACTGAAAACGCGAATGGCAGTAGTTGATTGGGCCGCATCGGCGGCCCAGGCCAATCGCTGGCGATCACTCCGTCGCCAATTGGCCTGCTTGCATCGTGCGACGCAACAACGCTGCCGTTGCCGAGCGCGCTTCGACCTCGTCCAGCAATGCCTCGACCAGTGCGAGGCTCATCTCCAGCGATTGCTCCGTAGCCCAGAGCAACCCGCGCACCTCGGCATTGACCATTTCACAAGCGTGGGCGTTGGTCTGGTAGGCGCTTTTGAGCAGGACGGAGGCGTGGATCAGGGCGTCTTCGGACGAGACACCGGCACGGACGGCGAACAGTGGATCGTGGCTGCCATTGCAGGAGCCGAAGGTGGTGCTGGTTTGGGTGGTTAAGGGTGGATCGGGAACGGGTTTTGTCATTGTGGAGCTCCTTTTGCGATGGAGCTGCCAACCTTCGCCGCGAAACGAATAGGGTGGCAGCTGTGCGCGGGTTCGCGGACCGAGGCAAAAGGAAACCCGGCAGACCCGAAGGTCTCCCACGCACAGCCGCCATTGCACAGAAAGCGGACACAAAAAAAGCGCCTGCAATTGTGGTGGTGTGGCGCTGTAGCGCCTCTTGCCTTACGGGCCGCGACGCCCGGTCGCTGAATTGGCAGCGACTGGGGGAGAGTAACGTGGTCGGTGGGGTACGGCAAGGGTTAGGGCGCTAGGCGGAAATGCTGCTGTTATCGATCTACCCGAAGCGGGCGGTGTAGCGAGAGTCTGTGCGGGACAAACCCACAGACACGAGTAAGGTAAGTGCTACCACCGCCGGGACTGCCCTACAACAAATCAAGCGGATACTCCACGATCACCCGCACTTCATTGATGTCCTGCAGATCCGCCGCCGCCTCGTGGTTACCGCGATACGTGGCAAACCGCGTGCGCAGCAGCATGCCTCTGGCCCACCCTTGCTGCACCACGTAGCGCACGTCGATATCCAGCTCATGCCAGCGCGCGCCGTCGTACATTCCATAGGTCGACGCCGGGCCACCGGCGAAGTGCGCCCCCGGCGTCCAGCCGTTGTCGCTGGCGCCGCGGCCGGTGACGTAGCGGGTCATGAAGCTCAGGCCGGGGATGCCCAGCGCTGCCAGGTCGAGGTCGTAGCGCGCCTGTTGCGATTTCATTCCCGGGGCGTTGAAGTCGGAGAGTTGTACCGAGTTGGCCAGGTCGATTGACAGGCCGCCGACATAGTCGAACGGTGTGTCGCCATCGATCTGCTGGTAGGCGAGGGTGAACCTGTGTGCGCCAACCCGGTAAGCGGTCGCCAGGCTCCAGCTGGTGTTGTCTATCGGTCCTGACAACTGTCGGCCGGTGGCATCACTACGGTACACATGGGTGTCGAAATTCAGCCCTTGTCCGCTGCCTAGGGGCACGTTGTAGTTGAGGTTGAGGTAGTTCTGCAGCCAGTTGTCTTCTGCCCGGGCGTGGAACAACTTGAGCCCCAGGGCATCGCCAAGGCGATAGCTGGCGCCGATGAAGTCCAGGCTGCGAACCTGGGCGTCGGAGTAACGGGTGCGCAGGCTGTCGTCGCGGTTGCTGGAGGCAAATTCGTGGTAGGCGGTGAAGTGTCCGGCTTCGACTTGTACTGGGCCCAGCGCTTGACTGCGCAAGTACACGCCGGTGGCCATTTCCGGGAGCAGGCGGCTGTCGGCGGTGGTGAAGACCGGCGTGGCGGTGCGCATTTCACCCCACTTCAGCTCGGTGTCCCAGGCCCGCACCTTGAGTGCGGCACCCGCCTGGCTGTAGTGGTCTTCGACCTTGGCATCGGCCTGGCGGTTATGGCTGATCGGCAGCAGCGCGGTACCGGTGCGCCCTGCGCCGCTGTCGAGCTTGATGCCCAGGTGGGCGTGGGCATCCACACCCAGGCCGAGCGTGCCCTGACTGAAGCCCGAGGCGTAACGCAGCATCAGGCCATGGGCCCATTCTTCTCGGTAGCCGTTGCGTTCGTTGGCCGGCAGCGCCGGGTTCACGCCTTGGGAGTTGCTGGCGCCGTTGCGCAGGTCGCGGTTGAAGTAGTAGTTGCGATTGATTAGCTCAAGGCGGCTGTCTTCTACAAAACCCCCGGTGCTGGCCACCAGCAGCGACGAGTCGCCGGCCAGCAGGGCAGCGCAGAATAGTTTGGCGTGGGGACGAGGCATGGTTATAGCACCTGTTGTTATTGTTGTGCGCGCAGCCGGCTGCACGACGCAATGGCGCGCCGCAAAGGGGGCGTGGGTGGCGGTGCTCGTCCTTGAGCGCAGGGGGTTCAGTCGAGGTCTTTGCCGGCGGTCTCGGGGGCCAGTTTCAAGCCGATCAGCGACAGCAGGATGGCGGCGAAGATATACCAGGCCGGGGCGTTGGGGCTGCCGGTGAGGCTGACCAGGCCGGCGGCGAAGAACTGCGCGAAACCACCGAACAACGCCACGCCGATGCAGTAGGCCAGGGACATGCCACTGGCGCGGATCTGCGTGGGGAACAGCTCCGGCAGCAGCGCCAGGTTAGGGACGATGGTGTAGGTCAGGGGGATGCACAGCAAGGTCACCACGCTCAGTAATACGCTGATGCTCGGGTGCTGGTTGATCAGCAGGAACGCCGGGTAGATCGCCAGCAGCAGCACCGGCAGTGGCCAGAAAATCGCCTTGCGCCGACCGATACGGTCACTCAGGCGCCCGGCGTGGGCCGACAGCAACAGCGGCGGCAGGCAGGCGCAGATCGCTGCCCAGGCGCCGACGCTCAGCGGCATGCCGAGCACGCCGACGGCATGGTTGGCCAGGTAGAACTGGATGGTGTAGATCGGCACCGTGGCGCCGACCACCAGCAGCACACCGGCGAGCAACTGTCGTGGGTGTTGCAACAACAGCGCTACCTGGCCGGAGCGCGACAGCGCAGGTTTGCTGCGCAGCGACTGGCGGTGGACGACGGTTTCTTCCAGGCGATGACGGATGTACTCACTGACCGGGATGCCGAGGATGCCCATGGCGAACACCAGGCGCCACCCCCAGCTGTCCATGGCCTCGGGGCTGAGCAGGTTGCTCAGGCCCATGACCATCAAACCACCGATGAGGATGCCCAGGCTCTGGCTGAAGGTCTGCCAGCTGCAGTAGTAGCCGCGTGAGTGTTTGTCGGCGTACTCCATCAGCATGGTGGTCGAGGTGCCGATCTGGCCGCCGACGGCGAAGCCTTGCAGCAACCGCGCAGCGATGACGATGGCCGGGCCGAGCAGGCCGGCCTGGGCATAGGTAGGGGCGACGGTGAACAGCAGGGAACCGATCGCCATCAGCCACAAGGTCAGGCGCATGGCGGCCTTGCGTCCGACGCGGTCGGCATACAGGCCGATCACCAGGCCACCCAGCGGGCGCATGACGAAGCCGGTGCCGAATACTGCCAGCGACAGCATCAGCGGGATCAGCGGATGGTCGCCGAAGGGAAAGAACAGCCTGGCCATCAGCGTCGCCAGCATGCTGTAGACCAAGAAGTCGTAGAACTCCAGGGCGTTGCCCAGGCAGATGGCGGCGATAGCCCGGTGGTTCTTCGGTCGGGTCAGTTCGCAGCTTGGGTCGAACGTTGTTGTTTTTGTTGTCATCGTCGTGGTGCTCTAGGGGTAAGTCGATTCAGTCGAGAAAGCGCTGCGCCAGCCGCACCCAGAAGGTTGCGCCGAGCGCCAGGATCTGGTCGTTGAAGTCGTAGCCGGGGTGGTGGACTTCACAGTTGCCAGCGCCGTCGCCGTTGCCGATCAGCAGGTAGCAACCGGGTATCTGCTCCAGCCAGAAGGCGAAGTCGTCGCTGGCGCAGATGGGCTTCTGGTTGTGCGCCAGGCCATCGTCACCCAGCCAGTCGCGCACCACCTGTTCGGCCAGTTGGCTGGCGGCCGGGTCATTGACCAGGACCGGGTAGCCGCTGCCGAAGCTGACTTCGGCCTGGGCGCCATAGCTCTGCGCATGCAGTTCGGCCAGGGCCTGGATGCGTTGGCGCAGCAGGCTGCGCACTTGCGGGTTGAGTGAGCGGACACTCAGGCGCAGCTCGGCGGTCTGTGGGATGACATTGGCAGCGTCACCAGCGAGGAAGGCACCGATGGTGATGATCGCGGTTTCGCTGGGTGGCGCATTGCGCGAAACGACAGTTTGCAGCGCCAGTACCAGCGACGCGCCGATCACTACCGGGTCGATGGTCTTTTCCGGCATGGCGCCATGACCGCCTTTGCCGTGGATGACGATGCTGACGCTGTCGGTAGAGGCCATGCACGGGCCGGCCAGTACGCCGAACTTGCCGACCGGCATGCCGGGCGAATTGTGCAGGGCGAACAGGGCATCGCAAGGGAACAGCTCGAAAACTCCTTCATCCAGCATGCGCTTGGCACCCGAGCCGCCGTGGCCTTCTTCGGCAGGCTGGAAGAACAGATGCAAAGTGCCGCGCCAGCTACGTTCGCGGGCCAGCTCGAAGGCCGCGGCGAGGAGCATGGCGGTGTGGCCGTCGTGGCCGCAGGCGTGCATCTTGCCCGGCGTACTGCTGGCCCAGGGCTGGCTGCTGTGTTCCTGGATCGGCAGGGCGTCCAGCTCTGCGCGCAGGCCCAGTGCCGGGCCGTGACCGTTGCGCAAGGTGCCGACCACGGCGGTGGTGGCCAGATCTTTGTGGACCTCGTAGCCCCAGTTTTCCAGGTGTTCGATCACTCGCTTGCGGGTGGCGAATTCTTCGAAGCCCAGCTCCGGCTGGCGATGGATCGCCCGGCGCAGCTCGATCATGGCGGGGGTGATGGCTTTGATGCCGGGGGCAATATCGGTGTCGTGCATATTGTCTTGTCCTGGTTCGCAAGGCGACACTGCGCGGCCCGTTGGCTGGCGCGTTCGCGTGATCTAACCTAGCGCCAGCAGGCGGCGCACATAAGCTGCAAAATGGTTGTCGTGACGACCCTTGGTGTTCAGGCAGGAGAAGCGCTTGAAGTTGCATCAGTTACAGGCCCTGATCGCAGTGGCCGACAGTGGTGGCATTCGCTCGGCGGCGCGTGGCCTGGGCTTGTCTCAGGCGGCAATCACCCGGGCCTTGCGTGAGCTGGAAGAAGAGCAGGGGCTGCCGCTGTTATCGCGCCATGCCGGTGGTGCACGGCTGACCGTGGCCGGACAGACCTTGCTGCCCCACGCCCGGCAGATCGCCAGCCAGCTGGAAAATGCCCAGCGTGATCTGGCCAGCCTGCGTGGCGAAACGCCGACGCGGTTGTGCGTGGGGGTAACACCGTGGTTCGGACAGACTTTGCTGGCGGTGGCGGTGCAGGCGTTTCGCCGCGAGATGCCTGCGGTGCAGCTGGAGCTTTACGAAGGGTTGCAGGCAGTCAGCCTGTCATTGCTGCGTACCGGCCAGATGCAGTTTGCCCTGGGGCCAGCGGGCAATCTGCCCGGCCAGGAGTTCGCCCACGAACCGCTGGCCCGCTACCGCATGCGTGTATTGGCAAGCAACCTACATCCACTGCGCACGGCCCGGTCGTTGGGCCAGTTGCTGGAACAGGACTGGGTGATGAACTTCACCCAGGCCAGCCACGAGCAGGTCATGCACGAATTGTTCGGCCGCTATGGCTACAGCGTCGCTCCCGGGCGCATCGTCTGCGCCCAGTCCAGCGCCATGCTCAGCAGCCTGATCATCAATGCCGGCATGCTGGGCTATTCGCCCGAACCGATGTTGTTGTGTGAACCCTTGCGCGGCAAGGCCACGGCCCTGGCGCTGGATGAAACGCTGGAGGAGGGTGATATCAGTGTCGTGCGCTTGCGCGACCAGGCCCTGGATCCGGCGGCGCGCTGCTTTGTCGGGTGTCTGCAGCAAGCGTTGAAGGCCTGCGCGCGATCGAGCGATGCCGAGGCCCGGCAGTTGGCCGATATGCTCAGGCTGCTGTTCTGAATGCAGACAGCGGTCAGCTACAAAGGACTTTTCTCAGCTGCTGGCGTTAACGTGATTACTGGGGCGCATAAAGGCGAAAGCGCAGAAAGCGCACACCATCCAAATCAACTTCGCCATCAACCTGAAACCCCTGTCGGAAAATTCCTTTGATTCTTTTCCTCGAAGGAGGGAGCAGAAGGGTGATGGAATCAAAGCCCATCGTGGTGAAGGCGCGTTTAACGATCTCTTGATAAATGGCTCTCCCACTTCCCCAGAAGCTGGGATGAAGCACCAATGCCAAGTCTGCATCCCCTTCTTCGTACTGCAGACCGCCCCAGCCAGCAAATTGCTGATCAATCACAAATGCCCATGGGCCGTACCCATACTGTTCCCACTGGGCGTCTTTTTGCTTGACCCACTCTTTGGCGGTAACGTCGTCGAAATTTGCGCTGCCAAGTGGCATTTGTCGCAGAACATCGGCGTTGTTGTTGAGCGAAATGATGTCCGCCAGTCCGACTTCGGTCAGGCGCTTGAACTCAAGCTTCATGCTTTACCTTTGAACAGATCCAAACCCTCTGAGCTTTACCCTCGCTATCCAGCAGGCTCGCTACCCGGCCGCCGAAGAACGCTGCCTTTTGATCCGGTACATCTCGCCATCGGCATGGCTGAGCAGCGTATCGGCATCTTCCCCATCCGCAGGATAAAAGGCCACGCCGATACTGCAGGACGGCATATTGATTGCGCCGAACTCAGCCCCCAGCGGCTCGGCCAAGGTCGCGAGAATCTGCGCTACCTTCTCGGCGACGGCTTCCTGCGACTGGATATCCGTCAACAGCACGGTGAACTCATCGCCGCCCATCCGCGCCACGGTGTCCGTCTCACGGACGCAGGCTTGCAGCCGTCGGGCAACCATGCAGAGCACCTGATCGCCCATTGCATGCCCATGCACATCGTTAATGCCCTTGAAGTCATTGATATCCAGGAACAGCAACGCCAGCATGTTGTTGTGGCGATGTGCGGCGCGCAGGGCCGATTCCAGTCGGTCATTGAACAGCGAGCGGTTGGTCAGGGCGGTCAGCGGATCGTGGTGGGCCATGAAACGCAATTCTTCCTCGGCCTGGCGGAGGGCGGTCACGTCCCGCGCGACACCGATGCGCGCCTCCACCTCATCAGACCAGAAGGCCGCCCAGAGGATGTGCACGACACCGCCATCCTTGCGGATGTAACGGTTGCGGAAATCGACGTGGGAATGCCCGTTCATGACCCGGATGATGGAGGCCCGTGTCACCGACAGGTCGTCAGGATGGATGTAGTCGGTGATCGGGGTGCCGATCAGCTCGACGGCCCGGTAACCGAGCAGGGTTTCACAGGCATCACTGACAAATACAATCTGGTTGTCCCGATCGACCACGAACACTGTGTCCAGCATCAGGTGGATCAGTTTGGGATAGAGCGTTTGCAGGTCAACGGGCATAGGCCAGGAGGTCCGGTTCAAATTGCTTGATCATAGCCTGCCCGCGCAGGGCGGCGGCAAGCAATCCTGCAGACTTGCGCGGCGCCTGTAAATGGACTTGCGTGCCATTCAAGGCTAGTCTCGCGCCACCTGACAAACGGATCATGCAAGCGGGATCGGATTGAACACAAGGACAGTGACATTTGCCTCGCAAGGCTATGCGGTAATCCCTTCAATAGTTGGTGACAACGCGCTGGCGCTGGCTCGTGAACTCGCCAATGGTCTGATAGACCGGTACAGGCAAGGTGAAGAGGCGGTGTTGGCGGCGGGGTTGAGCATCGGTGATACGGGACGTCGCCACCCGCAGCGCAACCCGGGCATCGTGCTCGACGCGTGTACGCATGAGCCGTTCATCATCGGTGACCTTATCGGCCTTGAGCCCCGCTTTGCGCGGTTTATCTCACAGCAATCGATCTGGGAGCGTGTTGCCGAGCTGTTCGACTGCGCGCCTTGCGATCTGCTGTTTCACTTTGCCAACCTGACCCGCAAGCCCGGTGAAACAGGGCCAGCCATAGGCTGGCATCGAGATGAGGGCAACACCTACTTCGCCAGTGAAGATGGTCGCACCGTACGTCTGCTGATCCCGCTGCAGTTTATGTCAGCCCGAAATGGCGGTACCGCAGTGGTGCCGGGTTCTCATCTGAATGGCGACACCGTGACCGACACCGCGCTCTGCCCAGACGTGCCCGTCGGTAGTTGTCTGGCACTACATTCAGCCACGTTGCACGGGGGGACAGCCAACCGTAGCGGGCTGGAACGCGATGTGATCGTCCTCCAGTTCGGCTTGCGATCTTCAGTGCTGCGCTGCACGGCAGCCGAAACGTTGGCGCTAGCGACACGAGAGGAACTGTGGGAGCGGGCCTTGTCCCGCGATCTGCCGCAAAGCGGCAGCGAACCCAGCCGGCTCGGTGTGACAGTTGTACCGTGAGTTCAGGTTTTACGGCCGCTTCGCGCCCGATCGCGGGGCAAGGCCCGCTCCCACCGGGGATTGTTTCAAACACCTGCAACCGTACGCTCCACCAGGCGAATACTGTCGCGCCCACCTCGCTTGGATTCGTAGAGCGCCGCATCACCTTGCTCGATCAACGCCGCCAGGCTTGCCGGCGGCTGGTCGAACAAGGTGGCGCCGATGCTCAGGGTCACGGCATCGGGGGTGACGAACGAGGCCGAGGCTGTTTGCTGAAAGCGCTCGCGCAAGGTATTGCCCAGCTCGACGATATGTTGCGGTGAGGTATTGCTCAGGACAATGACGAACTCGTCACCGCCCAGTCTGGCGGCCAGCGCGCCTTCGGGCAGATGCGCACGAATCATCTCGCTCAGGACGATGAGCAGGCGGTCGCCGGCCAGATGGCCGTGCAGGTCGTTGACACCTTTGAAGTTGTCGATGTCGATCAGCAACAAGGCACCCGGGCGCGTGGCCGAAACACCTTCGAGCAAGCGTGGCGCCCGCACTTCAAGGGCGCGGCGGTTGTACAGGGACGTCAGCGGATCGCGTGCGGCCAGCCGCGCTATGCGCGCTTCACGGCGGTGGCGCTCGGTACCGGTCATCGACAGCGCGATCAACATGATCGCCATCGCGCCTTCGACCAGCGAAATCTGGATGATCTCGCCATGAAACGCCGCCAGATCGATCAGTGTGCCAGGAATCACAGCGGTCAGGGCCTTGGCCAGATAGAACAGGCCGTGGATCAGCAATACATAGCGCAATTGCACGGCGCCAACGCTCAACGACTTGCCATGAGGGCGCAGAAGCAAGCTGGCTCTGAGCGCCAACACGGCGACCAGCAGCGAGTTGGCCATCAACATGACCTTCGACCACCACGGCTCGTTCGGCAGTAGCAGCAGCGCCAGCCAGGTGGCGAAAACCAGGTACCAACCGCGTGACAGACGTGTCTGGGTGAAGCGCGCGACGCCCATCAGAAATAGCCAATGGGCCAGCACCAGCAGGCCGTTGGCGAACCAGATGCCGATCAGCAGCAGGCCACTGATACGCAGCAGGGCGAGGGTCGAGCCGACGCTGATGGTGGCAAAGCCTGCGCTCCAGAACAGCAGCGAGGATTCGCGGATGCTGCGCCATTCGACCGCCAGATACAGGGCGGCGGCCGCGGCGAGGGCGATAGAAAGGATCAACAGCGTAGGAGGGTCGAGAGCCATAGCCTGAGGGGTCTGTCTGATGGGCAGAAATGGAATCAATTGTAAGCGTTTGCGTCGATTTTTTCCGCGTCCCGACCTGCCACCACCCGAACGCTGAAGCGCTGCGCCTGCAAGGTACCCTTGCATCCTGGTGCCCACCCCAAAGGAGAGGTGTGGAACCCATCTGTCTCATGCATAAGCTGCGGGTGCTGCAGATAATGGATTACCACGGAGAATAATAATGAAACGATCATCGCGACTGGCGCTTGCCGGAGGCGTTTTTGCAGTTTCCTGCCTGACGGCCGCGTTGCAGTCATCTTTTGTCCACGCCAGTGAAACCGTCACTGCGCCACAAACGCAGGCGTTCTCGGACCAGGAGGTCAGTGACGCCTATATCTATTTGCTGGGTCGCCTGCTGGTGCTGCGCCAACAGCAGCTGGACTTTCAGCAAGGGATGCAGTGGAACCAGCTTGTGCACCGCAAGCCAGGGGCCGTGGATTGGCCCAATCCGAACCTGGATGTGGCCTATTCGGAAGCCTGGCTAGCGCTGGACGAGGGCAGTTGCGCACAGATCTCGGTACCGAAAATCGTCGATCGCTACTACACGGTGCAGTTCCTCAATGGTTGGGGCGAGACACTGGCCAATATCAATGAGCGCAGTCAGCCCGATCATCCTTTTGGCGATTTTGCGGTATGCCTGAAGGACGCAAAGGTGACGCTGCCCGCTGGCGTCAAACGTATTGATCTGCCGGTGCGCACCGCCCGCGTGCTGTCGCGGGTGGAGCTGGGCGCCGATGCCAGGCAAGCCGAGCAGCTGCAGCAGCAGTTCAGCTTGCGTCCTACCGGCACGCCAGCGCTTCCAGCGGTCCCCGAGGCGCTGATGTTCGAGCTGAACAAGCTGCCTGGCGTCGAGGCATTCGACAAGGCTGAGGTTGCCCTGCAGGAGCCGGACCTGAACCCCGGCATGCAAGCCGTGCAGGCCAGGGTCCGGGCAATCGCCGCGCAGGTTGCAGACCCGGCCACGCGCGCACGTATCGATCAGCAGATCAAAACCCGTACCTATCCTGCACTGGCCAGGTCGGCGGCTACGATCGGGCCGGGAACCGTGCGCAATGGCTGGGTGCGCCCGGCAGTCTCCGGCGCCTACGGCAGCGACTTCCTGACCCGGACTCTGGTCGACTATGGCGGCATCTGGGCCAACACCCAGCAGGAGGTTCACTACTTCCGTGCGGCCGCAACGGGCAGCGGCGAGGTGCTTGATGGTGGCCAAAGTTATGCCCTGACGATTCCGGCTGACCAGTTGCCGCAAAATTTCGCCAGCTACTTCTGGTCGATCACCGCCACCGATGCGAAAAACTTCCGCGTGTTGCCCAACACGCTGGGGCGCTTTCTGCTCAACAACCAATCCGACCTGAAATACAACGCCGATGGTTCGCTGACTCTCTATTTCGGTCCGCAACAACCGGCAGGCGCGAGCCAGGGCAATTGGCTGCCTACCGCTGCGGGCCAGCCGTTCAGGCTGATCCTGCGCTATTACGGCGCCAAGGGTGTGGTAGCCGATGGCGACTATTTCCCGCCGGCGCTGGTCAGGCTCTGAGAGGCGTCAAGACCGCGGCCAGCGCGCCGCGGTCATTGCAATCATAAGGACAACAACAATGAATGAATTGAAAGCACTGGTGGCGGCTATCGCCTTGTACGGCGCCTACCTGCCGGTAGCGCATAGCGATGCATTGCAAACGGCGGCGGTGCCGGTCACCGTCGACAACTTCGTCCGCGCCGAGACCGACCGTTACTTCGGCCTGACCGCCAAGCGCGGCGGTTTTGGCACGTTCTCCCATTGGCGCGACCTGATTCCGGTGGATCGCCCGACCGTGATCCGGCCGAACCGCGACACGCTGTATTCAACCGCGGTGTTCGATATGGACGCCGGCCCTGTCAGCGTGACCCTGCCAGACGCCGGTGGGCGCTTCATGTCGCTGGTGATGATCGATGAAGACCACCAGGTGATTGGTGTTCACTACGGGGCAGGGGAGTACCGCCTCAAGCGCGCGGATGTGTCCACTCGCTATGTCATGTTCGGCGTACGGACCCTGATCAACCCCGCCGACCCGCAGGACCTGACCAAGATTGCCGCCTTGCAGGATGCCATCGTCGCCAGGCAGGACGGCGGGCCTGGGCAGTTCCAGGTGCCGAACTGGGACGAAGCCAGCCGCGCGCAGATACGCAAGGCGTTGTTGGCGCTGGGCTCGACCCTTGAAGATTCGCGCGGCATGTTCGGCAAGCGTGAAGACGTCGACCCGGTACGCCACCTGATCGGCAGTGCCATGGCCTGGGGCGGCAACCCGGAAAAGGATGCTTACTATCAGGTGGTCACGCCGCAGCTTAATGATGGCAAGACCCCGTACCAGCTGGATGTTTCCAATGTGCCTGCAGGGGCGTTCTGGTCCATCAGCGTTTACAACGCGCAGGGGCAGTTCCAGAAGAATGCCCAGGAAGCCTACGCACTGAACAACCTCACTGCACGCAAAGGTGAGGACGGTAAGGTGTCGGTTCGCTTTGGCGGATGCGAGGCGACGGTTGCCAACTGCTTGCCGATCATGCCGGGCTGGAACTACATGGTGCGTTTCTATCAGCCGGCCAAGGCGGTGCTGGATGGCTCGTGGAAGTTGCCTGAGGCACATCCCGCCTCCTGAACTGAGCAATAAAACAAACGGCGGCCAAGTGGCCGCCGTTTGTTTTTATGGTTCTTCACGGAATCTCGGGGAGTATGATCCTTGGGTTGGGTTGGGTTGGGTTGGGTTGGGTTGGGTTGGGTTGTTGGGGGTGTGAGCTTATCCATTTGGTGTGGCGCCGCTGCCGGCCCCTTCCGCCCTTACGGCGGCCTACTTTTTTCTTGGAAAAAGTAGGCATGGAACTGTCCCATGACAACGGACG
>NZ_JBWKNR010000024.1:0-28239 GCF_059415665.1 Pseudomonas sp. GW821-FHT10B02 | reverse complement strand
GGCCGGATGCAGGAGCAAGCGGTTTTGGTTCCTTTTGCCAAGACAAAAGGGACCCGCCGTAAAGGCGGAAGGGGCCGGCAGCATCACCACACAAAATGGATAAGCTCACATCCTCAATAGCCCAGCCCAGCCCAGCCCCAAGACCATGCCCCCCGGGACGCCGTGAAGAACCATAAATTTACCCCTGCGCCGTTCGTCCCTCCTGATACCCGAGCTTTGCCCCTGGCCCACCCGTGCGCCGGGCAAGCCGTTCCGATCAGCCCAGCGTCGAGATGGCAATGACCAAGACCAAGCCCCGTTCCCGCAAAGCCCTGTATATCGGCCTGCCCCTTGCCCTGGCGGTCGCCATCGGCGCCGCTGCAAGCGGTTACTACTTCTACAACAAACAGGACACCGGCTACCCGGGCAAGATCGTCGAGCAAGCCAACGCCCTGCACGAGCACATGCTGTCGTTCGACAGCCACGTCACCGTGCCACTGGACCTGGGCAGCGCCGGCAACGAAATCGACAAGGACGGGCCAGGCCAGTTCGATCTGGTCAAGGCCGGCAAAGGCCGCCTGTCCGGCGCCGCCCTGACCCTGTTCGGCTGGCCGGAACTGTGGAATGGCCCGAATGCCCCACACCGCCCTACTCCGGGCTTTGTCGATGAGGCCCGGCACCAGCAGGAAGTGCGCTACAAGATCATCAGCAACATGGTCCGCGACTTCCCCAACCAGGTCGGCATCGCCTATACCCCGCAGGATTTCCGCCGCCTCAACGGCGAAGGCAAGTTCGCCATTTTCATCAGCATGCTCAACGCCTACCCACTGGGCCACGACCTGTCGCAACTGGACCTGTGGACCGCCCGCGGCATGCGCATGTTCGGTTTCAGCTACACCGGCAACAACGACTGGGCCGACTCCTCGCGACCGCTGCCATTTTTCAACGACACCGCCGATGCCCTCGGCGGCCTGTCACCGCTGGGCGAACAGGCGGTCAAGCGCCTCAATGACCTCGGGGTGATCATCGACGTCTCGCAGATGTCGACCCTGGCTCTGGAAGACGTTGCCCGCCTGAGCCGTGCGCCAATGGTCGCCTCGCACTCGGCGCCACGGGCGCTGGTGGACATCCCGCGCAACCTCAGCGACAAGGAAATGCAACTGATCAAGGACAGTGGCGGGGTCATCCAGGTGGTCGCCTTCGGCACCTACCTCAAGCCCCTGAGCAAACCGACCCTGGACAAGCTTGAAGCCCTGCGCGCCAAATTCGACCTGCAGCCGCTGCAAGGCCTGGCCAACGCGCTGATGCCCGGTGATGCAGTGATCGCCATCTGGCCGGAATCACGTTTCGGCGAATACGCCGGCAGCCTGTACGGCATTGTCGAGGAAGAGCCCAAGGCCTCCCTCAAGGACTTTGCCGATGCGATCGACTACACGGTGAAAAAGGTCGGCATCGATCATGTCGGCATCAGTTCCGACTTCAACGACGGTGGCGGTCTCGACGGTTTCAAGGATGTCAGCGAGATCCGCAACATAACCGCCGAACTGCTCACGCGCGGCTACTCCGAAGCGGATATCGGCAAGCTCTGGGCCGGCAACTTCCTGCGGGTCTGGGAACAGGTGCAGAAAAGCGCCCAGCCCGTCGCCACCACTGCCACCCCTTGATCTGGAATCCGCTTCGTCATGACTGACCGTCGCACCTTTCTCAAGCAGGCCGGGCTGTTCGCCGCCAGCCTGCCGATCGCTAGCTCCCTGCTGCCCAAGGCCCTGGCCGCCAGCACACCCGCGCTGACTGGCAAGGACAAGTGGCAGCAATTGCGTCAGCTGTTCCCACTGGATCCGAACTACGCGCATTTCGCCAACTTCCTGGTCACCGCCCACCCCAAGCCGGTGCAGGACGCCATCGACTACTACCGCGGCGAGATCGACCGCAATCCGGCGCACTGGGTCGACTGGGAAACCCAGATCGAATGGCAGCGCGAAGGCGAAGTGCGCGACTGGGCGGCCCGTTACCTGCAGGTCAAACCCCGGCAGATTGCCCTGACCGGCAGCACCACCGAGGGCCTGGGCATGATCTACGGCGGCCTCAAGGTAGCGCCTGACCAGGAGATCCTGAGCACCGAACACGAGCACTACTCGACCAATAAAATTCTTGAGTTTCGCCAGCAGCGCCAGGGCACCCAGGTGCGCAAACTGCGTCTGTTCCAGCAGCCACGGGAGATTTCTACCGATCAGGTGCTGAGCACTATCGACAAGGCGATCAAGCCCAATACCCGCGTGCTGGGCATGACCTGGGTGCACTCCGGCAGCGGTGTAAAGTTGCCGGTCGGCGAGATCGGCGCGCTGGTGCGCCAGCACAACCGCGAGCGCGACGAAGACCGGCGCATCCTCTATGTGATCGATGGCGTGCACGGCTTCGGCGTGGAAAACCAGAACTTTGCCGACTTCAACTGCGACTACTTCATTTCCGGCACCCACAAGTGGATGTTCGGCCCGCGCGGCACCGGGATCATCTGCGCCGCCTCGGAAAAGCTGCAACACCTGGTGCCGACCTTTGCCACCTTCTCCGAAGACGAAGACTTCGCCACCATCATGACCCCCGGCGGCTACCACGCGTTCGAGCACCGCTGGGCGCTGGGCAAGGCGTTCGAGCTGCACCTGCAACTGGGCAAGGCCGATGTCCAGGCACGCATCCACCAGCTCAACGACTACCTCAAGGCCCGGCTCGGCGAGCACAAGGCAATCGAACTGGTCACCCCGCTCAGCCGTGAGCATTCGGCCGGTTTCACCTTTTTCCGGATCAAGGACCGCGACCCCGACGCCATCGCCGCCTACCTCAATGCGCAGCGCATTGTCGTCGATACCGTGCACCGCGATGTCGGTCCGGTGATCCGCATGGCGCCGAGCCTGCTCAACAACGAACAGGAAATCGACCGGACCCTGGACCTGCTGACCCAAAAACTCTGACAAAGGCCCCGTTATGACCCGTACCCTGCATCACCTGAGCCTGGCGGCACTGCTCGCCGCCTGCAGCCTCCCGGCCCTGGCCGCCGGCAGCCCGGACAAACCCGGCACGGTGTTTCGCGACTGCAAGGCCGCATGCCCGGAAATGCTCGTGCTGCCCGCCGGCAGCTTCATGATGGGCACCCCGGATGACGAAGTCGGCCGCCAGCCCGATGAAGGCCCGTTGCACCAGGTGACCTTTGCCAAACCCTTCGCCATCGGTCGCTACCCGGTGACTGCTGGCGAATGGTCTGCCTACCTGCGTGAATCCGGGGTGAAGATCGCCGATGGCGATACCCGTCCGGGCCGCGAGTGCAAGGCCAGCAAACCGCGCTACAAGCAAGGGCCAAAGCAACCGGCGGTGTGCATGAGCTACCACGATGTCGAAGCCTATGCCGCCTGGCTGACCAAGAAGACCGGCAAGCACTACCGCATGCTCAGCGAGGCCGAACGTGAATACGCCGCACGCGCCGGCAGCACAGGGCCCTTCCCGTTCCCGCTGGACCCGAACGCCGAGTACGAAATCAGCCAGCACGCCAACGTCTACGGGCCCAAGGACGGCTTCAGTTTCACCTCCCCGGTGGGCAGCTTCCCGGCCAATGCCTTCGGCGTCTACGACATGCATGGCAACGTGTATGAGTGGGTCGCCGACTGCACCCACGACGACTATGTCGGCGCCCCCGCCGACGGCAGCGCCTGGAGGGAGCCGGGCTGCGAGCTGGTGCAGATCCGCGGCAACGACTGGGGCGAAGCGCCGATCTTCTCGCGCTCCGGCAACCGCAACAACAGCCTTCCCGACAACCGTGGCGACTGGATCGGTTTTCGTCTTGCCCGTGAACTTTGACCGCTCGAAAGCATAAATTCTCAGCGATATGGCTCGTTCTATCGGTGTACTTGCGCAGGATCCGGGGCGCCCTTTCCAGGCGCCCCCACTTGACCACCCAAGGAACCGCACCCATGAGCCAGACCCATTCCTCCGGAAAAATCCACGACCTGATCGGCGTTGGCTTCGGCCCTTCCAACCTGGCCCTGGCCATCGCTTTGGAAGAACTTGCCGAAACCAACGGCCACGCCCTCGATGCCCTGTTCATCGACAAGCAGAACGACTATCGCTGGCACGGCAACACCCTGGCGACCCAGAGCGAACTGCAGATTTCCTTCCTCAAGGACCTGGTGTCGCTGCGCAACCCCACCAGCCCCTACAGCTTCGTCAACTACCTGCACCAGAAGCAGCGCCTGGTCGACTTCATCAACCTCGGCACCTTCTATCCGTGCCGCCTGGAGTACAACGACTACCTGCGCTGGGCCGCCGATCATTTCGCTACCCAGGCCGTTTACGGTGAAGAAGTGCTGCGCGTGGAACCGGAGCTGGTCGACGGCAAAATCGATCACCTGCGCCTGATCTCGCGCGACCAGAAAGGCCAGGAACACCTGCGCCGGGCCCGCTCGGTGGTGGTCGGCAGCGGCGGCACGCCGAAGATTCCTGCCGCGTTTGCGCCGTTCAAGGCCGATCCACGGGTGTTCCACCACTCCCAGTACCTGAACAGCCTGGAAAACCTGCCGTGCGCCAAGGGCCAGGCGATGCGCATTGCCATCGTCGGTTCCGGCCAGAGTGCCGCAGAGGCCTTTATCGATCTCAACGACAGCTACCCGTCGGTCAAGGTCGACATGATCCTGCGCGCTTCGGCATTGAAGCCGGCCGACGACAGCCCGTTCGTCAACGAAGTGTTCGCCCCCGACTACACCGACCTGGTGTTCAACCAGCCGCTGGCCGAACGCGCCAAGTTGATCGAGGAATACCACAACACCAACTACTCGGTGGTCGACATCGACCTGTTGGAGCGCATCTACGGCATCCTCTACCGCCAGAAGGTCGCGCACCAGTTCCGCCACTCTGTGCTCTGCCGCCGCCAGATCGAAGCGGTGGTCAGCACCAGCGAGGGCATCGAACTGACCCTGCGTGACCTGGCCACCGATGTCGAGCAGACCCACCGGTATGACGCGGTGATCCTCGCCACCGGCTACGAGCGCCGTTCGCACCGCGAGCTGCTGGCACCGTTGCAGCATCACCTCAAAGACTTCGAGGTCGACCGCAACTACCGCGCCCTGAGCACCCCGGACCTCAATGCCTCGGTCTACCTGCAAGGGTTCTGTGAAGCCTCCCATGGCTTGAGCGACACCCTGCTTTCGGTGCTGCCGGTGCGCGCCGCAGAAATCGGCCAGTCGCTGTACCAGTCCTTGAGCAAGCACGCCCACCCACCGCGTGAAGCCATCGTCCTCACCAGCGCCTGAGCAGGACCTCTCGATGACCAAGCAACCACGCGGGGCGCTGCGCGAGCTGTTTGCCCTGCTCAAACCGTTCTGGCCGATCGTCGCTCTGTCGATTGCCCTGGGCATGATCGGCGGCCTGAGCGTCACCGCGCTGCTGGCCACCATCAACAATGGCCTGCATGCCGAAGGTGGCCTCAGCCAGGGCGTGGTCCTGGCGTTCGCCGGGCTCTGCGTACTGGCGTTGCTGTGCACGATCTTCTCTGACATCGGCACCAACCATGTCGGCCAGCACATCATCGCCAAGCTGCGCAAAGAGCTGGGTGAAAAAGTCCTGGCAGCGCCGATTGACCAGATCGAACGCTTTCGCAGCCACCGGCTGATCCCGGTGCTGACCCATGACGTGGACACCATCAGCGACTTCGCCTTCGCCTTCGCGCCGCTGGCGATTTCGCTGACGGTGACCCTCGGCTGTCTGGGTTACCTGGCGATGCTGTCGTGGCCGATGTTTCTGATGATGCTGGTGGCCATCGTCATTGGCGGCCTGGTGCAGTTCTATGCACAGGCGCTGGGCCTGCGCGGTTTCGAAGCGGCACGCGAGGCCGAAGACGAGCTGCAGAAGAACTACAACGCGATTGCCGAAGGTGCCAAGGAACTGCGCATCCACCGCCCGCGCCGCAACCGCATGTTCAACCGCGGCATCGTGCAGACCGCCGACTTCATCTGCGCCACCCAGGTAAAGGCGATCAACACCTTCGTCATCGCCAAGACCTTCGGCTCCATGCTGTTCTTCGTGGTCATTGGCCTGGCCCTGGCGTTGCAGGCGTTCTGGCCAAGCAACGACAAGGCGGTGATGAGCGGTTTCGTGCTGGTGCTGCTGTACATGAAAGGCCCGCTGGAGCATCTGATCGGCACCTTGCCGATTGTCAGCAAGGCACGCATCGCCTTTGCCCGCATCGCCGAGCTGTCACGCCAGTTTTCCTCGCCCGAGCCGCACCTGCTGCTCAACGGCCCAGCACTGGCGCAACGCGAGATCCACAGCCTGGAACTGGTCGATGTGGCCTACAGCTTCCCACCGGTTGCTGAGCTGGCCCCGTTTCGTCTCGGCCCGGTGAACCTGCGCATCGAACAGGGCGAGATCATTTTCATCGTCGGTGAAAACGGTTGCGGCAAAACCACCCTGATCAAGCTGCTGCTCGGTCTGTACGCCCCGCAGCAAGGCAGTATCCACCTCGACGGCAAGCCGGTGGTGCATGCCAGCCGCGATGACTACCGCCAGCTGTTCACCACGATCTTCGCCGACTACTACCTGTTCGACGACGTCATCCAGGCCGACCAGCAACTGCCGGCCCAGGCTGACAAGTACCTGCGCCGCCTGGAGATCGCGCACAAGGTCAGTGTCGAAAACGGACGCTTTACCACCACCGACCTGTCCACCGGCCAACGCAAACGCCTGGCCCTGATCAACGCCTGGGTCGAAGGCCGGCCGGTGCTGGTATTTGACGAGTGGGCAGCCGATCAGGACCCGACCTTCCGGCGGATCTTCTACACCGAACTGCTGCCCGACCTTAAGCGTCTGGGCAAAACCATCATCGTCATCTCGCACGATGACCGCTACTTCGATTGCGCCGATCAGCTGGTACGCATGGAGGCTGGCAGAGTCGTCAGCGAACGCGTCAGCGCCTGAACGAAAAAAACCGGAAAGATTCTTTCCGGTTTTTTTTTAGTCTTGCGTCTTAATAAAGACTCTCATTTGCAAATACAAAAAATTCCACACTTAACGGGCAGTAAGCATGAGCAACACACCGCTGAACAGTAAGCTCCCTCCTCACTCCAAGCGCGGCAACCAGACCCTGCTGGCACTGGGCACCGCACTGATTATCGGTTGCGCTGCCCAGGCTCAGGCGGCGCCCGTGGCGATCGACGTTCCGGCCCAGCCATTGGCCAGCGCCCTGCAGGAAATCAGCAAACAGACCAACCTGCAGTTCCTCTATCGCCCGGAAGTGGTCGCCAACCTCAAGTCGCTGCCGGTCAAGGGCACTTACGAGCCCAGTGAAGCGCTGGCACGGATGCTTCAGGGCACCGACATCACCTACAGCATCGACGACAACGTGGTGACGTTTTCGCGTGGCGGCGACGGTGCCTCCAGCGATGCCATCAACCTCGGCGCCACCTCGGTGAACGCCATCGCCCTGGGCGATCAGACCGAAAACACCGGTGCCTACATCACCGGTTCGACCACGGTCGGCAGCAAGGTGGCACAATCGATTCGCGAGGTGCCGCACTCGGTATCGGTGGTGACCCGTCAGCGTATCGAAGACCAGGGCCTGACCACCCTTACCGATGCGCTGGACAAGACCACCGGCGTCACCCTGCAAAAGAACGGTGCCTCCGGGTCATCGCTGGGTAACGACACCAACTTCTTTTCCCGTGGTTTTGCCGTCAACAACATCCAGATCGATGGCGGCGCGCCAATGGACACCTCGATCTCCGGCTACGGTTCGATCAGCCAGCTGGACCTGGCGCAATACGACCACGTCGAATTCCTGCGTGGCGTCGATGGCCTTTACTCCGGCAGCGGCAACCCCGGCGGCACCATCAACCTGGTGCGCAAGCGCGCCCTGGCCCACAATCAGCTGACCTTTTCGGCTTCGGCCGGCAGCTGGGATAACTACCGCACCGAGCTGGACGTGACCGGCCCGCTGACCGAGACCGGCAACATCCGCGGTCGTCTGGGCATGGCCTACCAGGACAACAAGTACTTCTACGATGTCGCCGACATGGAGAAGCACCTGTTCTACGGCTCGGTGGAGTTCGACCTGACCCCCGATACCGTGCTGACCCTTGGTGGCAGCTACCAGGACTCCGAAGGCGTATCCAACTTCGGCGGCCTGCCGCGCTACAAGAACGGCGACGATATCGGCCTGTCACGCGATACCGCGCTGGTTACCAGCTGGGATACTGTCCACGATAAAACCAAACAGCTTTATTTGAAGCTGGACCACAGTTTCAACGAAAACTGGTTGTGGACCACCGACGTCACCTACATGGACATGGACCGTGACGCCAACTCGCTGTTCGCCAACGGCGCGGTCGATCCGGCGACCGGAACGGGACCGGTGTGGCTGCACTATCCGGCCAAGACCGGCCTGGAGCGCAAGGGTATCAACAGCTACGTCAAGGGTGGTTTCGATCTGTTCAACCTGCACCATGACGTACTGCTCGGCGCCGACTATTCGCACAGCGACGGCTACACCGTCCAGCGCTGGGGCAACCTGAACTTTACCCCGGTGAATGTCTTCGACCCCGTACGTCCGCCGGATCCGGGCAGCCTGCCGAACAAGACCGACGACAACACCACCGAGAAGTACGGTTACTACGGTATGACGCGGCTGTCGCTGACCGACAACACCAAACTGATCCTCGGCGCCCGCGTTTCCACTTATAAATACCGTGACGTGGAAGTGTTCTTTGACGACTTCGGCAACGTCCTGACCGACCCGGCCCCCTACCATCGCCGGTTCAAGGAAGAAGGCGTAACCACGCCGTATGCCGGCCTGACCTACGACCTGAACGAGAACTGGACCACCTACATCAGCTACGCAGAAACCTACAAACCGCAGTTTCTGCAGAAGTCCTACCCGGACGGGGCACTGGACGCGGCCACATCGAAGAACTATGAAATCGGCCTCAAAGGCCAGCTCTTCGACAACAAGGTCAACACCAGCTTTGCCATCTACCGTATCGAGCAGGAAGGCGCGGCGATCCTCGACCCGCGCTTCCCGCAGACCTTCGGCGCAGACAACTGCTGCTACCTGAGCCAGGGTGAAGTGGTCAGTGAAGGTTTCGACGCCGAGATCAGCGGCGAAGTGGCGGCCGGCCTCGAACTGTTCGCCGGCTATACCTACAACCACACCAGGGACAAGGCGAACGACGAGACCCGCGCCATCTACAGCGCCGTCACCCCCAAGCACCTGTTCAAGCTGTGGAGCACCTACCGCCTTCCAGGCGACCTGGAGAAGTGGAAAGTCGGTGCAGGCGTGACAGCACAGAGCAGCAACTCGCGTAGCGGTATGGTCTCGGAATTCGACGAAGCCAGCCAGAGCTGGGGCCCGGCCGACCAGGAGTTCAAGTTCATCCAGGCCGGTTATGCCATCTGGAGCAGCAGCCTGGAGTACCAGATCGACAAGAACTGGTCGGCGGTGGTCAACGCCAACAACATCTTCGACAAGCATTACTACCAGACCGTGGGTACCTCGGCTAACGGCAACTTCTACGGTGATCCACGCAACTACACCCTCACCGTGCGTGCCAAGTTCTGATCCACCGACCTCGCGGGGCAAGCCCGCTCCCACCGGGTGATAGCAGCTTCACCGGTGGGAGCGGGCTTGCCCCGTGATAGGATTTCAAAGATCAAAAGCGCTGATCGAGCCACTGACCGATCTGTTGGTAGATCCCCTCCACCTCCGCCACCATCCCGTGCATGCGCAGAAAATCATGGGTGAGCCCCGTCTGCACCTGCAAGGTCACCGCCGTACCACTGCCCTGCAACTGCTCGGCCCAGGCCTGGCCTTCGTCGAACAGCGGGTCGAACTCGGCCAGCGACACCAAAGCGTCCGCCAACGGCTGCAGCCCCAGGAACAACAGCGGAGAAACACGCCAGTCATTGCTCGCATCCGCTGCATAGTGGGCATAGAACCATTCGAGAGTCGCGGTTTCCAGCAGATAGCCCTCGGCATAACGCTGATGCGAATCGCGTTGGGTGGAAATATCGGTGACCGGGTAGAACAGCAGTTGAGCCCGCGGCCGCAGGGCCATCGTCTGCGGTGCATGCACCGCACTGATCGCCAGCACCGTGGCCAGGCTGGCGCCGACGCTGTCACCGCCGACCGCCACCCGGGTGGCGTCCAGATTCAGCTTGGCGGCGTGTTCCAGCAGCCAGTTGGCGCTGTCCAGGCAATCCTCCACTGCGGTCGGAAACGGGTACTCCGGCGCCAGCCGATAATCTGGCGCGAGCACGGCAAAATCGCCCGCCAGCGCCAGGCGTCGGCACACCGAATCATGTGAATCCAGGCTACCCACCACATAACCGCCACCATGCAGGTAGAGCAGCACCGGCAACACCCGCGACTCGCTGCCAGGTCGACGATACAGCCGCCCCGGGATCGACTGCCCGTCACGGCTGGCAATACGCAGCGCCTGGACCGCCACCGCTTCGGGCGGGCTGGCGTCGAGAATCGCTGAAGCACGCTCGAACTCCAGGCGCGCTTCAGCCACCGGCAGGCTGTGCATGGGGTGGCTCTTGCCGGTCAGACGACCGAATTCGACGAGTTCCAGAAAACCCGCCAGGTCAGGATGCAACGGCATCAGGTAGTTCCTTGCAAACGAATTAAGTAGTTCGCCGGCCCCTCGCGGGGCCAGCCTCTCGATCAACCCTTGACGCTTTCGCTGTCGGCCAGGCGCGCTTGCAGCCCCGCCAGCACCCTATCGGCCTTGATGATTTCGTAGTGCGATACGCCTTCGACCTGTTCGGCACAGGTACCGGCACCGAAGCACTGTTCATAACCGCGTTGCAACGCGGCATCCTGGCCGCCCGCCCACCAACAGCTGGCGTCACAGTCCACTGCAGGCATCCGGGTGAACTGTTCGGACAAGGCTTTAAGACGCATCGCTACGGCGAAGGTATGCGCCAGCTCGTCAGCGGCGAAGCTGGCATAGCCGTCGTCACCGCGCTGCTGTTGCAAGCCTTCGATCAACTGCTGCAGTGCTTGCTGATCACCGTCCTGAATCAACGACAGGCCCGGTAACTGCTCAACCGGGCAACCGAACACCACGCTGAGGAACCCCGGCAGGTCGCAGTTCCAGTCACCGGCCTGCGCATCGGTCGCCACCGGCACGAAGCTGTCGACCAGCCCCAGCAACGCCACCGCCTGGCCCTGGCTGCGCAACTCCTGGGCGACCAGTCCGGCCAGCGTCGCACCCAGCGACCAGCCCAGCAGGTGATACGGTCCCTCGGCCTGCTTCTGGCGGATGTACTGGGCGTAATCGATGGCCATCGCCGGCAGCGAATCATCCAGCCACTGCCGGTCCAGCAGCATGCGGCATTGCAGGCCATAGACACTGCGCTGGCCATCCAGACGCCGGGCCAGCGCCTCGTAGTCGAACACCGTGCCGAAACCGGCATGGATGCAGAACAACGGCGCGCGATCACTGATCCGGGCATTGAGCAGCAACAGCGGATCGAGGCTGTTGGCCGAGGTTTCCTGGTATCCGGACAACTCGGCAATGCTCGGCCTGGCCATGATGTCGCGCAGTTTCAGCTCCAGTCCCAGCTCCGGTTGGCTGCGCACCTTGCCCAGCACCTTGAGGATGCGCAGCGAGTCGCCACCGATTTCGAAGAAGTTGTCGGTCACCCCGACCTGCTCCAGTTCCAGCACCTCCTGCCAGATCAGCGCCAGGCGCCGCTCCAGTTCGTTGCGCGGGGCGACATAGCGGCGGTTGCGGAAGTCCGGCTCCGGCAGCGCCTTGCGGTCGACCTTGCCGTTCGGGCTCAGCGGCAATGCCGCCAGCACCAGCACCTGCGAAGGCACCATGTAATCCGGCAGCCCGGCCGCCAGCGCGTTGCGCAGCCGTTCGGCCAGGCCCTGCTCGGCATCGGCCACCACATAGCCGATCAATTGCTTGCCAGCGCTGCTGTCACGGGCGACCACCACCGCCTCACGCACGCCAGCGAGTTGGCACAAGCGCGCTTCGATCTCACCCAGCTCGATGCGGAAACCACGGACCTTGACCTGATGGTCGAGGCGCCCGAGGTAGTCGATGACACCATCGGCACGCTGGCGCACCAGATCGCCGGTGCGGTACAGGCGGCCACCCTGGCCACCGAACGGGTCGGCGACGAAGCGCTCGGCACTCAGCCCCGGACGGCGGTGGTAACCGCGCGCCAGTTCCGTGCCGCCCAGGTATAGCTCGCCGGCCACGCCGGTCGGCACCGGGTTGAGCTGGGGGTCGAGGATGTACAGGCTGCGCGCACCGACGGCGGTACCGATTGGCGCGTAGGCCGCGCCACATTCGGCATCGGCAGCAGCGTTCCACAACAACGGCGTGACCACGGTTTCGGTCGGGCCGTAGCCGTTGGTCAGCTGGCGCGGACGCAAGGTGCGCTTGACCAGCTCGAAGTTGCTCTGCGCCACCGCATCGCCACCGAAGCAATAGGTGTATACCGCCGGCGGGTTGTCGCGGCCCTCGGCATACTCGGCCAGTTGCTGCAGATAGGCCGGCGGGAAGCAGGCGATGGTGATGCCGTGACGATGCAGGGCCTGCCAGGTTTCTTCCGGGGTCCACAGGCGGTTGTCACGCAGCACCAGTTGCCCGCCGGCCAGCAGCGTCGACAACCAGCGCTCCTGGGCACCGTCGAAGGCAAAGGACATGAACAGCAGTTCACGAGTGCTGCGGTCCATCGCATAACGCTGGGTGATTGCCTGGCAGTGCAAGGCAATCGGCCCGTGGGCCACCGCCACGCCTTTGGGCATGCCGGTGGAACCGGAGGTGTAGATCAGGTAGGCAAGGTTGTCCGGATCCACCGGCTGTTGCACCACCGCGACCGGCCCCGGGCCTTGCAGATCGAGATCCTCGAGGTCGATCCGCTGTGCCCGGCTGAGCGTCGGCAGCTGCTCGCGCAGATGACGCTGACTGAGCAGGATGGTCATGCCGGAATCGTCCATGATCCATTGCAGGCGCTCACGCGGGTAGCTGATGTCCAGCGGCACGAATGCGGCACCGGTCTTGAGCACGGCGTACAAGGCCACCACCGAGTGCAGCGAACGCTCGAGGGCGACACCGACGAAGGTTTCCGCACCGGCGCCCTGTGCCAGCAGATGCTGTGCCAGGCGGTTGGCCTGGGCTTCCAGTTCGGCGTAACTCAGTTGCTGATCGCCGCACACCAGGGCAATCGCCTGTGGCTGCTGGCGTGCGTGTTCGGCAATGCGCAACGGCAACAGCTGTTGCGCGGCCGGCAATTCGGCAGCCTTGTGGACTTCCCCGCTAATCAGCTGCAGCGCGCCCACAGGTAACTGCGGCTGTTCCAGCAACTGGCTGAGCAACTGCTCGAAATGCCCACGGATCTGTGCCACCGCCTCATCGGTGAAGCTGTTGCGCAGGTACAGGAACTCGATGTTCAGCGTCTCGCCGAGCTTGATCGCCAGGTCCATCGGGAAGTTGGTCACATCCCGCGCCTGGACCTTGCCAAAGCGCAGGGCATTGTCGTCCAGCTGTTGCAGACGCTCGTCCACCGGGTAGTTTTCGAACACCACGATGCTGTCGAACATGGCCTGCCCGCCCTGGCCGGACCAGCGCTGGATGTCGGCCAGCGAAGCGTGCTCGTGGTCGCGTACTTCCAGGTTGTAGGCCTGCAGCTCCAGCAGCCAGTCGGCCAGGCGCTGCTCGGCACGCGGGGTATTGATGATCGGCAAGGTGTTGATGAACAGCCCGAGCATTTCATCGGCACCTGCGAGGCTCGCCGGGCGCCCGGCCACGGTGGCGCCGAAGCACAGGGTCTGCTGGCCGGTATAGCGTTGCAGGAGCAACAGCCAGACTGCCTGGATCAGGGTGTTCGGCGTCACCCGCAAGGCCTGGGCCTGTTCGCGCAGCCAGGTGGTGCGGGCCGTGTCCCAATCCAGGTAGAGGGCGGCGTGGCCAACCCGCTCCGGCGACGGTTTCGGGTGCAGGCTGTCGGCCAGGCAGGTCGGGCCTTCGAAGGCCTTGAGCTTGGCTTTCCAGAAGGTGTCCAGCACCGGCTGTGCCTGCAGCCAGTCGATGTAGTCACGGTAACGCCCACGCTTGGGCGCCAGGGCCTGGCCGGCATACACCTGCAGCACCTCGCCGAACAGCCGCGAACTGCTCCAGCCGTCCATGAGGATGTGATGGCTGGTCCAGATCAGGTGGTAGCGTTGCTGTTCGAGTTGTACCAGGGTCAGACGCATCAGCGGCGCGGCAAGCAGGTCGAAACCGCGTGCGCAGTCCGCCGCCACCAGTGCCTGCAGGTCCTCTGCACTGACCACACGTTGACGCCAATCGAGACGTTCGACCGGCAGTTGCACCTTGCGTTTGACCAGTTGCTGCGGCTGGGCGAGTTCGGCGCTGGTCCAGAAACCGGTGCGCAGGATTTCGTGACGCTCGATCACCGTGTTCCAGGCAGCGATGAAGCGCTCGGCGTCCAGCCCCTCGACCGGCACGCTGATCTGGTTGATGTACAGGCCGCTCTCGGCCGCTTCCAGGCTGTGGAACAGAATGCCCTGCTGCATCGGCGACAACGGATAGAGGTCATCGATCTCGCGCGGCGCGACTGGTACGCGTGCCAGTTGCGCCGCAGTGAGCGCGCTGAGGCTGAAGTCGGAGACTGTCAAACCGCCCTGGCGCGGGTCGAGGCAATGCTCGACCAGACGCTGCAGCGCCTGCACATAAGCCTCGGCCAGATGCTCGATGGTCGCGTTGTCGAACATCTCGCTGCTGAAGCTCCAGCCCAGGCTCAACTCACCGTCATAGACCTGGCCATTAACCGTCAACCAGTTGCTCAGCGGCGCCTGCGCGCTTTGTTCCTGGCCGGCGTTTTCGCCAGTCGGACGGAACAGGGCGGCGTCATCGTTGAAGCTGGCGTCGAACTGGCCGAGGTAGTTGAAGGTGATCCGCGCTTGCGGCAGGTTGGCCAATTGCGCTTTTACCTGTTCATCACCCAGGTAGCGCAGTGCGCCGTAGCCCAGGCCCTTGTCGGGGATGGCGCGCAGCTGTTCCTTGATGCCCTTGATCGAAGTGCCGAGGTCGGCTGCCGGGGTCAGCTTGACTGGGTACAAACTGGTGAACCAGCCGACGGTACGGGTCAGGTCGATGTCGTCGAACAATGCTTCACGGCCGTGACCTTCCAGTTGCACCAGCGCCGAAGCCTCGCCGGTCCAGCCGGTGATGACCTGGGCCAAAGCGGTCAGCAGCAGGTCGTTGACCTGGGTGCGGTAAGCCGCTGGCGCGTCCTGCAACAGCTGACGGGTCAGGGTCTGGTCCAGCTGGCTGTGCACGGTCTGAGCGTGGCGGTTGAGGCCTTGTTCCACTGCGTGATCGCGGGGCAATTCAGCCGAAGTGCCCGACAGCTGCTGCCAGTAGCCCAGTTCTGCCTGCAAAGCCGCACCTTGGGCGTGGCTGCGCAACTTGTCAGCCCAGGCCTGGATCGAGCTGGTCTTGGCCGGAAGCGTTGGCGTTTGTCCCGCCAGGCACTGGTTGTAGGCCTGCTGCAGGTCCTCGAAGAGGATCCGCCACGACACGCCGTCCACCGCCAGGTGATGGATCACCAGCAACAGGCGTTGCTCGCCATCGGCCAGGGTCGCCAGCACTGCGCGCAGCAACGGGCCGTCCTCCAGGTTGAGGCTGGCCTGGGCTTGTTCGCCCAGCGCCTGCAACTCGGCGATGTCGTTCAGTGGCGCCTGCCACAACAGCGGCTGTTCACTGGACACCGGCGCGAACTGTGCCTGCCATTGACCGTCCTGCTCGGCAAAGCGCAGGCGCAGTGCGTCGTGGTGCACCAGCAAGGCTTGCAGCGCTTGCTCCAGCACATCGGCCTGCAACGCCTGGCTTGGCTTGAGCAGCACCGATTGGTTCCAGTGGTGACGTTCGGGGATTGCCGTGTCGAAGAACACCTGATGAATCGGCAACAACACCAGCCCACCGCTGACCGGGCCCTGATCGATGCCCGGCCCCTCCTCACCCAGCCGCGCGACGCTGGCCAGCCCTTGCACGGTCTGGTACTGGAACAGCTCTTTCGGCGTGAAGCGGATCCCCGCCTGCCGCGCGCGGCTGACCACCTGGATGGAGATGATCGAGTCGCCACCGAGCTCGAAGAAGTTGTCGTTCAGGCCGACGCGCTCCAGCTTCAACACGTCCTGCCAGATCGTGGCGATACGCTGTTCCAGCGTGCTTTGCGGGGCGACATAGGCGTGTTGCGCCAGGCTCGCGTCCGGCGCCGGCAAGGCCTTGCGGTCGAGCTTGCCGTTGGCGGTCAGCGGCAAGGCATCGAGGAACAGGATATGCGCCGGCACCATGTAGTCCGGCAGTTGCGCCTGCAGGTGCGCGCGGATCACTTCATGACCAAGGCCCTGTTGCCGGGCGACGATATAGGCGACCAGTTGCTGACCGTTCGGCCCGGCCTGGGCCAGCACCACCGCCTCACGCACGGCGTCGAGGCTGAGCAGGCAGGCTTCGATTTCACCCAGCTCGATACGCAGGCCGCGCACCTTCACCTGATGGTCGATGCGCCCGGCGTATTCCACTACCCCGTCTTCGCGCTGACGCGCCAGATCGCCGGTGCGGTACAGGCGGCCACCGGCCTGGTCAAACGGGTCCGGCACAAAGCGTTCGGCCGTCAGCGCCGCGCGCCCATGGTAGCCGCGGGCCAGGGAGTCACCGGCAATGTACAGCTCGCCGGTCACCCCCGGTGCCACCGGCTGCAGTTGCCCTTCGAGCAGCCACAGACGCACGTTGGCCAGCGGCCGGCCAATCGGCACCACGGCGCTGTCGGCCAGGTGGTCGATCACCTGGAAACTGCTGTCGATGGTGGCTTCGGTAGGCCCGTAAAGGTTGCAGATGCGCCCGGACCAGCAGGCCCGCACCTGCTCGACCAGGGTCGCGGCCAGCGCTTCACCGCCGACCAGCAACTGGCGCAGGCCGGCCAGCTGCTCATGGCAGGCATGGCCAATCAGCGCCTGCAGTAACGATGGCGCCATCTGCAGCACGGTGATCTGCTGCTCGGCGACGATCTGCCACAACTGCGTCAGGTCGTCGTTCAGCGCTGGCGGCGCCATCACCAGTTGCGCGCCGTCGAGCAGCGGCAGCCAGAACTCCCAGACCGAGGCGTCGAAACTGAACGCGGTTTTCTGCAGTACCCGGTCGTCGGCCTGCAGGGCCAGTTGCCCTTGCATCCACCGCATGTGGTTGCTCAGCGCGCCATGGCGCAACTGCACACCTTTGGGTTGGCCGGTGGAACCGGAGGTGTAGATCATGTACGCGAGGTTATCGGCGCTGACTGCTACTTGCGGATCGTGGTCCGGGTAGCTTGCCTGTGTGTCCTCAAGCAACAGCATGCGGACCGTGGCCGGTACCGGCAACTGCGCCTGCAGCGCTTGCTGGGTCAGCAGCAGGCCGACGCCACTGTCTTCAATCATGTAGGCCAGACGCTCACGCGGATAGGCCGGGTCGAGCGGCACATAGGCACCGCCGGCCTTGAGCACCGCGAGCAGGCCGACGAGCATTTCCAGGCTGCGCTCGGAGGCAATGCCGACCAGCACATCGGCACCGACACCGGCTTCGATCAAGCGGTGCGCCAGACGGTTGGCGCGGCTGTCGAGCTCGGCGTAGCTCAGGCTCAGCGCGCCTGCGCGCACGGCCACGGCCTGTGGCGTACGCAGTGCCTGGGCGCGGACTTGTTGTTGCACGGTGTGCTGCAAGTCGAAGGCAACCGCGCTGGCATTCCAGCGCTCCAGACGATGCTGCTCTACGCTGCTGAGCATCGTCAGCTGGCCGAGGCAACGCTCGGCATTGGCGCTCAGGGCCAGCAGCAGCGTTTGCAGGTGAGCATGGATCTGCACCACCTGCGCCGCGCTGAAGCGTTCGCCGGCATAGCTGAAGTGCCAGTCCAGGCGCTCGCCCATGTTCACCGCCAGGGTCAGCGGGTAGTTGGTCTGTTCGTGATGGCTGATCGCGCCAAAGCGTACGCTGTGTGGCGAAGCCTGTTGCAGCGCCTCGGCCACCGGGTAGTTCTCGAACACCAGCAGGGTGTCGAACAGCGCTTCACCGCGTTGCCCCGCCCAGCCCTGAATAGCGGCCAGCGGGCTGTGCTCGTGTTCGCGCAAGGCCAGGTTGTGCGCCTGCAGGGTTTGCAGCCACTGCGCCACGCGCAGCTCTGGGCGCGGGCTGGCGACCACCGGCAAGGTGTTGATGAACAGCCCGATCTGCGTTTCGACGTCTTTCAGCTCTGCCGGGCGGCCAGCGACAGTGGCGCCGAAACAGACACAGTCATGACCGCTGTAGCGCTGCAGCAGCAACAGCCAGGCCGCTTGCACCAGGGTGTTGACGGTGACTTTCTGGCGGCGGGCGAAATCGCCGAGGTGGGCGGTCTGCTGGCGATCGAGGTGGGCATGGAAATGCTGCAGGCCACTGGCTGCATTCGACGCGGGCAAAGTTGCCGCCAGTTGCGTCGGTTCAGTCAGGGGTGCCAGTTGTTCACGCCAGAACTGCTCGCTGGCTTGCGCGTCCTGGCCCTGCAGCCAGGCGATGTAATCGCGGTAGCGCCCCGCCGCATGGGCGGGCGCTGCGCCGCTGTAGCGCTGCAGTACCTCGCCCAGCAGCTGCGAATTACTCCAGCCGTCAAGGAGGATGTGGTGATGGGTGTAGATCAGCTGGTAACGCGCCTCGTCGCAACGCACCAGGCTGATGCGCAGCAACGGCGCCTGGTCCAGGCGTGCACATAGCTGCAGCTGCTCTGCCGCCAGCTGTTCGAGGGCTGCTGCCAGATCGTCGTGCTGGCGCCAGTCGAACTGCTGGAACGGCAGTTGCGCCTGGCGGTAGACCACCTGCAACGGACGCTGCAGTTCACCCTCCCAGATGAACCCGCTGCGCAGAATGTCGTGAGCATCCACCGCAGCTTGCCAGGCCTGGGCGAAGCGCTCGGGATCGAGACCCTCGATGTCCAGGCGCATCTGGTTGACGTACTCGCTGGCACGCTGCTCGTAGAGGGTGTGGAACATCATCCCCTGTTGCATCGGCGACAGCGGATAGAGGTCTTCCACCGCCCCTGGTGGCAGCACCAGGCTGTCCAGTTGCCGCTGGGTCAACCCGGCCAGCGGGAAGTCCGACGGGGTGAAACCTTGCTGGGCACCTGTCGCGCAGTGGCTGATCAATGCCTGCAGCGCCTGGGTGTAGGTATCGGCCAGACGCTGGATGGTGGCGGCGTCGAACATCTGCTCGCTGAAGGTCCAGCCCAGGCTCAGCTCGCCGTTGTAGACCCGGCCATCGACGGTCAGCCAGTTGCCCAACGGAGCATCGGCACTCTGGTCGAGGCCGGCGCTTTCAGCGGCCGGACGGAACAGGGCCGCTTCATCGTCGAAGCTGGCGTCGAACTGGCCGAGGTAGTTGAAGGTGATCCGCGCTTGCGGCAAGTCAGCCAGTTGCGCTTTGACCTGTTCATCGCCCAGGTAGCGCAAGGCGCCGTAGCCCAGGCCCTTTTCAGGGATGGCGCGCAACTGCTCCTTGATGCCTTTGATCGAAGTGCCGAGGTCGGCTGCCGGGGTCAATTTGACCGGGTACAGGCTGGTGAACCAGCCGACGGTACGGGTCAGGTCGATGTCGTCGAACAATGCCTCGCGGCCGTGACCTTCCAATTGCACCAGCGCCGAAGCCTCGCCAGTCCAGCCGGTGATGACCTGGGCCAGAGCGGTCAGCAGCAGGTCGTTGACCTGGGTGCGGTAGGCCGCTGGCGCGTCCTGCAGCAGCTGGCGGGTCTGGGTCTGGTCCAGCTGGCTGTGCACGGTCTGGGCGTGGCGATTGAGGCCTTGTTCCACTGCGTGATCGCGGGGCAATTCAGCCGAAGTGCCCGACAACTGCTGCCAGTAGCCCAGTTCTGCCTGCACGGCCGCGCCTTGGGCGTGGCTGCGCAGCTTGTCGGCCCAGGCCTGGATCGAGCTGGTCTTGGCCGGGAAGCGCACGGCTTCACCCGCCAGGCACTGGTTGTAGGCCTGCTGCAGGTCCTCGAAGAGGGTCCGCCACGACACGCCGTCCACCGCCAGGTGATGGATCACCAGCAGCAGGCGTTGCTCGCCATCGGCCAGGGTCGCCAGCACTGCGCGCAGCAACGGGCCGTCCTGCAGGTTGAGACTGGCCTGGGCTTGTTCGCCCAGCGCCTGCAACTCGGCGATATCGTTCAGTTGCGCCTGCCACAGCAGCGACTGCTCACTCGACACCGGCGCGAACTGCGCCTGCCACTGACCGTCCTGCTCGGCAAAGCGCAGGCGCAGTGCGTCGTGGTGCACCAGCAAGGCTTGCAGCGCTTGCTCCAGCGCATCGGCCTGCAACGCCTGGCTTGGCTTGAGCAGCACCGACTGGTTCCAGTGGTGACGCTCGGGAATCGCCGTGTCGAAGAACACCTGATGAATCGGCAGCAAGGCCAGCTCACCGCTGACCGGGCCCTGATCGATGCCCGGCCCCTCCTCGCCCAGGCGCGCGACGCTGGCCAGCCCTTGCACGGTCTGGTGCTGGAACAGCTCT
Source organism: Pseudomonas sp. GW821-FHT10B02 (assembly GCF_059415665.1). Taxonomy (NCBI): domain Bacteria; kingdom Pseudomonadati; phylum Pseudomonadota; class Gammaproteobacteria; order Pseudomonadales; family Pseudomonadaceae; genus Pseudomonas; species Pseudomonas sp. GW821-FHT10B02. The sequence goes on along the minus strand of NZ_JBWKNR010000024.1, from coordinate 7,690 downwards.
TTCGGCGTGAAGCGGATCCCCGCCTGCCGCGCGCGGCTGACCACCTGGATAGAGATGATCGAGTCGCCACCGAGTTCGAAGAAGTTGTCGTTCAGGCCGACCCGCTCCAGCTTCAACACGTCCTGCCAGATCGTGGCGATACGCTGTTCCAGCGTGCTTTGCGGGGCCACATAGGCGTGTTGCGCCAGGCTCGCGTCCGGCGCTGGCAAGGCCTTGCGGTCGAGCTTGCCGTTGGGGGTCAGCGGCAAGGCGTCGAGGAACAGGATATGCGCTGGCACCATGTATTCCGGCAGCGTCGCCTTGAGCCGGGTGCGCAATGCGTCACGCATCTTCGCCGGGTCCTGGCTTGCGCTGTCGTGCAGCACCACATAACCGACCAGTTGCTGACCGCTGGCACCGTCCACTGCCAGCAGCACACCTTCGCGTACTTCCGGCTGCTGCAACAGGCGCGCCTCGATTTCACCCAGCTCGATCCGGAAGCCACGGATCTTCACCTGATGGTCGATGCGACCGACGTATTCGATCACCCCATCCGGGCGATAACGGGTCAAGTCGCCGGTGCGGTACAGGCGCTCACCCGCGCCGCCGAACGGGTTGGGCACGAACTTCTCCGCGGTCAGCCCCGGGCGGAACAGGTAGCCACGGGTGATGCCTTCACCCGCCAGGTACAGCTCACCGGCCACGCCTTGCGGCACCGGCTGCAGCTGGCCATCGAGGATGTAGCTGCTGGTGTTGCACAGCGGTCGGCCGATATTGGCCTGGCCGCCCGCTTCACGGCGGGTCCAGGTCGAGTAGGTGGTGTCTTCCGACGGGCCGTACAGGTCGTAGACGTGTTCGACGCTCGGCGAGGCATACAGGGCATCGACCAGCCCCTGCTTCAGCGGCTCGCCGGCCATGTTGATGATGCGTACACCCGGCGGAATCTGCCCGGCGCGCTGCAAGGCGGTGACCGCCGATGGCACGCTATTGATCAGGCGCACCTGGTCGCGCGCGGCCAGCTCCGGCAGCTCCAGGGCGTTACGCGCCAGCACGATCGAACCGCCGCTGGCCAGGGTGACGAAAATCTCCCAGACCGACAGGTCGAAGCACACCGAGGTCGAAGCCAGCACCCCTTGCAGGTCGGCCTGGCTGTAGACCTGCTGGCTCCAGTGGATCAGCGCCAGCACGTTGCGGTGGGCGATGGCCACGCCCTTGGGCTTGCCGGTGGAGCCGGAGGTGTAGATCACATAGGCCAGGTTGTCGGCGGCGGCGCGCGGTGGCAGATCATCCTCGGCAAAAGCTTCTAGCCCCTGCCCTTGCGGATCGACCAAAAGCACCTGAGCCTGGCTCGGCGGCAGTTCATCGACCAGCGCTGCCTGGGTCAGGAGGATTCGTGCCTGGCTGTCTTCGAGCATGTAGGCCACGCGTTCGGCCGGATAATCCGGGTCCAGCGGCACATAGGCGCCGCCCGCCTTGAGCACCGCCAGCAAGGCGACGATCATCTCGCTGCTGCGCTCCATGGCCACGCCGACCCGCACTTCCGGGCCGACGCCGAGGCTGACCAGCTGGCGCGCCAGACGGTTGGACCAGGCGTTGAGTTCGGCATACGTGAAAGTGCGGGTGCCGGCGGTCAGGGCCAGTGCCTGCGGCTGCGCAATCACTTGCGCCTGAATCGCGGCCGGAATGTTGCTCTGGGTGTCATAGGCCGAATAGTCGGCGTTCCACTCCACGCAGATTTGCTGCTGCTCGGCAGGCGACAGCAGCGGCAACTGATCGATACGGGCCTGCGGATCGGCAACGATGCCGTGCAGCAGGTTCAGCCAGTGCTGCGCCATGCGCGCCACGGTGTCCGCACTGAACAGGTCGGTGGCATAGGTCAGGGTCGCCGAAAGGCCATCGGCGGACTCGAAGGTATTCAGGGTCAGGTCGAACTGCGAGGTCGGGTCGTCCCAGCTCAGGCCTTCGACCGCCAGGCCCGGCACGTGCAGCGGTTGCAGGCGGTGACGCTGCGCGCTCTGGTGATTGAACATGACCTGGAACAGCGGGCTGAAACTCAGGCTGCGTTCCGGCTGCAGGGCCTCGACCAGTTGCTCGAACGGCAGGTCCTGATGCTCCTGGGCGCCCAGGGCCATCTGCCGCACCTGCGCCAGCACCTCACTGAAACGCAGCTGCCCGGCAAAGCGCGCCTGCATCACCTGGGTGTTGACGAAAAAGCCGATCAGGCCTTCGGTTTCCACCCGGTTGCGGTTGGCCACCGGTACCCCGACCGGAATCAACGCCTGGCCGCTGTAGCGGTGCAGGAAGCTCTGGAACGAAGCCAGCAACAGCATGAACAGGGTGACGTTATGGGTTTTCGCCAGTTGCTGCAGGCGCTGCGCCAATGCCGCATCCAGTTGCACGTCGAGCTGGGCACCGCAAAAGCTCTGCTCGGCCGGGCGGACGAAGTCGTAAGGCAGCTCCAGCAGGCTGTCCGGCTCGCCCAGTTGCGCGGTCCACCAGGCCAGCTGGCGGGCGTACTCGCCCTGCTCCAGCCAGTTGCGTTGCCAGTGGGCATAGTCGGCGTACTGGATCGGCAACGGCGCCAGGGCGGTTTCCTGGCCCTGGCTGTAACCGGCGTAGAGCCGCACCAGCTCGTCGACCATCAACTGCATCGACCAGCCATCGGAGACAATGTGATGCTGGACCAGCAGCAGCACGTGCTCGTCGCTGGCCAGTTGCAACAGACGCAGACGTACCAGCGGCCCTTGCTCCAGGTCAAACAGCTGCGCCGCCTGGGTTTCGATCCAGCTCCGTACCTGGGCTTCGCCGCTGTCCTGCGCGTGGTCCAGGCACAGCGGCACGCGCAGACCGGGCTCGATTAGCTGCTGCGGGTTGCCCTGAGCGTCACGCACGAAACGGGTGCGCAGGCTTTCATGACGGGCGACCAGGGCATCGAAGCTGCGCTGCAGGGCGACAACATCCAGCTCACCGCGAAGACGCAAGGCCAGTGGAATGTTGTAGGCCGAGCTTTGTGGGTCGAGCTGCCAGAGGAACCATTGACGTTCCTGGGCATAGGACAACGCCAGCGGTTGGCCACGGTCGACCGGTTGAATCTGCACCGTCACCTGCGCAGGCGCCGCCAGGGCCTGGACGAAATGCTGCAGGTCCGGTTGTTCGAACAGGGTCTTGAGGGAAATCTCGATGCCCAGCGCACGTACTCGTGATATCACCTGGGTTGCCAGCAGCGAGTGCCCGCCGAGGGCGAAGAAGTTGTCGGTCAGGCCGACCTGCTCAAGCTTGAGCACGTCCTGCCAGATCGCGGCGATGCGTTGCTCCAGTTCGCTTTGCGGTGCCACGTAGGCCTGCTGCAACTGGCTGGCATCCGGGGTCGGCAAGGCCTTGCGGTCGAGCTTGCCGTTGGCGGTTAGCGGCAAACTGTCGAGGAACAGGATATGCGCCGGGACCATGTAGTCCGGCAGTGCTGCCTTGAGCCCGCTGCGCAGTTCTTCGCGCAGCGCAGTTTGCTGCTCGGGCGCCACCGCCACTTTCGGCACCACGTAACCCACCAGCTGCGCACCGGACGGACCATCCAGCGCCAGCACCAGGGCGTTGCGCACCGGCGCTTGCTGCTGCAGACGCGCCTCGATTTCACCCAGCTCGATCCGGAAACCGCGGATCTTCACCTGATGGTCGATGCGCCCGATGTACTCGATCACCCCATCGGCACGGTTGCGCGCCAGGTCGCCGGTACGGTACAGCCGCGCACCGGGCTGGCCGAACGGGTCGGCGACGAAACGTGTGGCGGTGAGGTCGGCACGCTTCAGATAGCCACGCGCCAGACCGGCCTGGCCGACATACAGTTCACCGATGCAGCCTTTGGGTACCGGATTGAGTTCAGCATCCAGCAGGTACCACGACAGATCGGCAATTGGCTCGCCAATCGGGCTGCTGGTTTCCAGTTCCAGATCGGCCAGCGACAACGGCCGGTAGGTCACATGCACGGTGGTTTCGGTGATGCCATACATGTTGATCAGTTGCGGGGCTTGATCGCCGAAACGTTCGAACCACGGGCGCAGGCTTTTTACGTCCAGCGCTTCGCCACCGAACACCACGTAACGCAGCGCCGGTTTGCTCTCGGTCTCGGCACAGGCCACCTGCATCAGCGCCTTGAACGCCGACGGGGTCTGGTTCAGCACCGTAATGCCTTCGCTGCACAGCAGTGCGTAGAAATCTTCCGGCGAGCGGCTGACGTCCTGAGCCACTACCACGACGCGGCCGCCATACAGCAGCGCGCCGAACAGCTCCCACACCGAGAAGTCGAAGGCGTAGGAATGGAACAGGCTCCAGACGTCTTCGGCACCGAAACCGAACCAGCGCTCGGTGGCGGTGAACAGCCGCAGCACATTGCGGTGCGGCAGCAAGGTGCCTTTCGGTTTGCCGGTGGAGCCGGAGGTGTAGATCACGTAGGCCAGGTTGTCCGGGCCGGTGGTGACCTGCGGATCGGTCAGTGGCTGGGTCAGCTCGTCGTCCAGTAGCAGACTGCGCACATGCGTCGGCAGCGGCAGACGGCCGATTACTTCGCGCTGGCTGAGCACCAGGTCGATGCCGCTGTCTTCGATCATGTAGGCCAGACGGTCCTGCGGATACTGCGGGTCCAGCGGCAGGTAAGCGCCACCAGCCTTGAGCACCGCCAGCAGGCCGACGACCATGTCCAGACTGCGCTCGACCGCGACGCCGACCAGCACGTCCGGGCCGACGCCCAGTTCAATCAGGCGGTGTGCCCACTGGTTGGCGCGGGCGTTGAGTTCGCCGTAGCTTAGTTGCTGGTTCAGGTAGGTAACAGCAATCGCTTCTGGTCGCGCGGCCGCTTGCGCAGCGATCAGGGTATGCAGGCAGTGTTCGACCGGAAACTCGGCCGGCTGCGGGTTCCACTGGGCGATCTGCGCGGCGACTTCGCCAGCACCGAACAGCTCCAGTGCGGCTATGCGCTGCTGCGGGTCGGCGACCACGGCAGCCAAAAGATTGAGCCAGTGCCCGGCCATGCGCTCAATGGTGGCGGCGTCGAACAGGTCGGTAGCGTAGGTCAGCGAAGCGCTCAGGCCTTCGCTGCTTTCCAGCGTATCCAGGGTCAGATCGAACTGGGCGGTCAGGCTGTCCCAGTTCAGGCCCTCGACGCGCAAACCCGGCAGCTCCTGCACCCGCGCTTCATCGCCAGCGCTGCCTTGCTGGTGGTTGTGCATGACCTGGAACAACGGGTTATGGCTGAGGCTGCGCTCTGGGTGCAAGGCTTCGACCAGTTGTTCGAACGGCAGGTCCTGATGCCCTTGGGCGCCCAGTACCCGCTGCTTGGCCTGGGCCAGCAGGCCGCTGAAGCTCAGTGTGCTGTCGAACTCGGCCTTGAGCACCTGGGTGTTGACGAAAAAGCCGATCAGGCCCTCGGTTTCCACCCGGTTGCGGTTGGCGGTCGGCACCCCGACGCAGATTTCACCCTGCCCGCTGTAGCGCTGCAGCAGGGCCTGGAACGACGCCAGCAACACCATGAACAGCGTCGCGCCTTCGCGCTGGGCCAGGGCTCTGAGCTCACGGCCGAGGCTGTCGTCGAAGGCAATCGCCTGACGCGCGCCACGGTAGCTTTGCACGCTCGGACGCGGCCGGTCGCTGGGCAGTTCAAGCACTGGCTGCTGACCGTCGAGTTGCGCCAGCCAGTACTGCAGCTGGCGTTCACGCTCGCCCGCCTCCATCCAGTGCCGCTGCCAGATGGCGTAGTCGGCGTACTGGATCGGTAACGCTGCCAGCGTCGGCACCTGGCCACGGCTGCGTGCGGCGTAACCCTGGACCAGTTCGTCGACCATGATCTGCAGCGAAGCACCGTCGGAAACGATGTGGTGCTGGGTCAGTACCAGGACGTGATCATCAGGCGCTACGTCGAGCAGGCCGACCCGCAGCAACGGACCTTGCTGCAGGTCGAAACAGTGGTGGGTTTCTTCTTCAAGGAACGCCTTGATCCGGGCTTCGCGCTGCGTAGCATCGAGATCGGCGGGCAAGGCGTGATGGCCGATAGTCACCGAGGACGCCGGATGAATCACCTGCTGCACACCCTCGGCGTATTCACCGAAGGTGGTGCGCAGTGCCTGATGCCGTTCAAGCAAGACATCGAAGCTGGCCTGCAAGGTCGCCATGTCCAGCTGGCCGTGCAGGCGCAAGGCGGTCGGCAGGTTGTAGTTGGCGCTGTCCGGCGCCAGTTGCCAGAGGAACCACTGGCGCTCCTGGGCATAGGACAACGGCAGCGTCGGCACTTCGCCCTGCACTGCAGGGATCGGCAGGTTGGCCGGCGAGACGCCCTCTTCGAGCATCTTCTCCAGGTACAGGCGACGCTTGTCCAGCGGCAGGGTGATGAAGCGCTTGGCGATGCGCAGGGCGACAGTCTGGTCCATCACAGCTCCTCCATTTCATCGAACAGCGCTTCAAGCTTGCTCAGTTTGGCGTTGCTCAGCTGTTCGCCGGACTGCTCCAGCTGCTCGACGAATGCACCCAGGGTCGGGTACTGGAAAAGCATTTGCGGGGTCAATTTCATACCAAGCTCAAGTTGAATGCGCGATACGACGTTCACTACCAACAGGGAGTGTCCGCCCAGCTCGAAGAAGTTATCGGTGAGGCCGACACGCTCGAGTTCGAGCGCGTTGCACCAGCGTTCGGCCACCTGTTTTTGCAGTTCGCTGTGTGGCGCCACATAGGCTTGCCGGGCCTGACTGACGTCGGGGCGTGGCAGTGCCTTGCGCTCCAGTTTGCCGTTGGGGCTTAGCGGCAGGCTGTCGAGGAACACCCACTGGCTCGGCACCATGTAGTCCGGCAGGTGTGCTTTCAGGCGCGCCTTGAGTTGCTCGGCGTCGATACCTTCGGCGTTTGGCACCACATAGCCGACCAGCTGTTGGCTGCCGAGCAGGTCCATGGCCAGCACCACGGCTTCGCGGACTTCGGCCTGTTCGAACAGCCGCGCCTCGATCTCGCCCAGTTCGATACGCAGACCACGGATCTTCACCTGATGGTCGATACGCCCGGCGTATTCGATCACCCCGTCAGGGCGATAGCGCGCCAGGTCACCGGTGCGGTACAGGCGTTCGCCGTTGCCGAACGGGCTGACCATGAAGCGTTCGGCAGTAAGACCGGGGCGACGGTGATAACCACGCGCCAGACCTTCCCCGCCCAGGTACAACTCACCGATGACACCGGCCGGGACCGGGCCCAGTTCGGCGTCGAGGATGTAGGTCGACAGATTGGCAATCGGATGACCGATCGGCACCGTGTCGCTGCTCTCTTCGCGGCAGGTCCAGTGGGTGACGTCGATGGCCGCTTCGGTCGGGCCGTAAAGGTTGTACAACTTGGCCTGCGGCAGCTTGGCGAACACCTGCTGCTGGGCATCGACCTGCAACGCTTCACCACTGCAGATGATGCGCTTGAGGCTACGCGCCTCGTGCACCCGCTCATCGAGGAGGAACACCTGCAACATCGACGGCACAAAGTGCAGCGTGCTGACCTGATGCTGCTCGATCAGTTGCAGCAGGCGCGCCGGATCACGGTGCTCACCCGGCCCGGCAATCGCCAGCCGCGCACCGGTCATCAGCGGCCAGAAGAACTCCCAGACCGATACGTCGAAGCTGAACGGGGTTTTCTGCAGCACGGTGTCGCTGGCGTCCAGCGCATAAGCTTCCTGCATCCAGCACAGGCGGTTGGT
>NZ_JBWKNR010000023.1:0-35908 GCF_059415665.1 Pseudomonas sp. GW821-FHT10B02 | reverse complement strand
GGCCGTATGTAGGAGCCAGCGGTTTTGCCTACTTTTTCCAAGAAAAAAGTAGGCCGCCGTAAGGGCGGAAGGGGCCGCCAGCGTCACCACACAAAATGGATAAGCTCACAGCCTTGGCTAATGGGGAGAGAAAATCCGCTGCACGCCAAGACCATCAAGCACCGCGTCGATCAACGCACGCGCCGCCTCGATGTGCTGACCAGCGCCGCACACCAGGGAGCGGTCGTTGAGCGTGAGATGATCGACCGCATCGCTGACCGTAGCCTCGGCACATTGCAGCAGATGACAAGCATGCAGCAGTGCTTCTTCGGCGGAAATACCGGCGCGGACAGCGAGCATGCGATTGGTACCGAACGGAGTGTTGGCGGTGGTGGCGTTGGAAAGGTCGAGACTGGGGGGATCGGGGACGAGCTTTTTCATGGGCAACCTCTGTCAGTGAAGCAACCATCCTTCGCTGCTAAACGAAGGTGGCAGCTGTACGCGGGTTAGCAGACCGGTGACAGAGAACCCGGCGCACCCGAAGGTGCCCCACGTACAGCCGCCATAACAGCGGTGCCAGTAGATCTCTGTCATATCCGGACTGCTAAATCCGATCGCTGGATTTTCCAACGACGGTCGCAGCCTAGGTCCATGAAGGGCTTGGCACAACAGAGCAACGGCGCCGGGAGTATGATTCAGAACGGTCTGACAGAAAACACCTACAATCTCGCGATTTGTCGATGCTGGTTGTGGGGGTGTTCTTGTGGGCGCTATCGCGGGGCAAGCCCGCTCCCACCGGTTACCTCAAATCCCGGTGGGAGCGGGCTTGCCCCGCGATGCTTTCAGACATTAAGCCAGCGCCTTGCCCTCGGGTGCCAAGCGCGCAGCGGGTATGGCGATCAACAGCAACAGCGTGCCCAACACCAGCAGCACCGCGATCAGGTCAAAGGCCAGGTACAGGCTGCCGGTAGCGGTTTTCACCGCGCCGACCGCGGTCTGGCTTAGGACGCCGGCGATGTTGCCGAGGCTGCTGATAATGGCGATCCCACCCGCGGCACCGGACCTGCTCAGCAGGGCGGGCGGAATGGTCCAGAACAGCGGCATCGCCGCCAGCGCCGCCGCGGCACCCAGGCTCACCAACAGCATCGACAGCACTGCGTGACCCTCGGCCAGGTCGAGCAGCCAAAAGCTCGCAGCCGCCGTCAACAAGGCCAGGCTCAGGTGCCAACGGCGCTCCATGTGCCGGTCTGAGCTACGACCGAGAATGTACATGGCGCACAACGCCGTCATGAACGGCAGGCTGGTCGCCAGGCCAATATGCTGCAAGTCCTGCAGACCAAAACCCTGCACCAATGTCGGCAACCAGTAAGAGACGGTATTGGAGGCGCTGTAGATGCAAAAGCACACCAGCCCGGCCACATACAACAGCGGATCACGCAATGCGCCGACGAATCCACTGTGCGACGCACTGGGGCGCGATTCGCCCGCCAGGGCGGTGTGGATCTGCTGCTTTTGTTCATCGTCCAGCCAGCGTGCCTGTTCGGGGCGGTCAGTCAGCCAGAAACGCCCGATCACTCCGAGCAATACGGCGGGCAGACCGGTCAAGACAAACAGCACTTGCCAGTCACGCAGCCCCAGCCAGCCATGCAGGTGCGCCATGATGGTGCCGGACAAGGGCCCACAGATCATGCCGGCGACCATGCCGGCCATGAAAAACGAGGCGGTGATGCGGCCGCGTATCGCGGCGGGAAACCAGTAGGTGAGGTAAAGAATCAGACCCGGGAAAAAGCCCGCCTCAGCGATACCCAGCAAGAAGCGCGCGACGATCAGTTGGCCGGGGCTGGTGACAAAGGCGGTGGCCACGGTGATCAGGCCCCAGAGGATCATGATCCGCGTGAGCGTGGCACGCGCGCCGACACGCTGCATGTACAGGTTGCTCGGCACCTCGAAGAGGATGTAGCCCAGGTAGAAAACCCCGGCACCGATGCCATAGGCGGCATCGCTAAGGAGGATGTCTTCGGCCATGCGCAGTTTGGCGAACGACAGGTTCAGGCGGTCGATGGCGTTGATGATGAAGGCCAGCATCAGATAAGGCATCAGACGCCAGATAACTTTTGTGTAGGTGCGTTTCAGCTCGGCTGATGCGGCGGAAGTCGCCGGGAAGGAGGGTATGGCGTCGCTCATTGAAGCGCTCCTGGGTTGCCCGATTATTGTTGTAGTGGCGCCGCAGTGGGCTGTTCAGGCGAGTATAAGGAGGTGTTGCCAGGGCAATGTTCCGGATTCGGTGATGCGCTCAACGCATTGGAATACAAGGGAAATAACTTGAAGACAGTGGTCGTCGGCAGGCGGGCTCCGCGTTTGGCGACGACCACGATTTACAAAGCGATTTTTTGTTTAGAAGACCTGCTGGTAAATGGCGTGAATGTCGTCCACGGTCAACTCGCGCGGGTTGTTGCCGAGCAGGCGGGTTTGCAGGCTTGCCTCCTTTGCCAGGATCTCCAGATCATCCTCGCTGACGCCCACGTCGCGCAGGCGCGTTGGCAGTCCCAACTGAGCCGGCAAGGCCTGCAGATGGGCGATCAGCGCCATCGCCCGTTCAAGGATTGCACCACGGCCATGGGGCAGCAGAATGTCTGCCAGCTCGGCATACAGCGGCGCTGCGGCTTCCAGGTTGAAGCGCATCACCGGCGCCAGCACCAGCGAATTGGACAGGCCGTGAGGCACATGAAAGCGCGCGCCCAATGGATAGGCCAGGGCATGCACGGCAGCGACCGGGGCATTGGCGAAGGCCATGCCGGCAAGGCAGGCGCCGAGCAGCATGTTCTCGCGCGCTTGCGCATCGGCGCCGTTGTCACACACCCGCTCCAGGTTGTCGCCCAGCAGGCGCAGCGCCTCGCGGGCGAGGCAGTCGGAAATAGGGTTCTTCAGGTGTCTGGAGGTGTAGGACTCGATGGCGTGGACCATCGAATCGATGCCGGTGGCGGCGGTCACGGCCTTGGGCAGCCCCAGGGTCAGGTCGGCGTCGAGCAAGGCAATATCCGGCAGCAGGGCAGGAGAGATGACCACATTCTTCTGGCCCTCGCCGGTGGTGATCACCGATACGGCGGTGACTTCGGAGCCGGTGCCGGCGGTGGTCGGCACCAGAATCAGCGGCAAGCGGCGGCCGTTGGTGCGCTCGATACCGTAGATATCGGCCAGCGATTCTTCGCTGCGGGCCAGCAATGCGGTCAGTTTGGCCGCATCCAGCGAGCTGCCGCCGCCAAAGCCGATCACGCAATCGGCGCTGCATTGCCAGGCCGCTTGCACCGCGTCGAGGATCACCGATTCCGGCGGGTCGGCCTGCACCTCGCTGAACACCTGCAGGGCAATGCCCTTTTCAGCGAAGCTTTTTTGCACCGGGGCCAGCAGGCCGGTAGCCAAGACCCCTGAGTCGGTGACCAGCAGCACGGAGCGGTGCCCCATGGTCTGGACCTGTTCGGCCAGGCGGGCAGCGGCGCCGCGTTCGATGATGATGGAGCGGGTGGTGTTGAACAGCAGGCGGCGCGTCATGGTGTGGTGTTCCCCGTTGATAGTTCGTTGGACCGGTGGCGTCCCGTGAGGTCAGGAGTCAACAGAGTAGGGAGGCAATGACGCACAGCCCCCCTCCCTTGACGGGGGGGCAAGTCGCCAGCCGCAGCCTTGCCTGCCAGACGTAACTGCTGTGCTTCGTGCACGTCTGACCATGGCAGACCCGGAATAACCCGCTCCGGTTATCGGAAGTAATCAGGAAAATATATATAAAACAGCAAGTTACGATGATTTTTCGAGTTCCTGAATCCGGAAATGATTTCGCCCTCAAGCCCCCTAAACTGGGCCTGCCAAACAGGCCGTTGCCGCGTAACGGTCAGGGCGCGATCGAGTGAATTCCAGGAGACTGTCCCTTGAAAAAAACAACAGAAGAACAGGTCGAGCTGCTGCTCAGCGACCCGGCAGCCCTGGTCGGGCACAGCTTGCAGGACTGGAAGCAAATGCCTGCCGAGCAGATTGATGAGCTGCAGCTGGCAGGTCTGAAACGCCGCTTCGGCGAAATGCGCGAGCGTATTGCGGTGCTGAAAAAACTGGCGGACGCCGAAGGCATCGAACACATCGAACAGCTGGACGACGTAGTGCCTCTGCTGTTCGAACACACTCTGTTCAAGTCGTACCCGCCATCGCTGCTGGAAAAGAACAATTTCACCGCCATCAACAAATGGCTGGGCAAGCTGGTGATTCCGGCATTGGCAGAAAAAATCGCGGCCGTTGACGTCAGCGCCTGTAAAGGCCTGGACGACTGGTTCGAAACCATGGATGCGCAAATCCCGGAGTTGTGCCTGAGCCACACCTCTGGCACCTCCGGTACGCTTTCGTTTCTACCCTGCAGCGCCCGCGAGTTTGAAAAAGCCTCCGAAGTACGCAAGCTCTACGCCTGGAACATGACCGGGCCGGACACCCCGAACCCGGACCTGCACACCGCCTACCCGTACTACCGCAAGGGCTACCTCAGCCATCTGCGCGGCATGGGCTCGCTGGCGCGCGTGCTGCTGCCGGATCCGTCGCATTTCCACCCGGCTTATCCGTCCACCCTGTCCAGCGATGTACTGCGCCTGGGCGCCAGGCTGCGTGCCGCGCACAACAACGGCACCCTCGATCGCCTGGTGGTAGCGCCGGAGCTGCTGGCCAAGAAAAAGGCCTTCGATCAGCAGCAGGCCGAGATGCCGCAGCATCTGGCGGCGTTTTTCGATGACATCGCCAGCCGCCTCAGGGGCAAGCGCGTGTACATCGGCGGCACCTGGAACCTGTTGCACAACATGGCCAAGGCCGGTCTGGAGCGCGGCCTGGAATCTGTCTTTGATCCCGACTCCTACATCATCACCACCGGTGGCGCCAAAGGTGTGGTGCCGCCGCAGAACTGGCGCGAGGAAGTCATGCGCTTTACCGGGGTGAAGATGTTGCATGAGTCCTATGCCATGTCGGAGGTGGTCAGCGGCTCGCACCTCAAATGCGAGCAAGGCAACTACCACTTCTCGCATACCGCGATCCCCTTTCTGCTCGACCCCGAGACCAGCAAACCGCTGCCGCGCCAAGGGCGCCAGACCGGGCGTGCGGCGTTCTTCGATCTGGGGGCGGACATCCATTGGGGGGGCTTCATCACCGGCGACGAAGTGACCATCGAATGGGATCAACCCTGCAGCTGTGGACGCCACAGCCGCTATGTCGTCGGGGCGATCCAGCGTTACAGCGAAAAGAACGGCGGCGACGACAAGATCACCTGCGCGGCGTCCGAACAATCCCATCGCGAAGCGATGGACTTCCTCAATACCCTGGAGGGCTGAGTCATGACCCACCCCATTGCTCCGATGATCATTCGTGGTCAAGTGATCACCGACAACCTGATTGAAGTGGGTGGCCGCGGCGGTGACCTGAGCTTCCTCACCCCCGATGCCAACAAGTACATCGACCAGCTGCCGCTGGGCAACCCGGCCAAGCTTGCGGATCTGTACAGCTTGAGCTTCGAGGACATTCTCGATTACGCCGTGGCGCTCGGCGAACGCCTGGCTCTGGACAAAAACCGGTACCTGCAGGAAGCCTGCGAGCTGTCGTACCTGACTGCGCCGACCACCCCGAGCATCGTCAAGGGCTCCTATATGGGCCTGCAGCACCTGCTGTCGCGTGAGTTGATCAGGGAGATGGCCGAAAGTACCGTCGGTATCAACTACCTGGAAGGCTGGGTGCCGCAAACCCTGCTCGACGGCACTCAACTGGAAGTGCGCTGCTTCGGTGCGCGCACCCTGCACATCGTTGCCGGCAACGCGGTGTCGTTGTCGTTGTGGACCATCATCCGCAACATGGTCCTGCGCAGCGATGCGATCATCAAGGCACCGTCCAATGACCCGTTCACCGCACTGGCCATCGCCCGCACCATGGTCGACATGGCCCCGGACCATCCGCTGACCAAACACCTGAGTGTCGCCTACTGGAAAGGTGGCGACGAGGCGTTCGAGCAGCGCCTGTACCAGCCGCAGAACCTCGAGAAAATCGTCGCCTGGGGTGGTTTTGCTTCGATGAAGCATGTCACTCGCTACATCCAGCCGGGTCTGGAACTGATTTCCCTCGATCCCAAACGCAGCGCCAGCATCATCGGCAAAGACACCTTCGACAGCGAAGCGAACATGCGCGAAGCCGCCGTGCGTCTGGCGGCCGATATCGGCGCGATCAACCAGAAAGGCTGTGTCTGCGCGCGCGTGGTGTACGTGCAGAGCGGCACGGACGAGCAAGGGCTGGAGCGCCTTAACGTCTTTGGCCAGTACGTCTACGAGGCCATGCTCGGCTTGCCCAACACCCTCAGTACCACGCCCAAGCGTTATGACCAGGGCCTGAAAGCCCATGTCGATGCGCTGCGCCTGGATGACGAGTGGTACAAGGTCATTGGCGGCAAGGCCGGCGAGGGCGCAATCATCTGCTCGCAGCTGCCCGAGCCGGTGTCGTTTGCCGCCAGCCTCGACGACCGTACTGCCAACCTGGTGCCGGTCGACGACTTGAGCGAAATGATGAACGCGGTCGATGCCTACACCCAGACCGTCGGTGTCTATCCGGAAAGCATCAAGGACCAGCTCAAGGACGTATTGCCGCTCTACGGTGCGCAACGCATCGTCTCGCTGGGTTATGCCGCGGCGATGAAATTTGCCGCACCACAGGACTCCATCGAGCCGATGCGGCGCATGGGTAAATGGATCTCCAACCAGATCGCCGCGCCGGAAACCAGCGCCGCACCCTGGCTGCGCCCGTCGATCTCGTAAATACAGCGACATTTCCCGTTGTGGGAGCGGGCTTGCCCCGCGATAGCGATCTTCCTGTCACATCGCATCGCGGGGCAAGCCCGCTCCCACCGGCCAATAACTGGAGCAACCACCATGACCACATGTATCGGCTACGGCGTCCATGAAGCCAACGCGCCGCTTGAACCTGTGCGCTTCGAGCGTCGGGCGCTGCGTGACGACGATGTCGCCATCGACATCGACTACTGCGGCGTCTGCCATTCCGACATGCACTATGTGCACAACGACTGGAACACCACGCGTTTTCCCTGTGTACCAGGCCACGAGATTGTCGGCCGGGTCACCGCCGTGGGCAGCGCCGTCAGCCGTTACCGTGCTGGCGATCTTGTTGCAGTCGGTTGCCTGGTCGACAGCTGCCAGCAGTGTGCGGCTTGCGAGGACCACCAGGAACCGCATTGCACCCACGGCATGACCCCGACCTACAACGGCCTGGACCGCATCAGCGGCGAAGTGACCCGCGGTGGCTACGCCCAGCACATCGTTGTGCGCGAGCAGTTTGTGCTGCGTGTGCCGCCGGCGCTGGACCCTCGCTTTACCGGCCCGCTGTTGTGCGCAGGCATCACTGTGTGGACGCCAATGCGCGCGCACGGCGTCAAGGCCGGTACGCGCCTGGCGGTCATCGGCCTCGGCGGCCTGGGCCACATGGCCGTCAAGCTCGGTGTTGCGCTCGGTGCCGAGGTTACGGTAATCACTACTTCGCCCGGCAAGGCTGATGATGCCCGCGCACTCGGCGCCCATCATGTGCTGTTGTCTGGCGAGCCGCAGGCGATGAAAGCGGCGGCCAGCAGTTTTGATCTGGTGCTCGATACCATCCCGCGCAGCCACAACGTCAATCCCTACCTGATGCTCCTGGCCCGTAACGGCACGCTGGTGCTGGTGGGGGCGCTGGAGCCGCTGGAGCCCATTCATGGTGCATTGCTGGCGGTCAACAACCGTTCGATTGCCGGCTCGTTGATCGGTGGCCTGCAACAGACCCAGGAACTGCTGGACTTCTGCGCCGAGCACCAGGTGCTGCCGAGCTGCGAGATGATCGAGATTCAGGACATCAACCAGGCCTTCACGCGCATGCACAACAATGATGTGAAGTACCGTTTCGTGATCGACATGGCGTCGCTCAAATCCGTCGATACCCAGGACGCGGGGGAGAGCACAAGGTAAAAAAACTGTACAGCTGCGCAGCCTTCTCTCGGGGGCTACGCATTGGTTCTGGCGGCGCATACACGCAAAGACTCCGTACTATCGCCGCCTTGAACGATGTCACTCACACCATTGCCTGTCGCCCCCTCACCACCTGACCCTGACCCCGAGGTTGCCGATCACCCCGTTCAAATCATTGTCATCGACATCGCTGCTGTAGTCGGCGCTGACGAACAGGGCCACTTTGGGAGTAACGCGCGCCACCAGGCCCAGGCCCAGTTCGACGGTGGTGGAGTTACGCCCGCTGCTGATCTTGTCGACCTTGTCCAGGCTGACGGTGTCGGCGTTAGAAAAGTCGTGCCAGACGTTGGTACGCAGGAAGGGTTCGATGGGCATACCGCGCACGTTGTAGCGCGCAGACAATTTGGCACCGACCCGGCCGGTCCAGTTTGGCTGCTGGTCGAAGGCTTGTTGGGTGTCGGTCTGGGTCTGGCTGCCGGGGAAGTACTGTTGGTTGATCAATTGCGCTTGCGGCTCGATCGTCCAGTTGGCGCCCAGGCTGATCGGGAAGCCACCTTCGACCGACAAGGTCAGCGCATGTCCGTCGCCATCCAGACGCTGGCCGTTTTCGCTACGGCCATTGACGTCGAAACGGGTGCCCATGGCCACCGCATCCACATGCCAGCCCTGATCGTGGGTCATGCTCCAGTACATACCCAGGCTTTCACCTTCGAGGCTGACGTTGGATTTCCGGTCGCCGACCAGGGGTTTGCGCATACCGTCGAAGCCACTGTGCAGGCTGCTGTGCCCCACGAAAAAACCGGCACGGTGAGTATTGCCGCTGCTGGTTTCACGGATAAACAGGTCCGGGCTGATCTGCAGGCTCTGGTTGTTCAGTTCCAGGCGCGAGGGCGCCGGTGCACCGTTTCTGATGGGGCTCGGAAAGAACGCGGCCCACTGGCTGGCGATCGTGTCGGAGGCTGATGAAGCGTTGCGCTCGGCCAGGCGCTCGGAGAACGCGCTGAGGGTGTTCAGGCCCAGGCCACCGGCATGGACCGGCGTTAGCGATAGCGCCGGCAAACTCTGCACCTGCGCTTGTACCAGGGTGTTGTACGGGTCGTTATCCTCCAGGCCCAACGCATGGGTTTCCAACGGGGTTGCAAGAAGCAGCGACGTGGAAACCGCGTAGAAAACATACTCAAAGCCAGCAGGATTCAGAGTTTTTTTCATGGCGGATCTCCTCTGTTATAACAGCCAAGGATTCTGGCCTGATGTCACGGGCTGTAAGGCAAAACCAGAGGGCGACCCAAACCAGCAAGACCGGTCCCTTTCGCGCGCTGAAAGGCGCGAGCTAGAGGCCCGGAAAGGAGTCTTGCAATGCTGCATTACATGTAGCTAAGGAGAGGAGAGGGCGGGCGTCAAGAATGTGTTAAATAACCGTTGTCAAGCTATTGGAGCGGCCAATTTGCTGAAATTAAACAATTATTTACATTTGATAGTCGTGATGGCGATTTCAGCCAGATTGGCTATGCCGAATCATTGCTAAAGCTGCACTTCAACAGCCAGCGGCAGATGATCGGACAGATGACTCCAGGGCTTGTTACCCAGGATCCGAGGTGCATGGCTGTTGGCGTTGCGCAGGTAGATACGGTCCAGGCGCAGCAACGGCAGGCGTGCCGGGTAGGTCCGCGCCAGCAGGCCGTGATGACGCTCGAATGCTTCATGCAGGCCCCGGTGCAGGCCCAGGGTACGGTTGCCGTGCAGCTTCCAGTCATTGAAGTCGCCGGCAATGATCACCGGGGCGTCAGCGGGTAGCGAGTCGAGCAAGCGGCGCAGTAACTGCAACTGCTTTTGCCGATGGCTTTCCAGTAGCGACAGGTGCACGCAGACGGCGTGCACGTGCGGCTGGCCAGGCACATCCAGCACGCAGTGGAGCAGGCCGCGGCGCTCGGGGCCGGTGATCGAGACGTCGAGGTTGCGGTGTTCGATGATCGGGTACTTGGACAACAGCGCATTGCCGTGGTGGCCATTGGGGTACACGGCATTGCGCCCATAGGCAAAGTCGGTCCACATGCTGTCGGCGAGGAACTCGTACTGCGAGGTTTGCGGCCAACCGGCGTGGCGCGCGGCGTGGCGGTCGTGGCTGCCGAGCACTTCCTGGAGAAATACGATGTCGGCCTGGGTGCTGCGCACCGCCTCGCGCAGTTCGGGCAGGATATAGCGGCGGTTGAAGGCGGTGAAACCCTTGTGGGTGTTGACGGTCAGTACCTGCAGTCGGCGCACGGCCGGCGCCGTCTGGGTGCTGGCAAGGCGAGTGGGGTCCGGTTCGAGTTTCACGGTTGCTCCTGGTGACCAAGCCTACTGCATGGGACCGGACCTGAAGGCGTCAGTTCCCGTTGTTCAACTGTCGTCTTCGGGTTGCAGCTCCAGCAGTACCAGCGAACGTCCCTGCACCTGCAGCGGGCTGTCGAAACCATGCCGTTCACCCTTGCGCAATTGTGGCCGATCGGTATCGATCAGGCAGTTCCAGTGTTGCCCCTCAGGCACCTGTGGCAGGGTGAAGGCCAGCGTGTCGTGATGGGCATTGACGATCAGCAACAAGGTGGCATCCGCCCCCGGGCGCTGGATACCGCTGACCTGGGCGCGACCATCCATCAACATGCCCAGGCAACGGCCCTGGCTGTCATGCCATTGCTCGACACTCATCTCGCTGGCGTCGGGCGCAAGCCAGGTGACGTCCTTGACCCCGATCGCCTCATTGTAGTCGCCGACCAGAAAGCGTGAGCGGCGCAACACCGGGTAGGCCAGACGCAGTTTGGTCAGGCGTTTGACGAACTTGAGCAGCGCCGCGCCCTCGTCATCCAGTTGCCAGTTGACCCAACCGATTTCGCTGTCCTGGCAGTAGGCGTTGTTGTTGCCGTGCTGGGTGCGGCTGAATTCGTCGCCGGCGACGATCATCGGCGTGCCCTGGGCCAGCAGCAAGGTGGCAAAGAAGTTGCGCATCTGGCGCAGGCGCAGGGCGTTGATTTCGGGATCATCGGTGGGCCCTTCGACGCCGTGGTTCCAGGAAATATTGTGGTTGCTGCCGTCTTCGTTGTTTTCGTCGTTGTCTTCGTTGTGCTTGTCGTTGTACGAGACCAGATCGCGCAGGGTGAAGCCATCGTGAGCGGTGACGAAATTGACCGAGGCATAGGGCCGCCGGCCGCGACGGTTGAACAGTTCGCCAGAAGCGGTCATGCGTGCGGCGAAGTCGGCCAGCTGGCCTTCATCGCCTTTCCAGAAGGCGCGCACGGTGTCGCGGAAGCGGTCGTTCCACTCGGCCCAGCCGGGGGCGAAATTGCCCACCTGATAGCCACCGGGGCCGCAGTCCCACGGCTCGGCAATCAGCTTGACCTGGCTGAGCAGCGGGTCCTGGCGACAGGCCACAAGGAAGCTGTGACGCTCGTCGAAGCCTTCGTGGTAGCGGCCAAGGATGGTTGCCAGGTCGAAGCGAAAACCGTCCACATGCATCTCGCCGGCCCAATAGCGCAGCGAGTCGGTGACCAGTTGCAGTACGCAGGGGTGGCTCAGGTCCAGGGTGTTGCCGGTGCCCGAATCGTTGATGTAAAAACGTTTGTCGTCGGCTCTGAGCCGATAGTAGGAGGCATTGTCGATGCCGCGCATGGACAGGGTCGGGCCCAGTTCATTGCCCTCGGCGGTGTGGTTGTAGACCACATCGAGAATCACCTCCAGGCCGGCATTGTGCAGGTGCGCGACCATCTCCTTGAACTCGGCGATCTTGCCGTTGGCCAGGTAGCGCGGATGGGGGGCGAAGAAGGCGATGCTGTTGTAGCCCCAGTAGTTGTTCAGGCCTTTTTGCAGCAAGTGCTGGTCGTTGACGAAGGCATGGATCGGCAACAGCTCGATGGACGACACCCCCAGCTGCTTTATGTGCTCGAGCAACTCGTCGCACATCAGCCCGGCAAAGGTGCCGCGGTTACTTTCCGGCACTGCCGGATGGCGCATGCTGATGCCGCGCACATGGGCTTCATAGAGGATGGTGCGGTCCCAGGGCACGCCGACACGCTGGTCGCGGCCCCAGGTGTAGGCCGGGTCGATGACCTTGCACTTGGGCACGAACGGAGCACTGTCGCGCTCATCGAAACTGAGGTCGCCATCGGCGTGACCAATGGTGTAGCCGAACAGCGCTTCGGACCATTTCAGACTGCCCACCAGTTGTTTGGCGTAAGGGTCGATCAGCAGCTTGTTGGGGTTGAAACGGTGGCCGTTCTGCGGCTCGTAGGGGCCGTGAACGCGGTAGCCGTAGATCTGTCCGGGGTGGGCATCGGGCAAGTAGCCGTGGAAAATTTCGTCGGTGTATTCCGGTAGTTCGATGCGCTCGAGTTCAACCTCGCCGCTGGCGTCGAACAGGCACAGCTCGACCTTGGTGGCATGGGCGGAGAACAACGCGAAGTTGACCCCCAGGCCGTCCCAGGTGGCGCCCAGCGGGAAGGGCAGGCCTTCACGGATTCGCGAGGGTTCGACGACAGTCTTCGGCATGTCATCAGGCTCCTTGTTGAGAGGTAAACCTGTGGGAGCTGGCCTTGCCAGCGATCGCAATATTCGCAGTCGCTGATGTGCTGTCAGCACTGGCCTCATCGCTGGCAAGGCCAGCTCCCACAGGAGGTGTGCCTATCAAGCCTGCGGCGGCTTCTTCGTCGCCCGCGGTTTTTTCACCGCAGCCGGTTTGCTCGGCGGTGACGCCGGAGCAGCCGGTTTGGCCCTGGCCTTGCGCGGCGTCGCCTTGGGCGCCAGGGCTTCGGCCTCGGCGAGTTTGCGTGCCATTTCCCAGTGCCGGGACTCCTGGCCTTCGGGCTTACCCTCCGATTCCCAGATCTGGTAGGCGAACTCTCGAACACGTTTTTCTTCGATACTCATCTCGACGCTCCTGAGGGTTTAGGCATGATCAATCAACAGGTTGACCGGGAACTCCTTGAGTGCAGCGCTGAGTAACAGCTCCTTTGAGGCTGTGACTACGCTGCTGGCAAAAAGTCCCGAGCAATGGGCAGGTGACAAGGCGAACGGCAACAGCAGCCGGGTATCTTCCCAGTGCTGCGGTGCAATCAACGGAACCGCGGTATCACCAAGCAAGCCACAGGCCAGGCGCGGCACAATCACGATCGCTCGCGCAGCGTCACAGATCCGGGCGAAGGCCAGCACCTGGGCGGCGTGTCTACCCTGCACCTGCAGTGGCAGATAGCGGCCCTGGCTGAACAGTTCGGGGTACTGCTGGCGCCGTTCCAGCACCTGGCTGATCAGCGCCTGTTTGATCCGGCCGTTGCGCCAATCCTGGAGCAGCTGCGCCGTGTTGGTGCTGTCGTCCAGCGCCTGGCGCCGGGCAGCAAAGTCCACGGCGCGACGGTTGTCCGGATCGACCAGGCTCAGGTCCCAGAACTCATTGCCCTGGTACAGGTCGGGCACCCCGGGGACGGTCATGCGCAGCAGGCACTGGGCGAGGCCGTTCAGGGCCCCGGCGCAGGCGATCGATTGCGCGGCCTGGGCCAGCGAATGGCGTAGTTGCTGGCATTGCGGGTCTTGCAGCAGGCCATGGATGAAGGCCAGGCACGCGTGTTCGTAGGCTTCGTTCGGCGCGCTCCAGCTGCTGCGCAGTTTGGCTTCGCGCAGGGCCTTGCGTTGCCATTGCAACAGTCGCTCGGCGTAGGCCTGCAGCGCCAGCGGATCGCTTTCGTTCAGGTCCAGGGGCCAGCTGCCCAGCAAGGTCTGGTACAGCAGCCATTCATCCGCCGCGCTCGGCGCCACGCCATCGGCCAGGGTGCTGCGCAGCGGCGCGGCCAGTTCACGCCAGTGCTCGACCCGGCTGACGAACCAGCGGCTGCGTTCGCTCAACACCGCCAGGCGCGCGCGGTTGTCTTCACCACGCTTGTGATCGTGGGTGGCAGTGCACAGCAGGTTGTGCGGGAACTGTTGCAGGCGCTGCTCACAGGCCTGGTGAAAGGCTTCGGGCGGTGCGCTGAAATGCTCGGCATCGAAGCCCACGTCGTTGCGCGAAAGCAGTAACGCCGAGCGGTAGAAGGCGGTGTCCTCGACGGCTTTGGCGGCCGTCGGTGCGGTTAGTTGCTGAAAGCGGATGCAGGCATGACGCAGGTGTTTACGCGACGGGCCGGGTGGCAGGCTGCGCCAGGGTTGGCCGCCGAGCCAGCGCTGCAGGGCGTCGAGCACCGGCCAGTCGCCTTCGCTGAGGTTTTGCCGGGCAGCCGCCATGGCGTGGCTGAAGAACGGCAGATCTTCGGCGCTGCGCCCGCCAGCATGCAGGTAAGTGCGGTACACCGGATAATGCTCGACCAGCGCCTGCAGCGCCCGGCGAATCGCGCCCAGGGTCAGGTCGCGGCTCATCAGGTCGTCGCGGGCGACCTGCAACAACGCCTGGGCAACCGATTCGAAATCCCCGGCCAGGCTGGTGCTGAGCACCTGCTGGCGGGCCAGGCGTAGTTCTTCGGCAAAGGCCGGGCGCTCACTGAGGGCACTCCAGGCTTCGCTGAGGATGTCTTCGCCCTCCGGGTCATGCTGCAACAGGCTGACCTGGTTCATGAACTCATAGCCGGTGGTGCCATCCACGCCCCAGTCACGGTGCAATTGCTCGTTGGCGCCGAGAATCTTCTCGACGTAGATCGGCAGGTGTTCCAGCGCCGCATGCAGCGGGCGCTGAGCCAACAGGGTATCGACGCGCCGGCGCAATTTGCGGCAATAGCCACGCGGATCGGCCAGGCCGTCGATGTGATCGATGCGCAGGCCATCGACCAGGCCGGTGCGGATCAGCTCGAAAATCTTCTGGTGAGTGGCTTCGAACACCTCGCTACGCTCGACCCGCAGGCCGGCCAGCTCGTTGATGTCGAAAAAGCGCCGCCAGTTGATGTCATCGGCGGCGGTACGCCAGCTGGCCAGGCGATAGGCCTGCTGTTCGAGCAGGCGGTGCAGGCGCTCGAAGCCTGTAGCTGTGCGTCCGTCAAAGGCATCGAGCAGGCTGCCGAGCGAAACCTTTGCGGCCAGCGCCTGCAGTTGCTGTTGCAGCAACACGGCCTTGTCGGCGGCTTGCGCCTCGCTGTGCAAAGCCTCGAAGCGTTTGCCCAGGGCGTGCACTGCAGGGTGCTCGCTCAGGCAGAGGATCTGTCCGTAATCGGCCGGGCAGACAGGAAAACGCTGCTCATGGTGACGGATGTGGAAGCTGCCATCGCTGGCCTGGAAGCACAACGGGATGTCGCCGGCCTGCAAGGCTGCGCCGTAGTCTCTGGCGAGAAACGGCAGCAGCAGCTGGCCTTCGAGCAGGGGATCGCTGGAGTGCCACTGGATATCGAAGAACGTGCTGTAGCGGCTGCGCCGGCCCCAGCTCAGCAGGTCTTGCCACCAGGGGTTGTCGCTGCCAACCGCCATGTGGTTGGAGACGATGTCGAGGATCAGGCCCATGCCATGCAGGCGCAACGCCGCCACCAGTCTGATCAGTGCCGCTTCGCCACCGAGTGCCGGGCTGACGCGGGTCGGGTCGATCACGTCGTAGCCATGCAGCGAACCAGGCCGCGCACTGAGCAGCGGCGAAGCGTACAGGTGGCTGATGCCCAGCCGGGCGAAGTAGGGCACCAGCGCCAGCGCGTCATCGAGGGTGAAGCCGGCATGAAACTGCAGACGCAGCGTGGCACTCAGGCTGTTCAACGGTCGCGCTCCCAGGCCTGCTCGCGGGCCTGGGCCAGCAGCTCCAGGCGCCTGGCGGCATCGGCATCGTCCAGCAGTGTGGTGGCCGGCAGGGAAAAGCGTCGGCGCCAG
This sequence comes from Pseudomonas sp. GW821-FHT10B02, assembly GCF_059415665.1. Taxonomy (NCBI): domain Bacteria; kingdom Pseudomonadati; phylum Pseudomonadota; class Gammaproteobacteria; order Pseudomonadales; family Pseudomonadaceae; genus Pseudomonas; species Pseudomonas sp. GW821-FHT10B02. Next base: position 20,123 of record NZ_JBWKNR010000023.1, on the reverse strand, counting down.
TTGGGATGGCCGTCGATGGTGCCGGGCAGGTTGGGTTGTTCGTCGATGCCCAGCAGGTCTTCCAGCGGTATCAACACCAGGGGCGCGCGGGTATGTCCCAGGTAACGGACGCAGGCGTCGATCAGGCTGTCAGGGTCGGGTCGTACCGCGTAGTTGTGCTCAAGGGTCTGTTGCAAACCCTGACGCTCCTGCTGGCGGAGGTCGCGCCAGTGCCGTTCGCTGGTGGCGTCGATCAGCGCCAGGCGCTGGTTCCAGTCGATGTCCCGGGCCTGCAGCCAGCCGGCCAGAGGCGGCAGGTCATGGGTGCTGGAGGTGGCCAGGGCGTTATCGGGCCAGTCGAGGATAGGCTTGAAGTGGCCGGGGCGCTCTTGCTCGAATTGCAGTACGCGCATGCCGAGAATCGCCCGTTGCGCGAGTTTTTCCCGTAGCCCTTCGGGCACGGTGCCGAGGTCTTCACCCAGCACGATGGCGCGGTGGCGCACGGACTCCAGGCACAGCAGGCGCAACAGGTCGTCCAGCGGATAGTTCAGGTAAGCGCCTTCGCTGGCATGCGCACCTTGGGGGACCAGCCACAGACGCTGCAGGCCCATGACATGGTCAATGCGCAAGCCGCCGGCATGGGCAAAATTGGCCCGCAGCATTTCAATGAAGGCGCGATAGCCATTGCGCCGCAAGCCCTCGGGTGAAAAGGCGCAGATCCCCCAGTTCTGCCCCGCGCGGTTTAGGGCATCGGCAGGGGCTCCGACATTGAGCCCGGCCAGCAGTTCATCCTGACGGCTCCAGGCCTGGCTGCCGGCACCGTCGGCACCGACCGCCAGATCCGCGATCAGACCGATGGCCATGCCATGGCTGCGGGCGGCGTCCTGAGCGCGTTGCAGGCTGCGTTCGATCATCCATTGGCAGAAGGCATGAAACTGGATCTGCTGTGCATTCTGTTCGGCAAAAACGCGCACCTCGGGGCTGTGCGGGTCGTGCCAGGCAGCGGGCCATTGCCGCCAGTCCTGGCTTATCCCCCCAACTTGCTCCTGCAGTGCTTCAAAACAGCAGTGTTGCTCAAGGGCAACACCGGCCTGTTCACGGTAGCTGTCGAAATCGGCCCGTAGCGGATCGTCGCCATCGATGAAGTCTTCAAACAGCAGGCGCAGCAGTTGGTAGCGTGCAGCCGCAGCCGCGGGCCAGTCGATCAAGGGTTGCTGTTCGAGCTGCTGGAGTTGTTCCTCCAGCCCCAGGGTCTCGATCGCCATACGCACGGCGCGTTCGCCCAACAGGGCGGCAGGGCTGGCGTACACGCTGTTGAGCCACAGGCGGCTGGACGGTGAATACGGACTGTAGCGCCGGGTATCGCTGGCGAACATGGCGTGCAGCGGGCTGATGGCCAAGGCATCGGCGCCACGCTCGGCAGCGCTGCGGGCCAGTTGTTCCAGCGCCAGGCAGTCGCCGAAACCGCCATCACCGGTACGGCGCAGGCTGTAGAGCTGGGCGCTGATACCCCAGCAGCGGGGTGTCGGGGTGTCCAGGGCATCCTGCAGGCTGAAGCAGCGTGTCGGGGCGACGGCGAGGGTGAAGTGCCGGTCGCCGATCTCTACGCGGTGATAACCGATCGGTAGTCCGGCGGGGAACGCACTGTGGGCGTCCAGTTGCAGTTGTCGCTCGGTGCCGTCTTCCTGCTGCACCCGGCACGGGCTGGCTGCGGGAAAGTACGCCGACAGGTCCAGCGCCTGCTCCACATCGACGGTGAACAGTGGCGGCATGTGCCGGGCATCATGGGCAACCTTGAGTGCGTGCAGGCTGGCGCTGATGCGTTGGGCATCATCGGCCGGATGCCCAAGCCCGGCCAGGACCTGGCGCAAGGCGGCATCACTGACGCGTTGCGCGTGGCCATTGGTATCAATCCAGTCCACGGCGATACCCGCCAGTTCGGCCAGTTGCTGCAAAAGTGCATCAGTCATGGGCAGGCTCCGGCGTAAGGGGGGGAAGCAGGCTGACGAGGGCGGAGTAAGCGCCCAGTTGATTGCGTTCCAGAGGGGCGTCCGTGCAGAAGTAGAGGTGTGTCGAGGCTTCGGGCAGCTTGCAAGGCACGGCGCTCGCAGCGAGGTTCAGGTCGATACGCAGCTCGCGGCCGTCTGCCAGACGCCAGCGGGCGGTCAGTGCCTTGTCGGCAATCACCTCGGCGCCCAGTGCACGGCAACCGGGCAGTTGTGCCGTGATGTGTTGCTGGCGCAGGTGCAACAGCTGTTGGTAGAACGCCTGCCAGGGCGAGTGCGGATCGTCGGGTATCTGCGGGCGCGAGTCGCTGTAGGTGGCCGGGGCGTTAGGGTCGGGAATTGCCGCCCTTTGTCCGGCGTCAGCGTAGGCCTTGAACCCGGCAAACTCGGCCCGGCGTCCTTCGCGCACGGCATCGGCCAGGGCATCGTGGTGGTCGGTAAAGAACAGGAACGGCTGCTCGCTGCCCCATTCTTCGCCCATGAACAGCAGCGGGATCATCGGTGACAGCAATAGCAGGGTGGTGGCGGCGCGCAGTGCCTGGGGCGGGCAGAGCCGGGTCAGGCGTTCGCCCCGGGCACGGTTGCCGACCTGATCGTGGTTCTGCAGGAACAGGACGAAGGCGCTCGGCGCCAGGTGGGCGCTGGGTTCGCCACGGGGTCGACCATTGCGGTCTGGTTCACCCTGAAAGACGAAACCCTGGCTCAGGCACTTGGCCAGCTTGTGCACGGTCGCCCGGCTGTAGTCGGCATAGTAGGCTTCATCTTCCCCGGTCAGCAGCACATGCAAGGCGTTGTGGCCGTCATCGTTCCACTGTCCGTCGAACACCCCTTCGAGCAAACTCGCCTCGTTATGCTCATTTTCAATTGTCAGCCAGACGTGTCTACCCGCCGCGATGCTCCGACGCACACGCTGGCTGAATGTATGGAGAAAATCCGCATCATCAATGGCGTGCACCGCATCCAGGCGCAAGCCGTCGAAGCGGTAGTCGTGCAGCCACATCAATGCATTTTCGATAAAGAAGTCACGCACCTGGCGGCGACGAAAGTCGATGGCGGCGCCCCAAGGGATACTCCGCTCCTGATGAAAGAACGCGCTTGCATAGTGATGGAGGTAATTGCCGTCCGGGCCGAAGTGGTTATAGACCACGTCCAGCAATACCATCAGGCCATGCCCGTGCGCCTGGTCGATCAGCTGGCACAGTTGCTCCGGTGTGCCGTAACTGTGTTGCGGGGCGAAAGGCAGCACGCCGTCATAGCCCCAGTTACGGTCACCGGGGAACTGGCCAAGGGGCATCAGTTCGATGGCCGTCACGCCCAGCGCCGCCAGCCGCGGCAACTGTTCGATCACCTGGGTGTAACCGCCCATAAGGCCGACGTGGACTTCGTAGATCACCGCTTGATGCCAGGGCCGGCCTTGCCAATGGCGGTGCTGCCAAGGGTAGGCAGCAGGATCGACGACCTGGCTGGGACCGTGCACGCCTTCGGGCTGAAAGCGCGACGCCGGGTCGGCCACCTGCAGTTCGCCGTCGATGCAATAGCGATAGCGACTGCCAGCCGTGGCCGGCCAACGCCCGCGGAACCAGCCATCGGTCCCGCGCTGCAACGGCAGGCGCCGGTCGGGCAGCAGGCAGACCTCGACGCTGTGGGCATCGGGTGCCCACAGCGCGAAGCGCACGGTGTTGCTGTCGAGCATCACGGCCCCGTGGGTCGCGAATTGATCTGACCTCAAGGGCATACCTGCCACCTCGTGCTCAGCGTCCTGTCACCTGCGCCCGCTCGACCAGTTCCTCGTACAACCGCGCATAGGGTTCCACCGCCTGGCACCAGTTGAACGGCTGGGTCATGGCCAGGCAGCGCATGGCGCCCAGCAGGTCTTTTTTGCCGTACACATAGAAGGCCCGGCTGAGCGCCTCGCGGTAGCTTTCGACCGTGGACTCGTCGAACAGAAAGCCGGTGACACCGTTTTCAATGGTGTCGGCCAGGCCGCCGGTGTTGCGCGCGACCGGCAGCGAGCCGAAGCGTTGCGCATACATCTGGCTCAGGCCACAAGGCTCGTAGCGCGACGGCATCAGCAGAAAATCGCTGCCGGCGAACATGCGCCGGGCATCGGTCTCGTTAAAGCCGATACGCACGCCGATCTGGCCGGGGTGACGCAGGGCCAGTTCGCGCATGGCCTGTTCTTCTTCCGGTTCGCCACGCCCGATGATCGCGATCTGGCCACCCTGGCTGACAATGTAGTCGGCCACCCCCAGCGTCAGGTCCAGGCCTTTCTGGTAGACCAGGCGGGAGACCACGGCAAACAGCGGCCCGTTGGAAGGTTTGAGCTCGAACAGCTCGCGCACCTGACGGCTGTTGACCGCCTTGCCGTCCCAGTCATTGAGGCTGAAGGGGTGAGCCAGGTGCGGGTCGCTGGCCGAATCCCAGCTTTCGTCGATGCCGTTGGGAATGCCACTGAGCAGGCCTTGTTGCGCCTTGCTGCCGAGAAAACCGTCAAGACCGCAGCCGAAGGCAGGGGTGGTGATTTCCCGGGCGTAGGTGGCGCTGACCGTGGTGATGTGGCTGGAGTAGGCAAGACCGGCCTTGAGGAACGACAGCTTGCCGTAGAACTCCATGCCCTCCTGCTGCAGGGCATGGGCGGGAATCGCCAGTTCCGGGCAGCAGGCGCGGCTGACCACACCTTGATAAGCCAGGTTGTGAATGGTGAACAGGGTAGGGGTTTGCAGGCCGCGCCAGTGCATGTAGGCCGGTGCCAGGCCTGCGGGCCAGTCGTGGGCGTGGACCAGGTCGGGCTTCCAGTGAACCATGCCTTCACCTGCCGCGATCTCGGCGGCGGCCAGGCCCAGGCGGGCGAAGCGAATGTGATTGTCCGGCCAGTCACGGCCGTTGTTGGCACCATAGGGAGTGCCTTCGCGTTGATACAGTTCCGGGCAGATCAGTACATAGATGACCAGGCCGTCGGCCAGGTCCATGCGCCCGATCTTGCACGGCGGCAATGCCGCATGACCACCCAGTTCGCCGACCAGGTGAATGGGGTTTTCGCTTTCCAGTACCTGCGGGTAACCGGGGATCAACACGCGTACATCATGCAGATGGCGCATTGCTCGCGGCAGAGCGGCGGATACGTCGCCCAGGCCGCCGGTCTTGACCAGGTCGGCGATTTCCGAAGTGACGAACAAGACTTTGCGCTTGTTCGGATTGTGCCGGGAATCGGCGCCGGGTGCCTTGGCTGTCGTGTTGAAGTCCGTGCTCACAGGCGCACGGTTGTCCGGGGTGAAATGCTCTACATGAGGTTCGACAGCGGCACTGATCATACTTCTCTCCGTCCCTATGTGGCGGGTGTGGGCACCCGTTGTTGTGTGTCTGCTAAGCGTCTCTCTGTGTGTGGAAGCAACCTTGCGTCCATGCCCGTAAACCTTGCGCGCAAGCGCTACGCGATGCGGCGATCCAGCCGACGGCGTGGTGAAGCGAAATGGGGTGTTTAGGCCTCGTCCGGATGCCCGGAAATGTAGGCCTCATAACTTGCTGACCTACTGCGATTTCAGAAAGTTCGACTTTTTTCTGTCGTATTTTCCGGACAATCTCGTGGCCGAATACTGAGTGTAGGAGACAAATTGTGAAAAATGTGACCCGTTGGTCACTTTGCTTCCAGGCAGGAGAACACTGGGCATTTTTTGCCGGACGGCTCGATGCTTGCTGGGAGGTATCTGGTTGATAACGGCGGGGGGGGGAGAATCGGCGTTGCACAAACTGCACAGACACAGAAGGCGCTTCGCTGCATGGCAGCAAAGCGCTCTCGACAACTTCAGAGGTGATTCAAGCGAGTGTGGCTGGATTGCCCGCCTGGGCTTGCTGCAATTGCTGGTTCAACTGCGCCACTTGCTGCTGGAGGCGGTCGCGTTCTTCGCGCAAACGACGCAGTTCATCCCGGTGTACCGTCACGTAGAGGGTCTGGGGCGGCATTTTCGGTAGAAGGGTGGCCATTGCATACCTCGCGAAGGGCTGGGATTTGTTACAAGCGTAGCCGCTCGGTCGGGCGCGATTCTGAATTCTTTTCGCCGGTATGGGAACTTTTTTGTTTCTCGCTGTCTTGCCGCTCGTCGATGAACCAAGCACTCGCAGGCTGGACTAACCTTGAAGGCCTGAACGGTCCATTTTCAACAGTCATGGGAGCATCGGCACATGCAACTGGGAATCGTGGGGCTGGGCCGCATGGGCGGCAATATCGCAAGACGCTTGATGCGTGGCGGCCATAGTACGGTGGTGCATGACCGCGACCACAGCGCCGTGAAAACACTGGAGGAAGAGGGCGCCAATGGCGCGCACGACCTTGGCGCGCTGGTGGCCAAACTGAAAAAACCGCGAGCGGTCTGGGTGATGCTGCCAGCCGGCGAGCCGACCGAGCAGACCATCGCTCAGCTGGCTGACATGCTCGACGCCGACGATGTGATCATCGATGGCGGCAACACCTTCTACAAGGACGACATCCGCCGCGCTGCGGACTTGGGCAAACGTCAGTTGCACTACATTGATGTCGGCACCTCGGGCGGTGTCTGGGGCCTGGAACGTGGCTACTGCATGATGATCGGTGGCGAGCAAGCAGTCGTCGAGCGCCTCGATCCACTGTTCGCCACCCTGGCGCCCGGCGTCGGCAGCATTCCCCGTACCCGCGGGCGCCACGGCCCGGCCGGACGAGCCGAGCAGGGCTACATCCATGCCGGTCCTGCCGGTGCCGGACATTATGTGAAGATGATTCATAACGGCATCGAGTACGGCTTGATGCAGGCCTATGCCGAAGGCTTCGACATTCTCAAGAGCAAGGGCAGCGAGGCTTTGCCGGTCGAGCAGCGCTTTGATCTGGATGTCGCCGAGATCGCCGAAGTCTGGCGCCGCGGCAGCGTGGTCACTTCCTGGTTGCTGGACCTGACCGCTGACGCGCTGGTCGCCGACCCGCAGCTCGGCGGCTACAGCGGCTCGGTGGCCGACAGTGGCGAAGGCCGCTGGACCATCGATGCCGCAGTGGAGCAGGCGGTTCCCGTACCGGTGCTGTCCAGCGCCTTGTTCGCGCGCTTTCGCTCACGCCAGCAACAGGGTACTTATGCCGACCGGATGCTCTCGGCCATGCGCTTTGGCTTTGGTGGTCACGTCGAGAAGAAAGCCGAATGAGCCATATACCGATCGAAGCTGCGCCACCTTGCACCCTGTTTCTGTTCGGCGCCAATGGCGACCTGGTCAAGCGCCTGTTGATGCCGGCCCTTTACAACTTGAGCCGCGACGGGTTGCTGGATAAAAACCTGCGTATCGTCGGGGTGGACCACAACGCCGCCAGCGACGCCGAATTCGCCGCACGCCTGGAAGCTTTCATGCGTGAGCGCGACAAAGCCAGCCAGGGCGCCAACTGCCTGGATGAAAAGCACTGGAGCCGGCTGGCCAAGCGCATCGGTTACCAGACCGGTGACTTCCTCGACGACGCCACCTATCAGGCCATTGCCCGGCGCATCGAGAAGAACCCCAGCGCCAATGCGGTGTTTTATCTGGCTACCTCGCCACGCTTTTTCAGCGAGGTCGTCCAGCGCCTGGGCGCAGCCGGGCTGCTCGATGAAAACGCAGGCTTTCGCCGGGTGGTGGTGGAAAAACCCTTCGGCTCGGACCTGGCCGGCGCCGAGGCGCTCAACGCCTGCCTGCTCAAGGTCATGAGCGAAAAGCAGATCTACCGTATCGATCACTACCTGGGCAAGGAGACGGTGCAGAACATCCTCGTCAGCCGCTTCTCCAACGGTATCTTCGAAGCGTTCTGGAACAATCATTACATCGATCACGTACAGATCACCGCGGCCGAGACCGTCGGCGTGGAAAGCCGTGGCGCCTTCTATGACAGCACCGGTGCCCTGCGCGACATGGTGCCCAACCATCTGTTCCAGTTGCTGGCCATGGTCGCGATGGAACCACCGGCGGCGTTCGGTGCCGACCCAGTGCGCAGCGAGAAAGCCAAGGTCATCGGCGCCATCCGGCCCTGGTCGAAGACCATGGCGCTGAAGAACTCGGTGCGTGGTCAGTACACCGCTGGCAAGCAGGGGCGCAAACAGTTGCCCGGTTACCGCGAAGAGCCGCGGGTCGATCCAGACAGCCAGACCGAAACCTATGTGGCGTTGAAGGTCATGATCGACAACTGGCGCTGGGTCGGTGTGCCGTTTTACCTGCGCACCGGCAAACGCATGAGCGTGCGCGACACGGAGATCGCCATCTGCTTCAAGCCGGCGCCGTATGCGCAGTTTCGCGATACCGAGGTCGAGCGCTTGCAGCCCAACTACCTGCGTATCCAGATCCAGCCAAACGAAGGGATGTGGTTCGACCTGCAGGCCAAGCGCCCGGGGCCGGCGCTGGCGATGGAGAACATCGAACTGGGTTTTGCCTACAAGGACTTCTTCAAGATGCAGCCTTCGACGGGTTACGAGACCCTGATCTATGACTGCCTGACCGGGGATCAGACGCTGTTCCAGCGCGCCGACAACATCGAGAACGGCTGGCGTGCAGTGCAGCCGTTTCTCGATGCGTGGAAGGAGGGTGGGGAGGTTCAGCCCTATGCCGCCGGAGACGATGGCCCGGCGGCGGCTGACGAGTTGCTGGCCCGCGATCGGCGGGTGTGGCACCCGATAGGTTGATGGAAAAGCCAGGAGTGCCGGCCAATGTGGGAGCCGGCTTTGCCGGCGATGGGCCGCTAAGCGGCCCTGGCCCGGCGGCGCCGGGCATCGCCAGCAAGGCTGGCTCCCACAAAAAGCAGTGGTCCTTGCGATGCCGTTACAGCCAGTAAGTCACCGCCCACCAGCCCAACCCGCCCATCACTACGGTGTAAGGCAAGGCCATCCACACCATCCGCCCGTATGACAGGCGAATCAGCGGTGCAATCGCCGAAGTCAGCAGAAACAGGAAAGCTGCCTGGCCATTGGGGGTCGCCACGCTCGGCAGGTTGGTGCCGGTGTTGATCGCCACGGCCAGGGTCTCAAAGTGCTCGCGGCTCATATGGCCATTGAGGAACGCCTGTTTGACCTCGGTGATGTAAATGGTGGCGACGAACACGTTGTCGCTGATCGCCGAGAGCAAGCCGTTGGCAATGAACAGCATGCCCGGTTGCTGATCAGTCGGCAGCGCCAGCACCCACTGGATCAGCGGGGTGAACAGTTGCTGGTCATGAATCACCGCAACCACTGCAAAGAACACCACCAGTAGCGCGGTGAACGGCATGGCGTCCTGGAAGGCACGGCCCAGGCGGTGCTCGTCGGTGATGCCGGTGAAGGCGGTGATCAGCACGATCACCAGCAAGCCGATCAGGCCCACCTCGGCAATGTGCAGGCCCAGGCCGACAATCAGGATCAGTGCGGCCAGGCCTTGTACCAGCAGCGCAGCACGTTGCTGCGAAGTACGCTGGGCATCGTCTTCAGCGGCATAAGCGGCCAGCACCTGGCGCACGTTGTCTGGCAGCAGGGTGCCGTAGCCGAACCAGCGCAGCTTCTCCAGCACCACACAGGTCACCAGGCCGGCGGCCAGCACCGGCAACGACACCGGGGCAACCTTGAGGAAGAAGTCGCCGAAGTGCCAGCCCATCTCGTGGCCAATCAGCAGGTTCTGCGGCTCGCCCACCAGGGTGCAGACACCACCCAGCGCGGTGCCGACAGCGCCATGCATCAGCAGGCTGCGCAGGAAGGCGCGAAACTGTTGCAGGTCGTCGCGTTGCAGTTGGGCGATGTTGTGATCGCTATCGAGGTTCGACTCTTCCCGCGGGTTGGTGCCCGAGGCGACCCGGTGGTACACCGAGTAGAAACCCACCGCCGCACTGATGATCACCGCGGTAACGGTCAAGGCATCGAGAAACGCCGAGAGAAAGGCCGAAAGAAAGCAGAACAGCAAGGCCAGCAACGCCTTGGAGCGCACCCCGAGGAGAATCCGCGAGAACACGAACAGCAGCAGATCCTTCATGAAATAGATGCCGGCAACCATGAACATCAGCAGCAGGATCACCGGGAAATTGTGCTGCAGCTCGTCATACAGCGCCTGGGGCGTGGTCATGCCCAGCACCAGGGCCTCGGCCACCAGCAGGCCACCCGGCATCAACGGGTAGCACTTGAGCGCCATGCCCAGGGTAAAGATGAACTCGATCACCAGCACCCAACCGGTGACCACCGGCCCGAGGGTGATCAGCAGCAACGGGTTGAGCAGCAGGAACAGGCACAGGGTGGCCTTGTACCAGCGGGGCGATTGCCCGAGGAAGTTATGGGCCAGGGCGCCGGCCAGGGAGCGGGACATGTAAATGTATCCTAATAATTCAACAGGAGCGCAAGGTGCCGGATACAGGCGCTCAGATCAAGGTAAAAGTCCCGGTTTTGGCACAAGCGCGGCCTTCGGCGATGCGGGTGCCTTGTTATAGTCCTGCGATTATCCTCGCCGCCTTCAAGGAGAGCACTGTGACTGAGTACCAGGCATTCAAGGTCGAACTCAACGACAACATCGCCCACGTGCAGATCAACCGCCCGGAAAAGTACAACGCGATGAACGCGCCGTTCTGGAGCGAAATCGTCGAGATCTTCAAATGGATCGATGACACCGATGCGGTCCGCGCGGTGGTCATCAGCGGCGCCGGCAAACACTTCTCCGCCGGCATCGACCTGATGATGCTGGCGTCGCTGGCCAATGAACTGGGCAAGGACGTCGGCCGTAATGCGCGCCTGCTGCGCCGCACCATCCTGCGCATGCAGGCCTCGTTCAATGCCGTGGACAACTGCCGCAAGCCGGTGCTGGCAGCGATCCAGGGCTACTGCATCGGTGGCGCCATCGACCTGGTCTCGGCCTGCGACATGCGCTACTGCAGCAGCGACGCACAGTTCTCGATCAAGGAAATCGACATGGGCATGGCGGCCGACGTCGGTACGCTGCAGCGCCTGCCGCGCATCATCGGCGATGGCATCATGCGCGAGCTGGCCTACACCGGGCGTACTGTCGAAGCTGAAGAGGCGCAGCGCATCGGCCTGGTCAATCGGGTCTACGATGACCATCAGGCATTGCTCGAAGGAGTCTTTGCCATTGCCGCTGAAATTGCGGGAAAATCCCCCATTGCCGTGGCCGGTACCAAGGAAATGCTCAGCTATATGCGCGATCACCGAATCGACGATGGCCTGGAGTACATTGCCACCTGGAACGCTGCCATGTTGCAATCCACCGATCTGCGGGTGGCCGTTGCCGCCCACATGAGCAAACAGAAACCCGAGTTCGCCGACTGATTGCAGCGGCGGGCCCGCGCAAGGAACCGGAACATGGCTGTGCGTTGGACCACCGCGGTACTGGACACAAACCTCGCTGGCGGCTGGGCGGTCGCGCGCTGCAGCGAGGGTTTCCTGGTTGACGACAACGGTGCGCTGTTCCCGCGCGACTGGCTCAAGCGTCAGGAACTGGACGTGCTGTTCGAGCACGGTATCGGCCATTTCGATGGTCAGCCGGTGTACCTGCTTGAACTGCGCCAGCCGCAAGCGCTGGCCGGTTGCAGCTGGCGCGGGTTGCGTCAGTTCATGCTCGAAGGCGACTTCGACACCTACAAGATTCTCGGCTATGCGGCGCAGATCGCCACCTGGGCCCGCGAGCACCGGTTCTGCGGTAGTTGTGGCCAGGCCATGAGCCAGATCCACCTGGAGCGGGCGATGTACTGCCAGCCCTGTGACCTGCGCAGCTACCCGCGTATTTCGCCGAGCATGATCGTGCTCATCACTCGCGGCGACGAAATTCTCCTGGCGCGCTCACCGCGCTTTGTCACCGGGGTCTACAGCACCCTGGCGGGTTTTGCCGAGCCCGGCGAGTCGGCCGAGGACTGCCTGGTGCGCGAGGTGCGCGAAGAGGTGGCGATCGAGGTGCAGAACATCCAGTACGTCGGTAGCCAGTGCTGGCCGTTCCCGCATTCGATGATGCTCGGTTTTCATGCCGAGTACGCCGGGGGCGAGATTGTCATGCAGGCGGATGAGATCGAAGATGCGCAGTGGTTCCGGGTCGATGCGCTGCCGCCGTTGCCGGCGGGGCGCTCGATTGCCCGGTACCTGATCGACCTCTATGTGGCGCGGCGCTTAGGCCTGGCCGAACCAGTGCTGCCACGCTAGGCGCACGGTCAGGGCCAGGACCACGGTGATGAACACCGGGCGGATGAACTTGCTGCCGCCACTGATGGCGGTACGCGCGCCGAAAAAGGCGCCGACCATCAGTGCCGAACCCATCGACAAGCCGACCAGCCAGTCGACCTGCCCGGAAAAGATGAACACCGACAAGGCCGCAGCGTTGCTGACGAAGTTCATGCTGCGTGCCACACCACTGGCCTTGACCAGGTCGATGGGGTAGAGCAGCAGGGTGCTGACGGTCCAGAACGCACCGGTACCAGGCCCGGCCACACCATCATAGAAACCCAGGGTCAGGCCCTGGGGCAGTTGCCATTTCTTCTTCACCGGCACATCGGCATCCAGCGGCGCCTTGGGCGTGCCGCCGAACAGCAGGTAGACCCCGCAGAGGAAGACGATCACCGGCAGCATCTTGTTCAGCCACTCAGCCGGCAGGTAGTGCGCGACCACCGCGCCGATCAGGGCGCCGACAAAAGTGCCGCCCAGTGCGTGGCGCCACTGCTCCGGGTGGAACAGTTTGCGCCGGTAATAGGTAAAACCGGCGGTGGCCGAGCCGAAGGTCGAGCTGAGTTTGTTGGTGCCCAGTACCAGATGTGGCGGCATGCCGGCGGTGAGCAGGGCGGGGGTGGTCAACAGGCCACCGCCACCGGCGATGGCGTCGATGAATCCGGCAACAAAGGCAACGGCGGCGAGAATGGCGAGGGTGGTCAGATCTACGCTAAGTTCGAAAGGCATGGCATGGACTTAATCGGTTGGGCGCAGAAGGGGCTGCGCCCGAAGGCCGATATGGTAATGGAGATCAAGGCTGTCTGTCAGGGCATGCTGCGCTCAACCGGGTAATACCCCGTGCAACACCAGGCGGGTGATGCTGGCGACCGCGCTGTCCAGCTCGGCATCGCGTGTTTTGCCTGTGCAGCCGTCGGCGCTCGGGTGTGCGCCGAAGTTGGCATACGCCTGGGTGGTGGCCCACAGGCTGATCAGCAGGTGGCGGGCGTCGACGGCAGCTAGTTGGCGATCGTCGATCCACTGCTGCAGGCATGCCACGCCCTGCTGGATTTCGTCCTGCAGGCGCTGGGCGTGAGCGGCGGGCAGGTGCCGGGCGCCGTGCATCATCTCGGCAACAAAGACCCGAGCCGCCCAGGGCCGGGTCCGGATGATTCTGAGTTTGGCGCGAATCAGCCGATCTACGGCCTCAAGCGGGTCGTTTGCCGGGCGCAAATGAGCAAAGGCATCCAGGTAACGCTGGGCGACGCTGTCGAGCACCTGTTGATAGAGGTTTTCTTTGGAGTGGACGTAGTAGGCGACGTTGGCCCTGGGCAAGCCGCTGAGCTCGGCCACTTCGCTCAAGGTGGTGGCGGCAAAGCCCTTGCGGGCAAAGGCTTTGGCGGCGACGCGCAAAATCAGCGCGCGGTTGCGCCGGCCCGGCTCATTGGGTTTTTTCTCCGCCTGTCTATCGCTGACGTAAAGTGCGCCGCCTGCCGTGTCGGCAGGGTCCTGATACCGCATGTTTTCCATCTGCGTACTCGCCCGGCCTGATCGTGAGCATCGCAATATACAAAAATATATAGCGATAGCGGTAAGCTTTCCGGCAACGAAAAGTGCTTAGCAGTCCGATTGAGGTTCTTGTCACATTCTGCGACAACGGGCCGCACCCCGAAAATAAAGGGATACAGACGTACGGGGCGATAGATGCTGGAACCTTGGCAGACCCCCATGACAAAATGTCGCGCTTTCTCGACAGGCCTCGTGCGCGAGGCGCAACACCTTCCCGAAAGGATGGTTACATGACTGATTTACTGACCCGGCGCCAGGTCATGGCCGGGATCAGCCTGCTGAGCCTCGGTGTTCTGGCAGGTTGCGACCCCCGCTCCGGTGGTGCGCTCGATTTCAAATACGGCAAGGACATGAGCAACAAGATCCTCGGCCGCTCCTTCAAACTCAAGGACACCCAGGGCAACCCACGTACGCTGTCCAGCTTCTGGGGCTCGATGCCGATGGTGTTCTTCGGCTTCACCCAGTGCCCGGCGGTGTGCCCGACCACCCTGGCGCGCGCGGCACAGATCAAGAAGCTGATGGGCCGCGATGGCGGTTTCCTGCAGGTGGTGTTCATCAGCCTCGACCCGGAACGCGACACCCCCGAGGTGCTCGATGCCTACGTCAAGGCCTTCGACCCTTCCTTCGTAGCGCTGACCGGTACTCTCGAAGAGACTGCCGCGGCCGCCAAGGAATTCGGTGTGTTCTACGAGAAGGTGCCCAGTGGCGACACTTACACCATCTCGCACACCTCGACCAGTTACGTCTTCGATTCCCGTGGCCAGTTGCGCCTGGGGTTGTCCCATTCACTGACCGCCAAAGAGTGTACGGAAGATCTGCTCACGGTCATGGAGGTATGTTGATGCGCAATTCAGCCCAACCGTTCAAACGCACCCTGGCCGCGCTGGCCCTGATTGGCCTGGCACTGCCAGCCATGGCCGACACCAGCGTCAAAGACGCCTGGGTGCGTGCCACTGTGCCGCACCAGCAATCGACCGGCGCCTTCATGACCCTCACCGCCAGCAGCGACAGCAAGCTGGTGGATGTGCAGTCGCCGGTGGCCGAAATCGTCCAGGTGCACCAGATGACCATGGATAACGATGTCATGGGCATGAAGCAGGTGCACAGCGTCGATTTGCCCGCCGGCAAGGCGGTCAGCCTCGACCCCAACGGTTATCACGTGATGCTGATGAAGCTCAAGCAGCAGATCAAGGAAGGCGAGCAGGTGCCCCTGACCCTGGTGATTGAAGACGCCAAGGGCCAGAAGCAGACCCTTGAGGTCAAGGCGCCAGTACGTGCCCTGAATGCCGAAGCCATGCACGGTCACGAGCACATGCATTGATCGTGCGTTAACCGGCTTGCTAAAGCCAGGCTGCTGTCAAGGACGGCAGCCTGGCTTTTTTGTGCGCGCTATCAAAATATTGCGTCGCATTAGTATTCTCTTCTCATTTACAAATCGTTACCATTTACGTCCTTCTTTACAATCTTTACAAACAAGGAATTCATGGTGGCACTTTCGCGTATTCGCCCGGCTTCCCTTTCTGTGCTGAGCGTGCTGGTTGCTCCAGCGCTGCAGGCCGAAACCCTGGCCATTCCGGCGACCTCGGTCAACAGCAGTTACGAAGAGCAGAGCTACAAGGCCAGTGAAAGCAAAACCGCACTGAAGATCGATGCACCGCTGCGCGACATTCCGCAGACGGTCAACGTCGTGCCGCAAAGTGTGATCAAGGATCAGGGCGCGCAGTCGATGGAAGACGTGCTCAAGAACGTGCCCGGTATTGGCCTGTCCAACGGCGACGGCCAGCGCGACCAGGTGACCATTCGTGGTTTCAGCGCCATTGGCGACATGTATGTCGATGGCCTGCGTGACGATGCGCTGTACTACCGTGACCTTTCCAACGTCGAGCGGGTGGAAGTGGTCAAGGGCCCGGCGGCGGTGCTGTACGGGCGTGGATCGTCCGGCGGCCTGATCAACAGCGTGAGCAAAAAGCCCAACTTCAGCCCGGTACAGGAAGTCGGGGTGAGCTTCGACAGCGAAGGCAAACGCCGCACCCAGTTCGATGCCGGTTGGGCCGACCAACAGCAGGGCGACAAAGCGTTCCGTATTACCGGGGCCCTGGAAGACAGCGACACCTTCCGCGATGACGGCTACATTGACCGCAAGGCCATTGCGCCAACCGCTTACTTCAAGCTCTCCGACGACCTCGACCTGACCGTGGGAGCCACCTACCTGTATGACAAGCGCCTGATCGATTTTGGTATTCCGGCCCTGGGCGATCGTCCGGTGGATGTCGACCGTGATAAGCGTTTCGGCGCTGCCGATCCAGACGATGACTACGCCCGTAGCGAAGTCTTCTCCTTTACCGCAGGTGTCGATTATCGCCTGAACGACGACTTCACCCTGAGCAATACCAGCCGTTACTACCACTACGACCTGGACCGCAATAACACCCTGGCTGACTCCAGCCCCACGCGCTTTGTCACCGGCAGCAATGGCGAACTGCTGGTCAAGTTGAACCGCGGCAACGTGCAGCGCACTGAAGACGGCTGGTTCAACCAGACCGAACTCAAGCACCAGGCGCAGTTGGCCGGGATGAACCACAACCTGCTGTACGGTGTGGAACTCGGTCGCCAAGTCAAGGACCAGTCGGTGTTCAGCCAGAACAACGTGGCCCAGGTGCCGGTATTCCGTGATGGCCTGGTGGATGTGCCGTTTCAGGCAAATAAGCAGACCGCCAAAGGCACCACTACCCAGGACACTGCAGGTTTCTATGTGCAGGACCTGATCGAACTGGCGCCGCAGTGGAAGGCCCTGGTCGGGGTGCGCTACGACGTCTTCGACCAGGAGTATGACGATGACCTCAAGGGCGCCGAGCTGTCGCGTACCGACACCACCTGGAGCCCACGCGTCGGCCTGGTGTACCAGCCGGATCAGATCCAGTCCTACTACGTGTCGGTGAGCCGTTCCTACCAGCCGTCTTCCGAAGTGTTCGCCTTGAGCACCGGCAACCAGGGCCTGGAACCAGAGGAAACCACCAACTATGAGGTGGGCGCCAAGTGGGATCTGCTCGACAGTCGCCTGGCGGTGACCGCTGCGCTGTTCCGCCTGGAACGCACCAACATGAAAACCACCGATCCGGCCAACCCGGCCAATCTGGTGCTGGCGGGTGAGCAGCGTACCGATGGTTTCGAGGCCACGGTCAGTGGTCAGCTGACGGACAAATGGCAGGTGTATGGTGGCTTCGCCTTCCTCGATGCGGAAATCACCAAGTCCAACAGCAAAACCAATGGTGTGCCGAACGAAGGCCAGACGCCGACCCTGACCCCGCGCACCAGCGCCAACCTGTGGCTGGTGCGTTCGCTGAGCGAAACCTGGCGAGTGGGCATGGGCGCCAACTATGTGGATGAGCGCTACACCTCGCTGGACAACGTGGTGGTGATGCCGTCGTACACCACTGTGGATGCAGCCTTGCTGTACAACCAGCCGAAGTGGGACGCGGCGCTGCGCCTGCGCAACGTGTTTGACCGTGACTACTATGCCTCGGCCCATGGTTCGGTTGACCTGATCACACCGGGCGCGCCTCGCACCCTGGAGTTGAGCACCAACTACCGTTTCTGAGGCTAACGCTTGCGACGCCTGCCGGTGATCATCGACAACGGCAGGTTTTCCTTCAGGCGCAGGCTTTCGATCACGGCCGCGGTGATATGCACACAGACCAGCGCCAGCAAGGTGTTGGCCATGTACTCATGGATATCCCGCGGCAGATCTTCGCCCCAGAAATAATCCACTTCCTCCAGCAGAAACCCGCTCACACCCAGGCCGAACATCAGCGCCAGCATCAGCACCATGACCAGTGCGCCGAGAGGGGAGTGCCCCAGACGGTGGTAGTCCTCGCCGTTGAACAGGGCATGCAGATGCCGCTTCAGCCGCGCCGGCGTCGGCCAGAAGTCTTTCCAGCGCGCTGCCGGCGTGCCGACGAAACCCCAGACAGTACGAGTCAGCACAATGGCCACGGCGTAATACCCCAGCCAGCGGTGCCAGCCATCACCTTCTTCGGTAAAGAAATAACCGCCGACAAAGGCCAGCACCAGCGACCAGTGACAGAACCGTACTAAAGGATCCCAGAGGCGCAGGGTGTCGTTGCTCACCTCAGTCCTCGATTTCTGACTTCACGACTTTGCCATCGACGGGGTTGAAGTAGATCTCGACCTTTTGCTTATCCTTGTTCCAGCCGTAGATTTCGTAGCAGTTGCCATCGGTTACTTTGAACTTCTTGATGTCATAGCCTTGAGCCTTGAGGCCTTCCTGAAACTTGGCCTGATCCTGCCATTGGCTCTTGTCGGCAGTGGTGCATTCGGTTTTGGCGAGTGCCAGCGGGCTGGCGACGAGCAGTGCGACAAGCAATAGGTTACGCATGACGAGACCTCGTGAGAGTGGGAACACGCGGCAGCACAGCCATGAAGCCTGATTGAGCTTATGTCAGAGCGGGTGACTTCGCGAATGTCTCGGCAATCCGTTCGAGCCTGCAGCCGTTACTCAACGAAAACGCGGCAGGGGACGGTCAACCTTCAGCGATGTCAGGGTTTTCTTGACCAGGGCTTCGTCGGCTTCCACCGCCTTGAGGCTGGCGCGGATGCGGCCGGCGACCGGTACGTCGCCCTGACGGTCGATCCAGTCGGCAATTTCCTTGCAGGCCGAGGCCAGCGTGGCTTGCCGGTGGTCGATCAGGGTCAGTAGCGTGGTGATGTCTTTTTCGGACATGGTGCAATCCTCCTTTCGGCGAATTCAGTGTAGCAGCGCCGCTGAAATCTGCCCTCGTGCGCCAGGCCAATCGTCTGCGGCGCGGTTGTGACTGGCCGGGGCCTGACGTACTATCCTTGGCAGCAAGCGATACCCCGCATACTTATAACCAATTCCTCAGCGCACACGCTTCCACTCAGGCCCGACGGGCATGGGTGCTTCAGGCTGGGCGCAATGTTTTGCCTGGCGTCTGCAAACGATCTGGAGTAACACCCCCACCGATGAATACCCCCGTGGATGCGCGAGCCGGCAGCTGGCTCAGTGTGATCGCCCTGGCCCTGGCGGCCTTTATCTTCAATACCACCGAGTTTGTGCCGGTGGCCTTGCTCAGTGACATTGGCAGCAGTTTCGACATGTCCACTGCCCAGGTCGGCCTGATGCTGACGATCTATGCCTGGGTGGTGGCCCTGGCGTCGCTGCCGATGATGCTGCTGACGCGCAATGTCGAGCGGCGCAAGCTGCTGATCATTGTCTTTGTGCTGTTTATCGTCAGCCATTTGCTGTCGTGGATGGCGCAGAGTTTCGCCATGCTGTTGTTCAGCCGGATCGGGATTGCCTTGGCGCATGCGGTGTTCTGGGCGATTACGGCCTCCCTGGCGGTGCGGGTGGCACCGCCAGGGCAGCAGGCCAAGGCGCTGGGGCTGCTGGCGACCGGTACGACGCTGGCGATGGTGATGGGTATTCCATTGGGGCGGGTAGTGGGCGAGGCGCTGGGTTGGCGGATCACCTTTCTGGCGATTGCCGGGGTGGCGTTGGCGACCCTTGTTTGGCTGGTCAGGTCGCTGCCGCTGTTGCCCAGTCAGAATTCAGGGTCGTTGCGCAGTGTGCCGGTGCTGTTCAAGCGCCCGGCGCTGGTGACGGTGTATGGGTTGGTGGCGCTGGTGATTGCTGCGCAGTTTACCGCTTACAGTTATATCGAGCCGTTTGCCTTGAATGTCGCGCAGATTGGTGGCGAGCTGACGACGGTGCTGCTGTTGCTGTTTGGCGGGGCCGGGGTGTTCGGGTCGGTGCTGTTCAGTCGCTACAGTGAACGTTTTCCCAACGGGTTTCTGCTGGCTGCGATTGCGATGCTGGCGGGCTGTCTGTCGTTGCTGCTGCCGTTGTCGGGGGACTTTGCCTGGCTCGGTTCCCTGAGTGTGTTCTGGGGGATTTCGATCATGTGTTTCAGTCTGGCGCTGCAGTCGAAGGTGTTGATTCTGGCATCCGATGCGACGGATGTGGCGATGGCGATGTTTTCCGGGATTTATAACATTGGGATCGGGGCGGGGGCTTTGATCGGTAGTCTGGTGAGTGTGCACATGGGGTTGGGCAATATCGGGCTGGTCGGGGGGGCGCTAGCGGTGGCGGGGTTGGTGTTGTGTGGGGTGACTACTTATCGGTTTGCCCGAGCTGGTTGACTACCAGTGGGAGCGGGCTTGCCCCGCGATGAGGCCCTCGGGTTTGAGTACATATCCATTGGCGGTGGTGGCGCTGAGTCACCTTTCCGCCCTTACGGCGGGTCACTTTTGGCAAACGCCCCAAAAGTAACCAAAAGGTCTCGCCCCACCAGGGGCCCTACGCTGCGCTTCGGGTTCCCTCCTTCCGGTGTCGCTACGGGGCATTGCGAGCTACGAGTTGCAAGCAACTCTACGCTTCGCAACTTCGGCTAACGCCGAAGGC
>NZ_JBWKNR010000022.1:0-43730 GCF_059415665.1 Pseudomonas sp. GW821-FHT10B02 | reverse complement strand
TGGTGGAGCTAAGCGGGATCGAACCGCTGACCTCCTGCATGCCATGCAGGCGCTCTCCCAGCTGAGCTATAGCCCCACAATGTCGCTTTGAACTGAATCGCTTGGCTGGGTGCTTCGCGTTTCGTTTCGTTCATCGCTGTGGACGGGGCGCATATTAAGATCGGATTGCAGACCTGTCAAATAAATTTTCAACAAAATCCAAAAAAAATTTCCGAGATAACAAACACTTACCGTACCACTGCGGCAAACACCCCGGTTTTACTGGGGTGAGACCCTGTGGGAGCCGGCCTTGCCGGCGATCCAGACACCGCGCAATAGCTGGCACTGCGCGGATCCCATCGCCGGCAAGGCCGGCTCCCACACTGGAGAAGCGTTATCAGGCAATGGTGCCCAACAGCTTCTCCCACTCTTTGTTTTCTTTCTTCGACACACCACCGAGCAGGTCCAGAGCCTGACGCAGGCGATAGCGGGTCAGGTCCGGGCCGAGGATTTCCATGGCGTCGAGTACCGACACCGAGCTGGCCTGGCCGCTGATCGCGGCGAACATCAGCGGCATGGCATCACGCAGCTTCAGCTCCAGGGCCTCGACCACGGCCTGGATGCAACCGGTAATGCGGTCTTTTTCCCACTGACGCAGGCTTTCCAGCTTCCACAGGATCAACTGGATAACCTGACGCACCTGGTCGGCCGACAGTTTTTTGTGCTCGAACAGCTTGGCATCGAGCTTGAGCGCGCCTTCAAAGAAGAAGCCGCCCAGCGGTGCGATCTGACTGAAGGTCTCTACCCTGCCCTGCACATGTGGCGCGATCTTCATCATGTAGTCGCTGTTGAACGCCCACTTCTGCACCCGCGCGGCGAACTCTTCCACCGGCAGGTCGCGCAGCCACTGGCCGTTGAGCCAGGACAGCTTCTCGATGTCGAAAATCGGCCCGCCCAGGGAAACCCGCGACAGGTCGAAGTGCTCGACCATCTCGGCCAGGGAGAACTTTTCACGCTCGTCCGGCATCGACCAGCCCATGCGCCCCAGGTAGTTGAGCATCGCTTCCGGCATGAAGCCCATGCGCTCGTAGAAGGTCACCGAGGTCGGGTTCTTGCGCTTGGACAGCTTGCTCTTGTCCGGGTTACGCAGCAGCGGCATGTAGCACAGGGTCGGCTGTTCCCAACCGAAGTACTCGTACAGCTTGATCAGCTTGGGCGCCGACGGCAGCCATTCTTCACCGCGCAGCACGTGGGTGATGCCCATCAGGTGGTCGTCGACGACGTTGGCCAGGAAGTAGGTCGGCAGGCCGTCGGTCTTCATCAGTACCTGCATGTCCATGCGGTCCCACGGGATCTCGACATCGCCACGGAGCATGTCCGGCACCACGCAGACGCCTTCGCTCGGCACCTTCATGCGGATCACATGCGGCTCGCCAGCGGCCAGGCGGCGCTGCACTTCTTCGGCCGACAGCAGCAAGGCGCGACCGTCGTAGCGCGGGGTTTCGCCACGGGCCATCTGCTCGGCACGCATCTGGTCCAGCTCTTCGGCGGTGCAGAAGCACGGGAAGGCGTGGCCCATGTCGACCAGTTGCTGGGCGTACTGCTTGTAGATGTCGCCGCGCTCGCTCTGCCGGTACGGGCCATGCGGGCCGCCGACGTCCGGACCTTCGCTCCACTCGATGCCGAGCCAGCGCAGGGCGTCGAAGATCTGCTGTTCGGACTCGCGGGTCGAACGCAGCTGGTCGGTATCTTCAATACGCAGGATGAACTCGCCGCCGTGCTGCTTGGCAAAGCAGTAGTTGAACAGGGCGATGTAGGCGGTGCCGACGTGGGGATCGCCAGTAGGCGAAGGCGCGATACGCGTGCGAACGGTGGTCATGAGAGTCTCGAACTAGAGATGAATCAAAGGCTGGATGTTAACAGGGAGCAGGCACCGGGCTCCAGCAATGGGCGCGATCAGCACTTGTGGTGGTGGATCCAAACACGGTTAAATTTGCTTACATTTTTGGAACGATAGTACCCCATGCCCGCTCAACTCAAACGCCGCCTGCTGGTTTTCCTGACCCTGGTTCTGTTCATCGCCCTCGCCTTTTTCGCCCACTGGTATGTCAAAGGACGCTTCTACGAGAGCACCGACAACGCTTATGTACAGGGTGAAATCACCCGGGTTTCCAGCCAGCTCAGCGCGCGCATCGATGAAGTCCTGGTTCAGGACAACCAGCATGTGGCCAAGGGCGATCTGCTGGTACGCCTTGAGCCGGACGATTTCCGCCTGGCCGTGGAACGCGCCCGCGCCGCCCTCGCCACCCGTGAAGCCGAGCGCCTGCAAGCCGAAAGCCGTCTGACCCAACAATCCAGCCTGATTGCCGCCGGCCAGGCCCAGGTCGCCGCCAACCAGGCCACCCTGGGGCGCGCCGAGCTGGACCTCAACCGTGCTCAGGCCCTGCGCAAACCGGGCTTTGTCTCTGAAGAGCGGGTAACCACCCTGTCGGCAGAGAACCACGTCGCCCGCTCCCAGGTGAGCAAGGCGCAGGCCGACCTGCAAGGCCAGCGTCAGCAGATCAACGCCCTGAGCGCTGAAATCAAGCGCCTGGACGCGCAGATCGTCAATGCCCGTGCCGAACTGGCCCAGGCCGAGCTGAACCTGACCCGTAGCGAAATCCACGCGCCGATCAGCGGCATGATCGGCCAGCGTGCCGCCCGTAACGGTCAGGTGGTGCAGGCTGGCGCCTACCTGTTGTCGATCGTTCCGGACCAGGACATCTGGATCCAGGCCAACTTCAAGGAAACCCAGATCGGCCGCATGCTGCCTGGCCAGGCCGCCGAACTGGTGTTCGACAGCTATCCCGACACGCCGATCGCAGCCCGGGTCGACAGCCTGTTCGCCGCCTCCGGCGCCCAGTTCAGCCTGCTGCCACCCGACAACGCCACCGGCAACTTCACCAAGGTGGTACAGCGTATTCCGGTGAAGCTGACCTTCGCCGCCGACAACCCGCTGAGCGGCAGGATCCGCCCGGGCATGTCGGTCACCGCCACTGTGGACATCCGGGACACTACCGACAATGGCCGGTGATTCGCTGATCCGTCCTGTCGGCGAACCCAGCCGACGCGACTGGATCGCGGTGATGAGCGTGATGCTCGGCGCCTTCATGGCGGTGCTCGACATCCAGATCACCAACTCCTCGCTCAAGGACATCCAGGGCGCCCTCTCGGCCACCCTCGAGGAAGGCTCGTGGATCTCCACCTCGTACCTGGTGGCCGAGATCATCATGATTCCGCTGACCGCCTGGCTGGTGCAGTTGCTGTCGGCACGGCGCCTGGCAGTGTGGGTGTCGCTGGGCTTTCTGGTGTCGTCGTTGCTGTGCTCGATGGCCTGGAACCTGGAGAGCATGATCATCTTCCGCGCCATGCAGGGCTTTACCGGTGGCGCGCTGATTCCCCTGGCGTTCACCCTGACCCTGATCAAGCTGCCCGAACACCATCGCGCCAAAGGCATGGCGATGTTTGCCATGACCGCCACCTTTGCCCCCTCCATCGGCCCTACCCTGGGTGGCTGGCTGACCGAAAACTGGGGCTGGGAGTACATTTTCTACATCAACATCCCGCCCGGCCTGATCATGATCGGCGGCCTGCTGTATGGCCTGGAAAAGAAAGAATCGCACTGGGAACTGCTGAAAAGCACCGATTACGCCGGCATTGTTACGCTTGGCGTCGGCCTGGGCTGCCTGCAAGTGTTCCTGGAAGAAGGTCATCGCAAGGACTGGCTGGAGTCGAGCCTGATCGTCAGCCTCGGCAGCATCGCCCTGGTGAGCCTGATCACCTTTGTGATCCTGCAGTTTTCCAAACCCAATCCACTGATCAACCTGCGCATTCTCGGTAATCGCAATTTCGGTCTGTCGAGTATCGCCAGCCTGGGGATGGGGGTGGGTTTGTATGGCTCGATCTACCTGCTGCCGCTGTACCTGGCACAAATCCAGAACTACAACGCTTTGCAGATCGGCGAAGTGATCATGTGGATGGGTATTCCGCAGCTGTTTCTGATTCCGCTGGTGCCGCAGCTGATGAAGGTGATTTCACCAAAGATTCTCTGCACCCTGGGTTTCGGCCTGTTCGGCCTGGCCAGCTTCGGTTCCGGGGTACTCAATCCGGACTTCGCCGGCGAACAGTTCAACCATATCCAGATCATCCGCGCCCTTGGCCAGCCGATGATCATGGTGACCATCTCGTTGATCGCCACCAGCTACATCCTGCCTCAGGATGCAGGCTCGGCGTCGAGCCTGTTCAACATCCTGCGCAACCTTGGCGGTGCCATTGGCATTGCCTTGCTGGCGACGCTGCTGGATGCACGAACCAAGGTGTACTTCGATTACTTGCGTGAGTCCGTCGTGCCGAGCAACCCTCAGGTGGCAGAGCGCCTGGCGCAGCTTTCGGAACGCCTGGGAAGCGATGGCGCGGCGCTGGGCAAGCTGAGTGAAATCACCCATCAGCAGGCGATGATCATGGCTTACAACGATGCCTTCCATTTTGTCGGTATCGGTCTGGCGATCAGCATGCTGGCGGTGATGATGACGCGCAAGTTGCCGCTGGGGTTGAAGGCAGGGGAAGCTCATTGATCGCATCGCGGGGCAAGCCCGCTCCCACTGTGGGAGCGGGCTTGCCCCGCGATGAGGACCTCAAACCGTAAGTAAACGCTCGCGCAAAGCAGTAATTTCGTCGCGCATCTGCGCCGCCGCCTCGAACTCCAGGTCCCGCGCCAACTGGTACATCTTCTCTTCCAGCAGCTTGATCCGCTTGGCAATCTCGCCAGGTGAGCGCAACTCGGCTTCGTAGCGCGCGCTTTCTTCGGCGGCTTTGGCCATGCCCTTGCGCTTCTTGCTGCGCGAGCCGGGCACGTTGGCGCCTTCCATGATGTCGGTGATGTCCTTGACCACACCTTTGGGGACGATGCCGTTGGCTTCGTTGAAGGCAATCTGCTTGTCACGACGACGCTCGGTTTCACCGATAGCCCGCTCCATCGAGCCGGTAATTCTGTCGGCATAGAGGATCGCCCGGCCATTGAGGTTGCGCGCTGCCCGGCCGATGGTCTGGATCAATGAACGCTCGGAACGCAGGAAACCTTCCTTGTCGGCATCGAGGATCGCCACCAGCGACACCTCGGGCATGTCCAGACCTTCGCGCAACAGGTTGATCCCCACCAGCACATCGAAGGTCCCCAGGCGCAGGTCGCGGATGATCTCGACGCGCTCCACGGTGTCGATGTCCGAATGCAGGTAGCGCACCCGCACGTCGTGATCGGCGAGGTAATCAGTGAGGTCTTCGGCCATGCGTTTGGTCAGGGTAGTGACCAGCACACGCTCTTCCACGGCAACACGCTTGCGGATTTCCGAGAGCAGGTCGTCGACCTGGGTGGTGGCCGGACGCACTTCAACCTGAGGATCGACCAGACCGGTCGGCCGCACCACCTGCTCCACAACCCGGCCGGCATGCTCGGCCTCATAGTTCCCGGGCGTGGCGGAAACGAAGATGGTCTGCGGACTGACGCTTTCCCACTCATCGAAACGCATCGGCCGGTTGTCCAGCGCCGAAGGCAGGCGGAAGCCGTACTCGACCAGGGTTTCCTTGCGCGAGCGGTCGCCCTTGTACATCGCCCCGACCTGCGGAACGCTGACATGCGACTCGTCGATCACCAGCAATGAATCAGCCGGCAGATAATCGTAGAGGGTCGGTGGCGGCGCTCCGGCCGGACGGCCGGAGAGGTAGCGCGAGTAGTTCTCGATGCCGTTGCAGTAACCCAGCTCGAGGATCATTTCCAGATCGAATCGGGTGCGTTGCTCCAGGCGCTGGGCCTCGACCAGCTTGTTGGCCTTGTGCAGGTACTCCAGCCGTTGCTGCAACTCCTCCTTGATGCCCTCCACCGCCTCAAGCAGGGTTTCGCGCGGGGTCACGTAGTGGCTCTTGGGGTAGAAGGTGAAACGCGGCAACTTGCGGATCACTTCGCCGGTCAGCGGATCGAAGGCGGCAATGTTCTCCACTTCGTCATCGAACAGCTCGATGCGGATGGCTTCGAGGTCCGATTCGGCCGGGAAGATATCAATCACATCACCACGCACACGGAAGGTGGCGCGGGCAAAGTCCATTTCGTTGCGGGTGTACTGCAAGTCTGCCAAGCGGCGCAGCAAGGCGCGCTGGTCAAGCTTGTCGCCACGGTCCACGTGCAGGACCATCTTCAGGTAGGTTTCCGGACTGCCCAGACCGTAGATGCAGGACACCGTGGTAACGATGATCGCATCGCGACGCTCCAGCAGCGCCTTGGTTGCCGACAGGCGCATCTGCTCGATATGGTCGTTGATCGAGGCATCCTTCTCGATGAAGGTATCGGACGACGGCACATAGGCTTCGGGCTGGTAGTAGTCGTAGTAGGAAACGAAGTACTCCACGGCATTGTTGGGGAAAAATGCCTTGAACTCGCCGTACAGCTGCGCTGCCAGGGTCTTGTTCGGCGCCAGCACCAAGGTCGGCCGCTGCACCTGGGCGATCACGTTGGCGATGCTGAAGGTCTTGCCCGAGCCAGTCACCCCGAGCAGGGTCTGATGCGCCAGGCCCGCTTCGATGCCTTCGACCATCAGGCGAATGGCTTCGGGCTGGTCGCCGGCCGGCTGGAAACGGGTGACGAGCTGAAACTCGGACATGACAAACCTCTGTGTAATCGCGACGTTTTATCGCAGACGCTGGCAACTGTATTTATAGACAGTACTTATACCGAATTAGGGCTCTCGAACGCCAGTTTCAACGCAATGATGTGAGTATGGACCGGTCAATTCGACTAACGGTCGAAAAATAATCGGCGAAACAACAGGAAAAGCTGCGTCAGACTGTCGCCGTGACCGATGGGTATCACTATACTGACTCCCCGTTTGTGCACCGCTCTAGTGCATTCGACTGGAGCGTGCGGACCTCTTCCACTCTCCATTCAGAGCCAAGGTAATAATGAGCCTGTTTTCCGCTGTCGAGCTGGCACCACGCGACCCCATTCTGGGCCTCAACGAAGCTTTCAACGCCGATACCCGTAGCAACAAGGTCAACCTGGGTGTAGGTGTTTACTGCAACGAAGAAGGGCGTATCCCACTGCTGCGTGCAGTGATCGAAGCCGAAACCCAGCGCGCTGCCCAGCACGCTTCCCGCGGTTACCTGCCGATCGACGGCATCGCCGCCTACGACCAGGCCGTACAGAAGCTGCTGTTCGGTGCCGAGTCGCCGCTGCTGGCTGCTGGCCGGGTTATCACCACTCAGGCCGTTGGCGGTACCGGCGCGCTGAAGATCGGTGCCGACTTCCTCAAGCAGGTTTCGCCAAACGCCGTAGTGGCCATCAGCGACCCGAGCTGGGAAAACCACCGTGCCCTGTTTGAAACCGCCGGTTTCCCGGTGCAGAACTACCGCTACTACGACGCCGCTACTCACGACGTCAACCGCAGCGGCATGCTCGAAGACCTCAACGCCCTGCCGTCCGGCTCGATCATCGTGCTACACGCCTGCTGCCATAACCCGACCGGCGTCGACCTGAGCCTGGACGACTGGAAAAATGTTCTGGAAGTGGTCAAGGCCAAGGGCCATGTGCCATTCCTCGACATGGCCTACCAGGGCTTTGGCGACGGCATCTACGAAGACGCCTTCGCCGTGCGCCTGTTCGCCGAGTCGGGCCTGAACTTCTTCGTCTCCAGCTCGTTCTCCAAATCCTTCTCGCTGTACGGCGAGCGCGTGGGTGCGCTGTCGATCATCACCGAGTCCAAGGAAGAGAGCGCGCGCGTGCTGTCGCAGGTCAAGCGCGTGATCCGCACCAACTACTCCAACCCGCCGACCCACGGCGCCACCATCGTCGCCACCGTGCTCAACAGCCCGGAACTGCGTGCGATGTGGGAAGAGGAACTGGGTGAGATGCGCCAGCGCATCCACGGCATGCGCAAGCAGATGGTTGAGCTGCTGGCGGCCCAGGCACCTGAGCACGACTTCAGCTTCGTCGCCCGTCAGCGCGGCATGTTCTCGTACTCGGGCCTGAGCGTCGATCAGGTCGCACGCCTGAAGAACGAGTTCGGCATCTACGCGCTGGATACCGGTCGTATCTGCGTGGCCACCCTGAATCAGAGCAACATCGATGTGGTGACCAAGGCTATCGTCGAGGTCCTGTAACTGACTTTTTGCCAGGGGGAGGCTTGACTTCCCCTTAGCAATCAGTAAGATACGCCACAGATTCCGCGATAGCTCAGTCGGTAGAGCAAATGACTGTTAATCATTGGGTCCCAGGTTCGAGTCCTGGTCGCGGAGCCAAACACTTGAAAAACCTCCAGTTGCGTTGAGCACTGGAGGTTTTTTCGTTTCAGCCTCTCGGCATTTACCCAGCCCTACGGCTGATAAGGCTCGGTCACTGGCCGCTGCTCATCCACCAGCGACCACACCAGCAATTTTGCCGGTTTTGTCTCACTGGCATTGTAAGACACCAGGTGCACCGACCCCGGCGCTTCGTACCAGAACTCACCCGCCTTGTAAGTCACCGGCCTGGGCTCGCCCTTGAGCTGGGACACCACCGTGCCTTCGAGCACATAAGCCATGACTGCTCCCGGATGCTGATGCGCCACGGACTTCTGCCCTGGTGCATAACTGACCGTGAGCATGATGGCTTTCTTGCCAGCGGCATTGCTCGGCAATTGCTCTTGCAGGATCTTGACCGCCTCCTGGCCCGGCTCCGGACCATGGGCCCAAGCGCCCGGCAGGGTAAACAGGCTAGCGACGATCAGGGTGCTGACAGGTAACAGACGCGGTTTCATTGGCACGGCCTCGTGATGGGGAATAGCGGCAGGTTATGCCGGCCACCACGAGGTAAAAAGCGCCAATTCGGGGAAAAACGCGGAGGCTAATCAGCTGCGACCAATAGGATAGAAGGTGCCGCTGCTCCAGACCCCCAGCCATTGCTCCCCGGCAATCTGCTGCGGTACGGCCAGCTCCACCAGCTGATAAAACACATTGCGATGGATCAGCGCCTCAAGGTTGCTGCGCATGTGCACATAGGGCGAAGGCTCCTGGGTCTGCGCATCGATTTCGAAACGCAAAGGGTGCTCGGGGCCTGCTTCGACCTGATCCTCGACATTGCTGGTGAAGCGCAGTACCTGCTGCTCCCCCTCGCCCTCGACATCAAGGCTGACGGCAACAAATGGCGCATCATCGACCTTGATGCCGACCTTCTCCACCGGCGTCACCAGGAAGTAATCGTCGCCGTCGCGGCGAATGATGGTGGAGAACAACCGCACCATCGGCTTGCGCCCGATCGGCGTGCCCAGGTAGTACCAGGTACCGTCACGGGCGATACGCATGTCGATATCGCCACAGAAGTCCGGGTTCCACAGATGCACCGGTGGCAGCCCCTTTTCGGGCTTGGGAATCTGCGCCAGCAGATCAATGGCCTTGCCGGTATCGGTCATCACCCTCTCCTCAACGACTCATGCCCAAAAGGCTACGAGCGTAATCCTCAAGCGGCGGCCCTAGCAAATCTTCCGGCGTGTTGTCGTGAAACGTCAGCAATCCGCCACGGCTGTTGATCCGTGTGGTATCGATCAGGTAGCGGGTATTGGTTTCGATGAGCATCAACTGGATCACACCGGTATCGATACCCAGACGGTCGACGGCCTGCTCGTCATACCATTCATCGCCATTGCCGATACGGTCATCGGTACGGGCAAAGCGCGCATAGAGCAAGTAATGCGCACCCACTCCACGCGCTTCGACCAGGGCCTGCTCCAGCCCCAACGGCCCCTGAGCGCGACGGACCATGGGGAAGTATTCGACAAAGCCCTTGAAGGCTTCTTCGGCCACCACGTTGGGCCGTGGATAAGGACCCTTGCCAGGAGGGACGAAGGCACCCTGACCAATGTAAATGAATGAATCAGGCTGCAGGCGCACCGACAGCGAACGGCGGGTATCACTGTGATCGAGCAGACCGGCATCACTCATGTGATAACGGACACCCTCGCCCATATCGCTGACATTCATACAGCCGCCCAGCGCCATCAGCGCCAGCAGCAAAACCAGGCTACGCATCTATCCTCCAGTGGCCGGTGACGGAAAACCGGCGAACAGCTGACAGATGCAGCTTTTGCGCCAGTCTTAGCCACCGATGATTTTCATCACCGTTGCGCCACCGGAAAATGCCACCGGCTGCTTGTCGCCAAGGGCCTTGACCAGCAACCCCTGCAGCGCCGGCAAGGCCTGGTGGCGCGGCTTGTCGAGCAAGTCGCCGATATAGTGACGGTTGCTCGACGACAGACAGCCATGTAGCCAGCCGGTGGACGACAGGCGCAAGCGTGAACAGGTCCGGCAAAACGGTACGCTTTCGTTGGCGATCACGCCAAAGTAGCCCTGGCCGGGGATCTGATAGCGCAGCGCGGTGGCATCCACCGGCGCATTGGCCTGCAGGTATTCGTAACGCTCGCCGATCAACTGCAGCAAGTGCTCGAGGCTGACGAACTGCTGCAGGAAGGCATTGCTGTCACGGGCCAGGTGGCCCATGCGCATCAATTCGATAAAACGCAGCTCGTAGCCACGGGCCAGGCAGTACTCGAGCAGCGGCACCACCTGATCGAAGTTCTGTCCGCGCAACGGCACCATGTTGACCTTGATTTTCATCCCGGCCGCGCTGGCCTGCTCCATGCCATCGAGCACAGTGGCCAGGTCGCCACCACGGGCAATACGCCGGAAAGCATCAGGATCAAGGGTATCGAGGGAAACGTTGAGGCGGCGGATACCCGCCGCACGCAGCAATGGCAGTTTGCGCGACAATAACTGGCCATTGGTGGTCAGGCTGATTTCATCCAGGCCAAGGCCTGCGACCGAAGTCAGAAAGGTTTCAAGCTTGGGACTGACCAGCGGCTCGCCACCGGTAATGCGCAAACGCTCGATGCCGGCTGCTTCGATCAGGTAGGCCACAGCGCGGGCCATGGCCTCGGCAGACAGCTCATCCTGGGCCGCCACCAGACGCTTGCCGTCCGGTACGCAATAGGTGCAGGCATAGTTGCAGGCAGCGGTCAGGCTGACACGCAAATTGCGAAAACGCCTGCCTTGGCGGTCGACGATCATGGATGACTCCGGCATGGGTGAATCGGGCCTGCAAAACCTGACTCAAAAATCAGGTTTTTGCAAGCCTCATACCTGAGTATATTCCTGCAGGGGCCACGCCAGTAGTTTCGTTCGACTGCTGAACAGGTCAGCTGCCGGTGGCGTCCGGGTCACGCTTGCGCTTGTTGCCCATGCGCACGCCGATATCCATCAGGAACTGGAAAAAGCCTTCCTGGTCTTCCAGCACGTTGCTCCAGAACGGCGAGTGATACAGCGCCACCGCGCCATGCACCAGCGCCCAGGCAGCGCAGTAGTGGAAGTACGGCGGCACGTCTTCGAGCTTGCCTTCGCTGATGCGACCTTTGATCAGCAAGGTCAGACGGTCGAAATTGGAGGCACGGATCTTGTGCAGCTCCTCGACCATCTCCGGTACCTGGTTGCCCTTGACCACCTTCTCTTCGAGGCGGTCGAACAAGCGGTAACGCTGCGGATCGCGCATGCGGAATTCGAAGTAGGCACGCGACAGGGCTTCCTTGTCGCGATCAACATCGGCAGAGTGCAACAGTTCGTTCAAATCGCGCTCGTAGTCGAGCATCAGGCGCAGGTAGATCTCCGCCTTGGATTTGAAATGCTTGTAGATCGTGCCTTTGCCGATACCGACTGCATCAGCGATCATCTCGACGGTGACACTGTCTTCACCCTGTTCGAGAAACAGCTTGAGCGCGGTATCGAGAATTTCTTGCTCACGGCGACGAAACTCACGGACCTTACGAGGTTCTTTCTGCATAAGAAGGACTGGATCAAAATCGAAGCCGGTTATTATGCCTAACTTGCGCCAAAATGCACGGATCATCCGACCATGTCTATGTTTCTTGATGAGTTTGAACAGGCTCCGGGCCTTCGCTACCTGAACCACGCGGCCGTCGCTCCCTGGCCAAGAAGGGCCAGCCAGGCCGTTGCGCGCTTTGCCAACGAAAACGTTTGGCTCGGTGCCAGGGACTATCCGCACTGGATGGCGATGGAGCAGCGCCTGCGCGAACGCCTGATGCGCCTGACCAACGCACCCTCGACCGATGACATCGCTCTGGTCAAGAACACCTCAGAGGCCCTTTCGTTCGTTGCTTTCGGTATTGATTGGCAGGCCGGTGACCGGATCGTCATCAGCGATGAAGAGTTCCCCTCCAACCGCATCGTCTGGGAAGCCTTGGCCGACCGGGGCGTGGAAGTGATTCAGGTGAGCCTCAAGGGGCAGGATCCGGAAGCCGATCTGCTGGGCGCCTGTGGTCCGCGCGTGCGCCTGCTGGCGATCAGCGCCGTACAGTTCGCCAGCGGCCTGCGCCTCGACTTGGTGCGGCTCGGCCTGGGTTGCCGTGAGCGCAACGTACTGTTCTGCATCGATGCCATTCAGCAACTGGGCGCCCTGCCCTTCGACGTGCAAGCCTATCAGTGCGACTTCGCCATGGCCGATGGCCACAAGTGGATGCTTGGCCCGGAAGGCCTCGGCGTTTTCTATTGCCGCGCCGAGGTTCGCCCACAACTGAAGCTCAGCGAATACGGTTGGCACATGCTCGAACACATGGGCGACTACACCCGCACCGAGTGGGAGCCGGCCCGCAGCGCCCGGCGCTTTGAATGCGGCAGCCCGAACATGCTCGGCGCAGCGGCGCTGGACGCCAGCCTGTCGCTGCTGGAAGAAGTGGGGATGGAACAGGTATCGGCGCTGCTGGCAGAACGGGTGCAGTGGCTCTATGAGGGGCTGGCGGCTATTCCCGGTGTTCAACTGCACAGCCCGGAAGATCCGCAGCGCCGCTCCGGCATCGTTTCGTTCAGCATTGCCGGAGTGGACAATGCCCAGGCCTACAACCTACTGAAAGAGCAGCAGGTGATTTGCATCACCCGCGGGCCTGGCGTGCGCTTTTCCCCGCATTTCTACACGCCCAGACAGGTAATCGACGAAACTCTGGCAATTGTGCGGCAGATTGCAGAGCGATGAGTGCTCAGCAGCCGTGGCCGTATTCCAAATCTGTTTAAAAAACGAGCAATAGCCGCTGGCAGCCCGCCAATCCTGACCAATACTTCAGGTGTTGGCGTGGCGCATCCCCCCAAGTGGCGCGCCGATAAAGGTGCTCAGGGACCGCGTACCTTTGTTTTACTCCTAATGGTCTTAACCCGGATTCACCCCCCAGAACCCGGGTTTTTTTTGCCTGCGATTTCGGTGGGAGCGGGCTTGCCCCGCGATGCGATGCTGACTGCACCAACGTCATCGCGGGGCAAGCCCGCTCCCACCGAAGCCCGACCTTACAGACGCGCCAATGGGAACAGACGCTTGAAGTTCGCGGTGGTCTGTTCCGCCAATTGCTCGTACTTTTCACCTCGCACCATCGCCACGAACTCCGCCACTTCCCGTACATACTGCGGCAGGTTCGGTTTACCGCGATACGGAATCGGCGCCAGGTAAGGCGAGTCGGTTTCCACCAGCAGGCGATCGGCCGGCACTTGCCTGGCGACGTCGCGCAAGGCATCGGCATTGCGGAAGGTGACGATGCCGGACAACGAGATGTAGTAGCCAAGGTCCAGCGCTGCCTTGGCCATGTCCCAATCTTCGGTGAAGCAATGCAGCACACCGGCCTGACTCAGATCCGCTTCGCGCAACAGGTTCAGGGTGTCGGCACGCGCCGCACGGGTGTGAATGATCACCGGCTTGCCGGTAGTCTGCGCAGCCTGCAGGTGCAGGCGGAAGGACTCCTGCTGCACCTCGGCCGCTTCTGGCTCGTAGTGATAATCCAGCCCGGTTTCACCGATGGCCACCACATGCGGGTGCTCAAGCTCCCTGAGCAGCCACTCCAGCGGCGGCGCACCGTCGGGAGTCAGGTCCAGCGGATGGATGCCTACCGAGCAGTCAACGTCGCTGTAACGCTCACTCAGGTCTTTGACCGCCTTGGCGTTGTCGGCACTGACGCCGATGCACAGGAAATGGCCGACACCACGGGCGCGGGCAGCCTCAAGGGCCGCATCCAGAGAACCCTGGTGAGCGGTGAGGTCGAGACGATCGAGATGGCAATGGGAATCTACAAGCATGGGCAGATGACAACACTGAAAAGAAATAAAGGGGCAGCCCGGCTCAACGCTGGCCGGGCAACATGGCCCAGGAGGCCAGCAGCGCTTCGAGCAACAGCACGCGATTGAGATTGGCCTTGGCCAGGACTTTCTGGCGCTGGGCGAGAATCCAGTCCTGGATCTGCAGAACCTTGCCCTGGCCGCTCTTCTGCGCCAGGTACTGCACGACCTTGCGCATATCGTTCAAGCCTAAACCTTCCTCATCCTCGGTCAACTGGTAGCGCAGGACGAGATTCGACCAGTCACAGAACCAGTCGAACAGCAACAGCAAGGGAATGGCATTCCAGGCTTCGGCCAGCTGGCTCGGGGATTGCTGCTGTTTGAGCAGCTTTTTCACCCCGTCGACCACCAGTGCGCGCTGCTCGCGCACACCTTGCGCCTGCAGGCTGACCGCAGCCAGTGGCGAACCGGCAGCAAGGCTGAGCAGCTCCAGACGTTCCAGCTCATCGCACTCCGGCAAGGCTGTACTCAACCAGGCCAGGCTTTGCGTGGCGCTGGGCAAAGGACACGCCTGCTGCACACAACGACTCTTGATGGTCGGCAACAAACGGCTGGGCTGATGGCTGACCAGCAGCAACACGGTATTGCCGGACGGCTCTTCCAGGCTTTTGAGCAAGGCGTTGGCCGCATTGATGTTCATCGCCTCGACCGGCTCGATCAGCACCACCTTGCGCCCGCCCAACTGTGCGGTCTGAACCACAAAGGACACCAGGTCACGCACCTGGTCGACCTTGATCGGCTTGTCGGCCTCCTCCGGCTCCAGCACATAGTTGTCCGGATGACTGCCGGCGGCCAGCAACAGGCACGATTTGCACTGCCCGCACGCTTGCAGATTGGCCGGGCGCTGACACAGCAGCAAGGCCATCAGCCGCTCGGCCAGCGCGCGCTTGCCGATGCCTTGCGGTCCATGCAGCAGATAGGCGTGAGCGTGCTGGGGGCGTCCAGCCAGTTGTTGCCACAACGCCTGCTGCCAGGGGAAGGCCTCAGCCACGGCAGCGCTCCAGGATCTGCGGCAGCAAGGCATCCAGTGCTTGCTGCACTTGTGCCAGCGATTGCGAAGCATCGATTAGTTTGTACTGCTGCGGAGCTGCCTTAGCGCGTGCCAGGTAGGCTTGACGCACGGCCTCGAAAAAGGCCTGGCCTTCCTGCTCGAAACGGTCCAGGCGACCACGGGCCGCGGCGCGGGACAGGCCGATTTCCACCGGCAGATCGAAGACCAGGGTCAGGTCCGGGCGCAGCGTGCCCTGAACAAAATTTTCCAGTGTGGCAATGCGCTCCAGCGACAGGCCACGGCCACCACCCTGGTAGGCGTAGGTGGCATCGGTGAAACGGTCACAGAGCACCACTGCACCACGGGCCAGGGCCGGGCGAATCACTTCGGCCAGGTGCTGGGCACGGGCAGCGAACACCAGCAACAGTTCGGTGTCGGCATCCATTTTTTCGTCGCTGGGGGCCAGCAGCAGTTCGCGGATCCGCTCGGCCAGCGGCGTACCGCCTGGCTCACGGGTCAGCACCACATCCACACCCTGGGCACGCAGGTGCTCGGCCAGGTACTCGCGATTGGTGCTCTTGCCCGCGCCTTCGGGACCTTCCAGGGTGATAAACAAGCCGCTCACAGGCAGTCCTTACAGTTGATCATTGCGAAGAGGTTTCAGTGGCTGGCGCCGACGCTTCAGGCAACGGCTCCGGGCTAGCCTCAGTGGGTTCCGATGACTGCGGCTCGGCCTCGGGCTCAGGCTCGGATTCAGTCACCGGCGCCGGGCTCGAACGGTAATCGGCACGGCGCTTGATCTGGTACTCGCGGACCGCCGAATTGTGCGCATCCAGGTCGTCAGAGAAGATATGACTACCATCGCCACGGGCGACGAAGTACAGACTGCTGCCCGGCGTCGGGTTCAAGGCCGCGTGAATGGCTTCACGTCCGACCATGGCGATCGGCGTCGGTGGCAGGCCAGCATTGGTATAAGTGTTGTACGGCGTCGGTTCGCGCAGGTCGGCGCGGGTGATCTTGCCGTTGTAACGCTCTCCCATGCCGTAGATCACGGTCGGGTCGGTCTGCAGCAACATGCCGATGCGCATGCGACGCACGAACACCCCGGCGATCTGACCGCGCTCCTGCGGCACACCGGTCTCCTTCTCCACCAGCGACGCCATGATCAGCGCCTGGTACGGGTCACGATACGGCAGGTCGGCCGGACGCTCCGCCCATTCCTTGGCCAACACTTCGTCCAGGCGCGCATAGGCTTGCTGAAGGAACTCGACATCGGTCATGCCGCGCACGAAGCGATAGGTATCGGGGAAGAAGCGCCCTTCAGGGAACACCCCGGGGTGACCGAGCTTGTCCATCACCTCGGCATCACTGAGGCCATCAAGGGTCTGCTTGATTTTTTCATGCTTGGCCAACGCCGAGCGCACCTGGCGGAAGTTCCAGCCTTCGACCAGGGTCAGGCTGTACTGCACGACATCGCCACGACGCCAAACCTCGAACAGGTCGCGAACGGTCATACCCGGGGTCATGCGGTACTCGCCGGTGTGCAGCGGCACCCCCGCCATGTTGAAGCGCCAGTACAGACGCAACCAGAAGGCATCGT
Source organism: Pseudomonas sp. GW821-FHT10B02 (assembly GCF_059415665.1). NCBI lineage: Bacteria > Pseudomonadati > Pseudomonadota > Gammaproteobacteria > Pseudomonadales > Pseudomonadaceae > Pseudomonas > Pseudomonas sp. GW821-FHT10B02. The sequence goes on along the minus strand of NZ_JBWKNR010000022.1, from coordinate 26,943 downwards.
CCAGCAGGCCCTGACTCTCCATGCGATAGAACATGCGATTGGGGTTGGTACCCGTGGGCACGTCGAGCAATTGCTCCTGGCTAACGTGCAGGGTCTGCTCCAGCGCCGAATTCACTTTCCAGGCTGAAAAACCCAGGATCAGGCCCGCCAGAATCAATCCGGTTTCCAGCAGCACCAAGAATTTACGTCTCACAAATCAGGTATCCAGTAACGTACGGGCAATGGCCTGCAGTTTACGGGTGAGCGGACCCGGCGACCAGTTCAGCGATGCAAAAGCACGCACTGGCCAGACACCGTAGACGCTGTTGCAGACGAAGACTTCGTCTGCCTGCTCCAGGTCCTGCAGGGACAGATCGGTAATGTGCAGCGCAATCCCGACCTTTGCCGCGTGCTCGATCAGGGCCGCACGCATCACTCCGGCCACGCCACAGCGGCTCAGATCAGCCGTCAGCAGCTCGGCGCCGCGCACCAGGAACAGATTGCTATAGACCCCTTCGATGATGCGACCGGAAACATCGCGCATCAATCCTTCGGCATGCTCGGCATCCTGCCATTCGGCACGCGCCAGCACCTGTTCAAGTCGATTGAGGTGTTTGAGCCCGGCCAGCAGCGGTTGTTCCGCCAGGCGAGTGCTACAGGGAAAAAGACGAACCCCATGCTCGGCATGCTGGGCAGGATAAACGGGCAAGGGACTGCCCTGCAGGATACGCCGTGGTGCCGCGCCAGCAGCAGGCGCATAGCCACGCTGGCTGTCACCACGGACGAGAATCAGTTTGAGTACGCCGTCACCCAGCAAACTGGCGTAACGGCATAGCTCGTCGCGAATCAGGCCATGATCGGCGCTGATCGCCAGGCGCTGGCAACCCAGCGCCAGGCGCTCGAGATGATACTCGAGCAATGATGGCCGACCGGCCCTGACCGCAATGGTCTCGAACAGACCATCGCCGTAGGCCAGCGCACGGCTTTGCAGGTTGATTGCCTGCGCCGGCTGGCCATCGATCCAGCTGTGCATTACTCGGCGAACCGGCGGAACACCAGCGAGCCGTTGGTACCGCCAAACCCGAAGGAGTTGGACAGCACGACATCGATCGGCATGTTGCGCGCCTCATGCGGCACGAAATCCAGATCGCAACCTTCGCTTGGCTCATCGAGGTTGATGGTCGGCGGGGCTACCTGGCTGTTGATCGACAGCACGCTGAAGATCGCTTCCACTGCACCGGCGGCGCCCAGCAGGTGACCGGTCATCGACTTGGTCGAGCTGACCGCCAGCTTGTAGGCGTGGTCGCCGAACACCGACTTGATCGCCGACGCTTCAGCCAGGTCACCGGCCGGGGTCGAGGTGCCATGGGCGTTGATATAGTTCACCTGCTCAGCGTTCAGGCCGGCATCGCGCAAGGCGTTGACCATGCAGCGCGCTGCGCCGCTGCCATCTTCTGGCGGCGAGGTCATGTGGTAGGCGTCGCCACTCATGCCAAAACCAACCAGCTCGGCATAGATGGTCGCACCACGGGCCTTGGCGTGTTCGAGCTCTTCGAGCACCAGCGCACCGGCACCATCGGCAAGCACGAAGCCATCACGGCCCTTGTCCCACGGACGGCTGGCACGGGTCGGGTCGTCATTGCGGGTCGACAGCGCCCGCGAGGCACCGAAGCCGCCCATGCCCAGACCGCAGGCGGCCATTTCCGCACCGCCGGCAATCATCACGTCGGCTTCACCGAAGGCGATGTTGCGCGCCGCCATGCCGATACAGTGGGTACCGGTCGTGCAGGCCGTGGCAATGGCGTAGTTAGGTCCCTGTACACCCAGGTGGATCGACAGGAAACCGGAAATCATGTTGATGATCGAACCCGGTACGAAGAACGGCGAAATGCGCCGCGGGCCCTGCTCATGCAAAGTCCGGCTGGTTTCTTCGATATTGGTCAGGCCACCGATACCCGAGCCCATGGCCACGCCAATGCGCTCGCGGTTGGCATCGGTCACTTCCAGGCCGGCGTTACGCACTGCCTGAAAACCGGCTGCCAGGCCGTACTGAATGAACAGATCGAGCTTGCGGGCTTCCTTGACCGACAGGTACTGCTCAACCTCGAAGCCCTTTACCGAGCCGCCAAAACGGGTGGAGTAGGCAGACAGGTCCGTATGTTCAATCAGACCTATGCCACTGCGGCCAGCCAGAATGCCCTGCCAACTGCTCGGCACATCCGTACCCAGTGGCGACAGCATACCCATACCGGTGACCACGACGCGTCTACGCGACACAGCACTCTCCTTATTCAATTGACTACATCTCTTGTAAAGAAAAAACCGCACGCCGGCGAAGGCAGTGCGGTTTTTCCATGACAAGAAGCGACGACTACAACGTCTTAGGCCTGGTGGCTGGTGACGTAGTCGATAGCAGCTTGAACAGTAGTGATCTTCTCGGCTTCTTCGTCAGGGATTTCGGTCTCGAATTCCTCTTCCAGAGCCATCACCAGCTCAACGGTGTCAAGGGAATCGGCACCCAGATCTTCGACGAAGGAAGCAGTGTTCACTACTTCTTCTTCTTTAACGCCCAGTTGCTCGGCGACGATTTTCTTGACGCGTTCTTCGATGGTGCTCATACCTTGTTTTCACTCCTAATGGACATATGTCAGGCAGCTGGCCGGTGTGTAAGTGTATAGAAAGACGTCCGCTTTTCAAGCGCAACACGCCTCGCCAGACCACACCTGCCAACCGACTAGAATCTGGTTGCAGCTTTATAACGGATTTTAGACAGCTCGTATGACATTTTTTTGAAGCAATCCGTCACATTAGATTTACATGTACATGCCGCCGTTGACCGGAATGGTCGCGCCAGTCACGTAACCTGCGCCTTCAGAGGCCAGGAAAGCGACCACATTGGCGATTTCCTGAGCCTGGCCCAGACGCCCCAGCGGGATCTGGGTCTGCAGCGCTTCACGCTGGGCTTCAGGCAATTCGCGAGTCATGTCGGTGTCGATGAAGCCCGGGGTTACCGAGTTGACGGTGATCGCACGCGAGCCGACTTCACGGGCCAATGCACGACTGAAACCTTCCAGGCCGGCCTTGGCTGCAGCGTAGTTGACCTGCCCGGCATTACCCATGGCGCCGACTACCGAACCGATGCTGATGATACGACCCCAGCGCGCCTTGGTCATGCCGCGCAGCACGCCCTTGGACAGACGGTAGAGGCTGTTCAGGTTGGTGTCGATGACGTCGAACCACTCGTCGTCTTTCATGCGCATCATCAGGTTGTCACGGGTGATGCCGGCGTTGTTGACCAGAATGGTCGGCGCACCGAACTGCTCCTGGATCTTGGCCAGGGTGGCAGCGACCGACTCGTCGCTGGTCACGTTCAGCTCCAGACCGGTGCCGGTGATGCCGTGCTCCTTGAGGGTAGCGGCGATTCGCTCGGCACCCGAGGCGGAGGTCGCGGTACCGATCACGGTAGCGCCCAGACGGCCCAGCTCGAGGGCGATAGCCTGGCCGATACCACGGCTGGCGCCGGTCACCAGTGCAACTTTACCTTGCAGGCTCATGCAAGCTTCTCCTAAATCAGGCCAGCGCCGCGCGGGTGGCGGCGAAAGCATCCGGGGTATTGAGGTTAGAGGTGTTCACGCCATCGGCGCAGCGCTTGTTCAGGCCGGCCAGAACCTTGCCCGGACCGCACTCGACCAGCTGTACCGCGCCATTGGCGGCCAGGGTCTGTACGCATTCGACCCAGCGAACCGGCTTGTACAGCTGCTCGAGCAGGTCACGCTTGAGGGTGTCGAGGTCTGCGGCAACGGCAGCGCTGACGTTTTGCACCAGCGGAATCTGTGGGGCTTGCCAGTCGATGGCATTGACCGACTCGGCAAAACGCTCGGCAGCAGGACGCATCAGCTCGCAGTGCGATGGCACGCTGACCGGCAGCGGCAGCGCGCGCTTGGCGCCGGCAGCCTTGCAGGCTTCCATGGCGCGCTCGACAGCGGCCTTGGCGCCAGCGATCACGACCTGGCCTGGCGAGTTGAAGTTTACCGCGCTGACCACTTCGCCCTGAGCTGCTTCAGCGCAGATCCCCACGACGACAGCGTCGTCCAGACCGAGGATTGCCGCCATGGCGCCCTGCCCGGCCGGTACAGCCTCCTGCATGAGCTCGCCACGACGCTTGACCAGCTTCACCGCGTCGCCCAGGCTCAGGCTGCCAGCGGCAACCAGCGCGCTGTACTCGCCCAGGCTGTGGCCGGAAACGAAAGCCGGACGCGCACCGCCCTCTGCCAGCCACAGACGCCACAGGGCGATCGAGGCGGTGAGAATGGCCGGTTGGGTTTTGTCGGTTTGATTGAGTTGCTCTTCCGGACCCTCCTGGGTCAGCGCCCAGAGGTCATAGCCCAGAGCCTCGGAGGCCTCGCGGAAGGTATCAATGACCAGCGGATACTGGGCGCCCAGCTCGGCAAGCATGCCGAGGGACTGCGAACCTTGACCGGGAAAGACGAATGCGAGGGATGCAGACATTGAACAAGCCCCTAATGATCTTGTCGTCGGAAATGAAGCGCCCAGCGCCAGGCTGAGCACAAGAAACTGAAGACTTGGATGGTAATGAGGACCAAGCGGTCACATTTAACCACTTCCTGAGGCATATGCCTAAAGCAACAGATCTTCCAGACGCCCGTGCAGGCGCTGCGGCAGGTTCTCCTGAATCTCGATCAAAGCGCGCTGGATGGCGCTCTGAAAGCCCTGCACACCGGCAGAACCATGACTCTTGATGACGATCCCCTGCAAACCCAGAAAGCTTGCGCCATTATGCCGCGCCGGCGCCAGATCGGCCTGCAGACGCTTGAGCAGCGGCATGGCTACCGCACCGGCCAGGCGTGCACCGAGCCCGCCCTTGAACAGCGCCTCGATACGTGAACCGATCATGGTCGCCAGGCCTTCGCTGGACTTGAGCAGGATGTTGCCGACGAAGCCGTCGCAGACCACCACATCCGCTTCCCCACGGTACAACCCGTCGCCTTCGACGAAACCGATGTAGTTAAGCCCACGGGCATTCTGCAGCATGCTGGCTGCGAGCTTGACCTGCTGGTTGCCCTTGATGTCTTCGGTGCCGACATTCAGCAACGCCACACGCGGACGCGAGATACCCAGGGCTTGCGCAGCCACAGAGCCCATCACGGCAAACTGGAAGAGATTGTCGGCACTGCAATCGACATTGGCACCCAGGTCGAGCAGCTGGCAATAACCGGTCTGGGTGGGAATGGCTGCCACCATGGCCGGGCGGTCGATGCCGGGCAGGGTTTTCAGCACATAGCGCGACAGCGCCATCAGCGCGCCGGTATTACCGGCACTCACGCAGGCCTGAACCTTGCCATCACGCAATAATTCCAGGGCCACGCGCATGGACGAATCAGGCTTGCCACGCAACGCTTGCGAGGGCCGCTCATCCATGCCGATCACTTCGCTGGCTGCAACAATCTGCAGGCGCGCGCGATCCGCTGCCGACTGGCCAGCGATAAGGTCTTCTAGGAGGGAGGGTTGACCGACAAGGGTCAGGTGCAGCGAGGGGGTAGCCGACAGGCAAGCAATACTCGCCTGAACAATGCTGCGGGGACCGAAGTCCCCGCCCATTGCGTCAATCGCGATGATCTGAGCGGACAAGGATTACTCGTCAGCGCCCTTGTCGATCACTTTACGACCACGGTATACGCCTTCTGGCGATACGTGGTGACGCAGGTGTACTTCACCAGTGGTTTTCTCTACGGACAGAGCGTTTTCCGAGAGAGCGTCGTGCGAACGGCGCATGTCACGGGCAGAGCGGGATTTTTTGTTCTGCTGAACAGCCATAATTGATTAACTCCTAAACGTTTGGGTCACGCTTTAACTGCGCCAATACACTGAACGGGTTGGACCGTGTTACCTCGTCCTTGCTCGGTTCGGGCTCATCGGCGCCCGCCGGCTGCTGGCATTCTTCCGGATGATGAGCAGGCACGATGGGCAGGGCGAGCAAAAGCTCCTCCTCGACCAAAGCCTGCAGATCCAAAGGATCTTCGCCCAGTTCCAGCACGTCATAACCTTTCGGCAACGACTGGGTATTCGCACCCTCCTTCACCACAGCGTAAGTAGTTTCGCTGTGGATCGGCAGGGTGACCAGCTCAAGACAACGCTGGCAAACCATTTTGACTTCGACGCTCAGCTCGGTGTGGATAACCACAGCCTTCTGCTCGTCTCGCTCAAAATCGAATTTAGCCTGCACCGTACCGACATTGTCGGAAAGCGGGTCGCAGAGTCTCTCCAAATCGGCGAGCTGCAGTGTTCCTTCGAGGGAAACACCACGATCGGCCAATTTGCGCGGGTCAACGTGAGGTGGAATCGGGTCATTCAACATAGGCGCAGCATTCTAGGGATGACCCCCGCCCCTGTCAAAGGAAATTCGGCTCCGTTCAGCATGTTAGAATCGTTTCACCTGCCCTGGAGTTTATCATGCTGCCTTTATTACTGGCTTCCAGCTCGCCCTACCGGCGCGAATTGCTTGAACGCTTGCGCCTGCCCTTCAGCTGGGCCTCCCCTGATATTGACGAACAGCGCCTGCCCGAAGAGCCTGCCGTTGAGCTGGTCAAGCGCCTGGCCCGGGAGAAAGCCCAGGCCCTGGCCGCCAGCCACCCCGAGCACCTGATCATCGGCTCCGACCAGGTCGCCGTGCTCGGCGAACAGATTCTCGGCAAGCCGCACACCTTCGAACGGGCTTGCGAGCAATTGCTCGCCGCCAGCGGCAACCATGTCACCTTCCTTACCGGCCTTGCCCTGCTCAATAGCGCTACCGGCCACTGCCAGGTCGACTGCGTGCCGTTCACAGTGAACATGCGTGAACTGGACCTGGCGCGCATCGAGCGCTACCTGCGCGCTGAAGAGCCTTATGACTGCGCCGGCAGCTTCAAGGCCGAAGGTCTTGGCGTAAGCCTGTTCCAGTGCACACATGGCGTCGATGCCACCAGCCTGGTCGGCCTGCCGCTGATTCGATTGGTGGACATGCTCCTGGCCGAAGGCATCAACCTGCCCTGAGCCCCTTCAGAAACAAAAAAGCCGGCCTCGAAGGGCCGGCTATTTCATCAGACAGTACACTCAGCGCAACGACGGCCCCTGAAAGCCCATCCACATCGCCAGACGCTCGGCGATGCTGGTACCCAGGCGCTTGGAGAAGCGATCGAACGGCGACTCTTCGATGGTAAAGTCGACCAGCTCCTTCTCCCCCACCACTTCACGCGCTACGTAGCCAGCACTGCCCAGGCCATCCACCAACCCCAGGGCGAGGGCTTGTTCGCCCGACCAGATCAGGCCACTGAACAGCTCCGGGTGCTCCTTATCCTTCAAGCGCTCGCCACGCCCCTGCTTGACGCTGGCAATGAACTGCTTGTGGGTCGTTTCCAGCACGCCCTGCCAGAACGCCGTCTCTTCAGGCTTCTGTGGCTGGAACGGATCAAGGAAGGCCTTGTGCTCACCTGCGGTGTAGGTACGGCGCTCGACACCAAGCTTCTCCATGGTGCCGACAAAGCCGTAACCGGCAGCCGTAACGCCGATGGAGCCGACCAGACTGGCCTTGTCGGCGTAGATCTGGTCCGCAGCACTGGCGATGTAGTAAGCGCCGGAGGCGCCCAGATCGCTGATCACCGCGTACAACTTGATTTGCGGGTACTCGGCGCGCAGGCGACGTATCTCGTCGTAGATGTAACCCGACTGCACCGGGCTACCACCCGGACTGTTGATACGCAGGATCACCGCCTTGGTTTTCGAATCCTTGAACGCTTCGCGCAAGCCACCGACGATGTTATCGGCACTGGCAGGCTCCTGATCGGCAATCACCCCGCGCACTTCAACCAGTGCAGTGTGACTGACGCTTCGAGAAGCGGCCTTGTCGACATTCATCAAGGGACTGAACAGCGCGAGAATGCCAAACAGATAGGCGAAGGTCAGCAACTTGAAGAAGATCCCCCAGCGCCGCGCACGACGCTGCTCCTGCACACCTGCCAGGAGGGTTTTCTCCAAAAGTTTCCAGCTTTTCTGCTCTTCGTTGCCTTCGGCGCTAGGCGCCTTCCACTCGTCAGCCATGCTCACCTACCCTGGAATTACCGCGGCAGGCGACCGGCTCAGCCAGGCCTGCAAATGTGAAAAGTGCTCGATACAGACCTGCGGCCCGAAAACACTCAATGCCTGCGGCGACATAGCCCCGTAAGCGACAGCCACCGAGTGCATGCCGGCGTTACTGGCCATCAACAGATCGAACGACGAATCTCCAACCATCAACGCCCTGCCCGGCTCGACCTGGCAATGCGCCAGAATCTCTTCGAGCATTTGCGGATGAGGCTTGCCACGACTCTCGTCGGCAGCCCGGGTGATATCGAAGTAATCCTGCCAGCCATTGGCCCGCAGCACCCGATCCAGGCCGCGCCGCGCCTTGCCGGTAGCCACCGCCAGACGATAGCCCTGCGCACGAAACGCTTCCAGCGACTCTACCACCCCCTCGAACAGGGGTGACGGCTGCTCATCCAGCGCCATGTACACATCGGCGTAGTGCTGACGAAACACCGCCACCTGCTCGGCATCCAGGTGCGGATACAGCGTGGCGATCGCCTCGGACAGCGCCAGGCCAATTATACCCTTGACCGCCTCATCATCGCAGGTGGCATGACCGGCGCGACCGGCGGCCTGATGCATGGCTTCGACAATGCGCCCGATTGAGTCGGCCAGCGTGCCATCCCAATCGAAGATCAGCAGATCGTAATCACGCCGCACTCAAACGCTCCACGGTTTTCGCCCACATCTCGTCCACTGGCGCCTCAAGCTTGAGCTCGCCACCGTCAGGCAGGGGCACGGTCAGGGCATAGGCATGCAGGAACAGGCGCTTGCCGCCCAGGTCACGAATCTCGCGGGTGAAATCTTCATCGCCGTACTTGCTGTCACCGGCAATGCAATGCCCGGCATGCAAGGCGTGCACGCGAATCTGGTGGGTACGCCCGGTAATCGGACGCGCCTCGACGATGGTGGCAAATTCACCAAAACGACGCAGGACGCGGAAAATGGTCAGCGCCTCCTTGCCTTCGTCGTTGACTTCGACCATGCGCTCACCGGAACGCAGATTGCTCTTGAGCAACGGCGCATTGACCTGCTTTTTCGCCGTCGCCCAGTGGCCACGGACCAGGGCCATGTAGCGCTTGTCGACACCATCACCGCGCAGCGCGGCATGCAGGTGACGCAACATGCTGCGCTTCTTGGCGATCATCAGCAGCCCGGAGGTGTCACGATCCAGGCGGTGGACCAGCTCCAGCTCCTTGGCATCCGGACGCATCTGACGAAAGGCTTCGATCACGCCGAAATTCAGGCCGCTACCGCCGTGCACGGCGATACCTGCTGGTTTGTTCAGCACAATCAAGGCCTTGTCTTCATAGACGATGGCGGCCTCAAGGCGCTGAAGCAAACCCTGGGCCACCGGCACAGGCTCGTCGCGTTCGGGCAGACGAACGGGCGGCACGCGCACGATGTCACCGGCCTGCAATTTGTACTCGGGCTTGATCCGACCCTTGTTCACGCGCACTTCGCCTTTGCGCAAAATGCGGTAAATCAAGGTCTTGGGAACACCCTTGAGCGCGGTGATGAGGAAATTATCGATTCGTTGGCCGGCAAGTTCCGGCGCGACCTCGATCAGCTGGACGCCGGAGGTCGGAGGGGCATTAGTCGTCATTTGCCAATCATAACAATTTTTTATGGATTTGAAGCACTTAATGATTGCTGCTATAGTCGCGAACGCCGCCAAAAGCGGCTGGGCAGCGGACTCACGGCTTCTAGCCGGCCCTGACCGACGCAAAATCTCGAGGACGCGAGGCCGTCCGACGGGGCTTTTGCCAGTTTACAGAATTGCCTGGAATCGCCACCAGCGCCGTGCAGAGAAGACCGATAAAAAACGACAAGAGCGGTGTTTTGCCCTCCCCCGATGTTTTTTTTCGAAGCCACTCTGTCAGTGCCGTCAATTTCACGCAGTCATGGTGAAAGCTTCGGAAATACCAGCCTTGGACATAAAAGGCGCGGGCTCCCGTATTGGAGCTGGCGATAAATGCAACCCGTTGCGGATTCAGCGCGCGGCAGCACCCGAATTATCAGGGATACGTGTAGGGTGGAGATGCACAACCGTCGGACCGTGTAGCACCGCGTCCAGTCCACAGGCCTTCTGGCCAGGCGACCGGACCCGGTCTTGATCAAGATGCCCCCAGGGCGTCCACGGCCGAAGGCTGATTCCTCCTCCTGACTGAGTGCATTTGACACCACAGCAAGCAGGACGCGTCGTCGCGACTTCGGCAGTACTGGGTTACCAGTCTGGCTCGACAGTCGCTGGACACGGGGGTGGCCCGCCACCCCTTGCGCACCTGACACCGACCGTGAGAAGTCGTGTGTGCCGAACGCCGTTTCCGGCAGCCCGGAAACCGACGGTATTACATGAAAAGAATGCTGATTAACGCGACTCAACCCGAAGAGTTGCGTGTAGCTCTGGTAGACGGCCAACGTCTCTACGACCTGGACATCGAGTCCGGTGCGCGCGAGCAGAAGAAGGCCAACATCTACAAAGGCCGGATCACCCGGATCGAACCCAGCCTGGAAGCCGCTTTCGTCGACTTCGGCTCCGAACGCCACGGCTTTCTGCCGCTGAAAGAAATCTCCCGCGAATACTTCAAGAAGTCCCCGGAAGGCCGGGTGAACATCAAGGAAGTGCTCAGCGAAGGCCAGGAAGTCATCGTCCAGGTCGAGAAAGAAGAGCGCGGCAACAAGGGCGCAGCCCTGACCACCTTTATCAGCCTGGCTGGCCGCTATCTGGTGCTGATGCCGAACAACCCGCGTGCCGGTGGCATCTCCCGCCGCATCGAAGGCGAAGAGCGCAATGAACTGCGCGAAGCCCTGAACGGCCTGGTTGCCCCTGCCGACATGGGCCTGATCGTGCGCACTGCCGGCCTTGGCCGCAGCAGCGAAGAAATGCAGTGGGACCTGGATTACCTGCTGCAGCTGTGGACCGCGATCAAAGAAGCCTCGCAGGACCGCGCTGCGCCTTTCCTGATCTACCAGGAAAGCAACGTCATCATCCGCGCCATCCGCGACTACCTGCGCCAGGACATCGGCGAAGTGCTGATCGACAGCATCGATGCCCAGGAAGAAGCCCTGACCTTCATCCGCCAGGTAATGCCGCAGTACGCCAGCAAGATCAAGCTGTATGAAGACAGCGTTCCGCTGTTCAACCGCTTCCAGATCGAAAGCCAGATCGAAACCGCTTTCCAGCGTGTGGTCGACCTGCCGTCCGGCGGCTCGATCGTCATCGATCCGACCGAAGCCCTGGTGTCCATCGACATCAACTCGGCGCGCGCCACCAAAGGCAGCGACATCGAGGAAACCGCCCTGCAGACCAACCTGGAAGCGGCTGAAGAAATCGCCCGCCAGCTGCGCCTGCGTGACATCGGCGGCCTGATCGTCATCGACTTCATCGACATGACCCCGGCCAAGAACCAGCGCGCCGTCGAAGAAAAGGTACGCGAGTGCCTGGAAGCCGACCGTGCCCGCGTACAGGTCGGCCGCATCTCGCGCTTCGGTCTGCTGGAAATGTCCCGTCAGCGCCTGCGTCCATCCCTGGGCGAAAGCAGCGGCATCGTCTGCCCGCGCTGCAGCGGTACCGGCATCATCCGTGACGTCGAATCCCTGTCGCTGGCAATCCTGCGCCTGATCGAAGAAGAAGCGCTGAAAGACCGCACCGCTGAAGTTCGCGCACAAGTGCCGATTCCGGTTGCAGCCTTCCTGCTCAATGAAAAACGCAACTCGATCACCAAGATCGAACTGCGCACCCGGGCACGTATCGTCATTCTGCCGAACGACCACCTGGAAACCCCGCACTTCGAAGTCCAGCGCCTGCGCGACGACAGCCCGGAAGCGCTGAGCAGCCAGTCCAGCTACGAAATCGCCGCAGCCGAGACCGAAGAAGTCCAGCCGACTGCCGCCACCCGTACCCTGGTTCGCCAGGAAGCCGCGGTCAAGACCGCACCGGCTCGCGCCAACGCTCCGGTTCCAACCGCTCCGGAACAACCTGCAGCCGCGCCGGTACACGTCGCGCCAGAGCCAAGCCTGTTCAAAGGTCTGGTGAAGTCGCTGGTCAGCCTGTTCGCCGGCAAGGAAGAGCCTGCCGCCGCCCCGGTGGTCGCCGAAAAGCCGACCACCGAGCGCCCGCAGCGTAACGAAGAGCGCCGCAACGGTCGTCAGCAGAGCCGCAACCGCAATGGCCGTCGCGATGAAGATCGCAAGCCTCGCGAAGAGCGCGCACCGCGTGAAGAGCGTCAACCACGCGAAGCCCGTGACGAAACCCAGGCCCGCGAAGAGCGCGCACCACGTCAGCCACGCGAAGAGCGTCAACCTCGCGCCCCGCGTGAAGAGCGCCGCTCCCGCGAAGACCGTCCGGTCCGCGAACTGCGCGAGCCGCTGGATGCTGCCACCCCGGCCGTACGTGAAGAGCGCCCTGAGCGCGCCCCGCGTGAAGAGCGCCAGCCTCGTGAAGAGCGTGCACCGCGCGAAGAGCGCAGCCCACGTGAAGAACGCGCACCGCGCGAAGAGCGAGCGCCACGTGAAGAACGCGCACCACGTGAAGAGCGTCAACCACGCCCTCCACGCGAAGAGCGTCAGCCTCGTCCAGCCGAACAGGCTGCGGAAGCCGCTGAAGAGCAACTGCCAAACGAAGAGCTGCTGCAGGACGACAACCAGGAAGGCACCGAAGGCGAACGCCCACGTCGCCGCTCCCGTGGCCAGCGTCGCCGCAGCAACCGTCGCGAGCGTCAGCGTGATGCCAACGGCAACGTCGTTGAAGGCAGCGAAGACGGTAGCGAAGAAGGCAACGAGCCGTCGGGCGCCGAACTGGCAGCCGGCCTGGCTGTCACCGCCGCCGTTGCGACCAGCAACATCAGTGCTGAAGCCGAAGCTCAAGCCAACGTTCAAGCTGAACGCGCCACTGCCGCCATTGAAGAAGCTGCCCCGGTAGCTGCCGAGGTTGTCGCTGCAGAGACCGTTGAAGCAACCGAGCCGACTGCGATCGAGCCTGCGGTGGTTGAAGCGCAACAGCCTGTCGTTGCTGAAGAAGTGGCAATCGCCCCAGTGGTCGAGCAGCCGTTCAGCGAGCCTGTGGCTGCGGTTGAAGCGAGCATTGAGCCAGTTGTCGAAGTTGCGCCTCAGCCAGTTGTAGAAGCACCGGTTGAAGTAGCTGTCGCTGCCGAGCCAGTTGCTGAGGCACCACGCGAGCCAGAAGTTGTTCAGGCCCCGGTGGTTGAAGCTGAAGCCGAAACTGCCAAGCCGGCTGTTACCGAGCCAGCGCCAGTTGTCGCGGAACAGGCACCAGCTGCCGAGCCCGCAGTGGTCGAAGCCCCGGTAGTGATGCTGCCGAACGGCCGCGCACCAAACGACCCGCGCGAAGTGCGTCGCCGCAAGCGTGAGGCCGAAGCAGCAGCTGCTGCCGCTGCCCAAGCCGCACCGGTAGAGCAACCAGCTGAAGCCCTGGAAACCGCAGAAGAGCACAAACCGCTCGTCTGACCTTCCAGGTAATAAAAAGCCCCGCCAGGTAACTGGCGGGGCTTTTTTTATGCTGTGGGAGCCGGCCTTGCCGGCGATGAGGCCGGTGCAGGCTCCATCGCTGGCAAGGCCAGCTCCCACACCACCTCAGTACAGATTCGGCTCCATCTCAAGCCTGACGCCGAAGCGCTCAAGAATGTCAGCCTGGATTTTCTGCGCCAACTGATGCAGCTGCAGGCCAGTGGCCTGGCCATAGTTGACCAGTACCAACGACTGCAGACGGTGCACCCCGGCATCGCCTTCACGGTGCCCCTTCCAGCCCGCCTGCTCGATCAGCCAGCCCGCCGCCAGCTTCATCTGCCCGTCGGCCTGTGGATAAGCCACCAGCCCCGGATACTGCAGACGAATCTTGTCGGCCAGCACAGCGGCGACCACCGGGTTCTTGAAGAAGCTCCCGGCATTGCCGAGCTCTAGCGGATCTGGCAGCTTCTCCCGGCGAATGCTGCAAATTGCATCACTGACATTCTGTGCGGTCGGCTGGCCGATACCCTGCTCGCTCAGGCGCTGACGCACCGGACCGTAGTCCAGATGCGCATGCATGACGCGACTCAAGGCGAAACGTACCCGCAGAATCAGCCAACGCCCTGGATGCTGCTTGAACAGGCTGTCGCGGTAGGAAAACTGGCACCCATCCAGATCAAAGTCGTGCAACTCGCCGGTCTGGCGGTCCAGCGCGGTCAGCCCGAGGAAGACATCCTTGATCTCGACCCCGTAGGCACCAATGTTCTGCATCGGCGCAGCACCGACGGTACCGGGAATCAGACTGAGGTTCTCCAGCCCCGCCAAGCCCTGGGCCAGACTCCACTGCACGAAAGGATGCCAGGGCTCCCCTGCCTCGGCTTCGACAATTACCCGCTGCCCATCATCGGCCAGAATACGCAGGCCACGACTGGCCATACGCAACACCAGGGCCTGCACATCCGCAGTCAACAGCAGATTGCTGCCGCCGCCAATGACCAGCACCGGAACGTCATGCTGCCTGGCGTCGGCCAGGGCCTGACGAACCTCGGCATCATTGTGGACTTCGGTGAAATACCGCGCCCTGACATCAATACCGAATGTGTTGTACGGCTTGAGCGATACCTGCTCCTGCCACTGACCGCTCATAGACGACCCTTGAGTTCGATGACCAATTGGCGACAGGCAGCCTCGATCAGGTCAAGCACCTGCTCGAAACCTTGCTCACCGCCGTAGTAAGGATCCGGCACTTCATCCAGCGCCCCCTCATAGCGACGCAGGAACAGGTCCAGCTCGGCTTTTGCCCCGGCCGGCTGCATGGCCCGCAGATGGCCAAGGTTGCTCTTGTCCATTGCCAGGATCAGGTCGTAGTCATTGAAGTGCCCGGCCTTGACCTGCTGTGCGCGCTGCTGCGACAGGTCATAGCCGCGCAATTGCGCGGCGCGGCGGGTACGGCTGTCCGGCTGCTTGCCGACATGCCAGTCACCGGTACCCGCCGAGGCCACTTCGATCAGCTCACCCAGGCCTTCGGCCTGAAGCTGATGGCGCAACACGCCTTCGGCGGTAGGCGAGCGGCAGATATTGCCCAGGCAGACAAACAGAACCCGCATCAGGCCTCCAGAATGCGCCGTACGCGCTCCAGGTCTTCAGGGGTATCGACGCCAACCGGTGGCGCTTCGATGGCATCGGCAACATGAATACGCACGCCATGCCAGAGCGCACGCAGCTGCTCAAGCGATTCGGTGCGCTCCAGCCAGCAAGGTCCCCAGGCGACGAAGTCCTGCAGGAAACCCGCACGGTAGGCGTACATGCCGATATGCCGACGATAAGGCACGCCTTCCGGCAGCGTATCGCGGCTCTGGGCAAACACATCCCGCGCCCAGGGCAATGGCGCCCGGCTGAAGGTCAAGGCCAGACCGTTGCAGTCGCTGACCACTTTGACGGCATTGGGATTGAACACGGCGGTGACGTCGCTGATCGGTTCGGCCAGGGTCGCAATGCCTGCTTCAGGATGCGCCGCGAGGTTGGCCGCCACCTGATCAATGATGATCGGTGGAATCAGCGGCTCGTCGCCCTGGACATTGACGACAATGGCGTCCGCAGCCAGCCCGAGCTTGGTGGCCACTTCGGCCAGACGGTCAGTGCCCGAATCATGATCTTCACGGGTCATCAGCACTTCAGCGCCAAAGGACTCGCAGACCTGGTAGATACCGGCATCATCAGTGGCAATCACCACGCGACTGGCGCTGCTCTTGCGTGCCTGCTCCCAGACATGCTGGATCATCGGCTTGCCGGCAATCGGCAGCAACGGCTTGCCCGGCAGGCGGGTGGAAGCCAGGCGTGCCGGAATCACCACAGTGAAAGTCAGGCTCATTTATCCAGACGCTCGTCATCGGTCAGGGTACGGGCTTCACTTTCAAGCATCACCGGAATACCGTCGCGGATCGGATAGGCTAGGCCAGCGCCCTTGCTGATCAGCTCGGTCTTGTCGGCGCTGAGTTTGAGCGGGCCTTTGGTGATCGGGCAGGCCAGGATGTCGAGCAATTTGGTGTCCATGGATATTCCTCAGGCCAGTGGCCGGAAAAAGAAAAGAATCAGGGCTGCGATGGCGCCTGCAACAATCGCTCAAGCTGGCCGTCGAACCAGGCCACAAAGACCGGTGAAGGCACAGCATCGACCGCCAGGTACCACCAGTCGTCCGCTGCAAAGGCACGGCATTTGACTGCGTCTTTCTCGGTCATGACCAGTGGCAGCGCTGGGCTGAAGCTCAGGGCCTGGGCGCTGTACTCGGCATGATCGGCAAACGGGTGCGGCACAGGCCGCCAGTTTAGCCCCTGCAGGGTATTGAAGAAACGTTGCGGATTGCCAATGCCGGCAACCGCATGGACCGCCTGCCCCGCCGGGAAGTGTTCGACACTTACGCGCTCGCCGCTGCGCAGGTTGACCAGCGCGATTGGCTTGAGGGCAAACGCATAGCCATCGTCACGATCCGCTGTGGCGCCGTTGTAGAGCAGTGCATCCACCTCCTGCAGACGCTCCACCGGCTCGCGCAGAGGTCCTGCGGGCAAACAGCGGCGGTTACCCAAGCCCCGGGCGGCATCGATCAGCACCAGCTCCAGGTCACGGGCCAGGCGGTAATGCTGCATGCCGTCGTCACACAGGATCAGGTCCAGTGGTTCGCTGGCCAGCAACGCCTGCACGGCGCGCGAACGGTCCGGATCGATCATCAGCGGTACGCCGCTGCGCTGGACGATCAGCAGTGGCTCATCCCCAGCCTCGGCCGCGCTTTGTTCAGCGCGTACCCGCCAGGGCAACTGCGGCGGTTTGGCGCCATAGCCACGACTGACCACACCGACGCGCAAACCTTGCTGCCGGCAATGCTCGATCAGCCAGAGGATCATCGGAGTCTTGCCGGTGCCGCCAACGGTGATATTACCCACCACGATTACCGGCACCGGAGCGCGGTAACTTTGACTTTCGCCACTGAGAAAGCGCGCGCGCTTGCGCAGCACCACCCGGCGATAGAGCGCTTCAAGCGGGCGCAGCAGTCCCAGAGCCGGATGCCCGGCGTACCAGGCATTGAGCAGGCGATCAGCAAAGGCCATCAAGGTGTTCCTTGGGCAGCCTCGACCGTGGTCATGCGCAACTGGCTGAAACCGAGCTTGCCGGCCGCATCCATGGCAGTGACCACCGCCTGGTGCGGGGTCTTGCCGTCGGCGCTGATCGACAACGGCAGTTTGGTGTCACCGGCAGATTCTTTCTGCAGGGCTTCGGTCAGCGTCGCCAGATCGCTCTTGGGCAACAGGTTGTTGTTCAGCGAATAGACGCCATCGGCGCTGATGGTGATTTCCAGTTGCTTGAGCTCGCTGTCGGGTGCCGGCGCACCGCTGACCGACTCCGGCAGTTCGACCCGCAGCTGGGTTTCGCGGGTAAAGGTGGTGGTCACCACGAAAAACAGCAGCAGGATGAACACGACGTCGATCAATGACGCCAGGTTGATGTCCACGGTTTCCCGTGCCTTGCGCCGGAATTTCACGCCTTGCCCTCGGCCAGGTCGACATCACGGTCGCCCTGCACCACTTCGACCAGCTTGATCGCCTCTTGCTCCATGCCGACCACCAGTTCGTCGATACGGCGCTGCAGGAAGCGGTGGAAGAACACCGACGGAATACCGACCATCAGACCGGCTGCAGTGGTGATCAATGCTTTCGAGATACCGCCGGCCAACACCGCGGCATTGGTGGTCATGCCGGTGCCCATGAATGCACTGAAGATATCGATCATGCCCAGTACGGTGCCGAGCAGACCAAGCAACGGTGCCATCGCGGCAATGGTGCCCAAGGCATTGATATAGCGCTCCAGCTCGTGGATTACCCGGGCTGCGGCTTCTTCGATGCACTCCTTCATGATCTCGCGACCATGCCGGGAGTTAGCCAGGCCCGCGGCGAGGATCTCGCCCAACGGCGAATCGGCGCGCAGGGCCTTGAGCTTGTCACTGGTCAGCTGCTTGTCTTTGATCCACAGCCATACCTGACCCAGCAGGTGCGGCGGAGTGACCCGGCTGGCGCGCAGGGTCCAGAGACGCTCGGCGACGATAGCCATGGCGGCGATGGAACTCAGAATGATCGGCAGCATCATCCAACCACCGGACTTGACCAATTCCCACACAGTTAGCATCCCCTTGAAAAAGTCCGCCACTCTACCATAGGACCCTTGGACGCTCATCTGCCGAAGGTCGTCAACTCGGGTCTCGCCAGAAGCGCCGCTGGCCGCGCAGCCCCAGAGGCTCGCCGAAAGTCCCAAGACGCAGGCGCAACGCACCGTGCACGGCACTGTCGAAGGCTTCGATGCCATTTATCCGGTAGCGTTCCATGACCTCGGCATGGGGATGGCCGAATGCGTTGTAACGCCCCCTGGAAATCAATACGCCACGCGGCGCCGTGGCTGCCAGCAACGCCTGGCTGGACGAGGTACGACTGCCATGGTGCGGCGCCTGCAACCAGTCGAGCCGGGTGGCTTGCCAGTCACCGAGCCAGGCCCGCTCGCCAGCGGCATCGAGATCGCCGGCAAGCAACAACCGCTCGCCACCGGCCTCGACCAGCAGTACGCAGGATTCCTGGTTGCTGTCGCGACCGCCCTGCCATTGCCACACCGAAAAGTTCACGCCGTCCCACTGCCAGCGCTCGCCGCTGACACAGGGCTGTGCCTGCAAGGCGGGGGCTAGCCGCGCGGTTTCACCTCCGCGCACCTGATGCACCGGCAAGCCGCGCTTGATCGCCAGGGCGCCGCCCGCATGATCGGCATCGGCATGACTGAGCAACATCAGGTCCAGCGCTTGCACCCCCAACTTGCGCAAGCTCGGCAACACGATCCGCTCGCCCAGGTCATGCTCACCCAGTGCAGGCCCGGCGTCGTACAGCATCGTGTGCTGCCGGGTGCGCAGCACGAACGCCAGGCCCTGGCCGACATCCAGCTGCCAGACCTCCACCTGGCCGTGCGGTACCCGCTCTCGCGGCGCAAAGGCAGCCAGCAGGAGCAATGGCCAGCCGAGCACACGCATTGGCAAGCCACGGGGCAGTAACAGCAACACTGTCCCCAACCAGAGCAAGGCCCAGAGTGGCCATGACAAAGACTCCGGTGTCCAGGCCGGCTGCCATTGGGCCAGTTGCCCAAGCAGACTGAACAACACGTCAAGCAGCCCACCCGCCAGCCAGAGCAACCCCTGCCCCACAAACGGCACGGGCAGCAGCAGGGTTCCCGGCAATGCCAGTGGCAGCACCGCCAGGCTGATCCAGGGCACGGCGAACAGGTTGGCCAACGGCGCACTGAGACTGACCGGCAACCCCAATGCGATCAACACTGGCAACAATCCCAGGGCGATCAACCACTGCGCCCGACCCCACGCGCGCCAGGGGCTCCAGGCGCCGAGCCGGCCACTGAACGTGAAGAGCAGCACCGCAACCGCGGCGAATGATAGCCAGAACCCTGGCAGCAGACTGGCCAATGGCTCCCACAGCAACACGGCATTGAGTGCCAGCAACAACGGTAAGCCCACCCCCAGGTGGCGATAGCGCAAACGCCAGAGCAGCACCACCGCCAGCATCACGCAGGCGCGTTGAACTGGCACCTGAAAACCGGCCAGCAAGCCATAACCCAGCGCGGCGGCAAAGGCTGCACCGCAGGCCCAAGGCAGCCAAGGCAAGGCCTGCGGCCAAAGCCCAAGCCGCGCCAAACCGGCAATCAGGCCATAGACCAGTCCGGCCAGCAGGCCGATATGCTGCCCGGAAATCACCAGCAAGTGCACGGTGCCGGTCGCCTGCAGCGTTTCCCAGCTGTTCCGGGCCAGGCCCGCGCCATCGCCCAGTACCAGGGCAACCAGCTCTGCCTCACGACCCTGGGCATCCACACCCGACAAGCGCTGGCGCAACCCGTCGCGCCAGGCACCCTCGGCAGGCGTCAGCCGTTCCCCGGCCTTGACGTTACCGGTGGCGCCGATACGCCGGGCCAGCAAGGCAGCCTCGCGATCCGGGCCATGAGGATTGAGCAAGCCATGCGGACGCTTGAGGGTGACCGCCAGCCGCCAGCGCTCGCCACTGTTCACCTGCGGTCCGTCAAACCAGCTCAGTTGCATGCGCTGCGGCAACTGCGCACGGCGAGATTGAGCGGCATCGAGTTCGAATCGAACTGATCGGCCATTGTGCGCGGGCAAACCGACCACCCTGCCCTCCAGCCACAACGTACGACCATCGAGCTCCGGCGCCAGACGATCCTCCAGCGCCTGCTGTGCCGACAGACAGGCCCAGCACAGGCCGAGCAGGAACAGACCGACCGGACGAACTCGCCAAGCCAGGCAGCCCAGTCCAACCAAGGCCATCAAAACGATGATCCCGACCGATGGCAAAACCGGTAAGACACGCAGGCTCAGCAGGCCCAGTGCCAGCGCTAACATCCCTGTGCGCATGGTTTACAGCTCCAGAACAAATCCACCCTGTGAGGCTTAGTTCAGTGAGGCCGACAGCTCACTCAATAATTGTCACAAAGTCTGTAATGGGGGCTTTTTAGAATCGGTGCATACTTGCCCCCTTCACCCAGTCGAGAGCCTACATGCCGCGTCGTCTCTTCAAACGCTACATGCCCGACCCGACCAGCATCAGGGAACACAAATCCTTACGCTTTCTCGGCCGGCTGTTGCATGACCCGAACCTCTGGCACCTGAATCGTCATTCGGTGGCGCGGGCAATGGCTGTCGGCCTGTTCGCAGCCTTCATTCCGGTGCCGATGCAAATGCTCCTGGCCGCCAGCCTGGCGATCCTGGTGCGCGGCAACATGCCGATTGCCGTGAGCCTGGTCTGGCTGACCAACCCGTTCACCATGCCGCCGGTGTTCTACTGCACCTACCAGATGGGCGCCTGGCTGATGCAGGTCCCGGCCAGAACCTTGCCGGAGGAACTGACCTTCGAATGGATCACCGGCGAACTGTCGACCCTGTGGCAGCCGTTTCTGCTCGGTTCGGTAGTCTGCGGCCTGCTGCTCGGTGCCCTGGCCTACTGCCTGACCATGCTCTATTGGCGCTGGTGGGTAGGCCGGCAGTGGCACCGGCGCAAGCAAAAAATCTCAGCTGCGCATTCCTCGCCCACTGACCAGTAGGCGCACGCAACCGAAATACAGCACAGCCGTGGCAATCAGCATGAAGCTGATGGCCACGCCTATGCGAATGTCCGAGACACCGAGAATGCCGTAACGGAACGAGTTGACCATGTGCAGCACCGGGTTGGCCAACGACACCGTCTGCCAGAATGGCGGCAGCAGGTTGATCGAGTAGAACACCCCGCCCAGGTAGGTCAATGGCGTCAGGACGAAGGTCGGAATGATCGAGATATCGTCGAAGTTGCGTGCAAACACCGCGTTGATAAAGCCGAGCAACGAAAAGATCGTCGCGGTCAGCAACACCACCAGGATGGTCACGCCCAGGTGATGCACCTGCAGGTCAGTGAAAAACAGCGACAGCATTGTGACAATCACCCCCACCGCCAGACCGCGCAATACCCCGCCAAGGGTGTAGCCGATCAGGATGGTGTGCGGCGAAACCGGCGACACCATCAGCTCTTCGATCGAGCGCTGGAATTTGCTGCCGAAAAAGCTCGAGACCACGTTGCCGTAGGAGTTGGTGATCACCGACATCATGATCAACCCCGGCACGATGTACTCCATGTAGGTGAAGCCACCCATGTCGCCAATCTGCCGGCCAATCAGGTTACCGAAGATCACGAAGTACAGGACCATGGTGATTGCCGGGGGGAGCAGGGTCTGTGGCCAGATCCGGGTGAAACGACGTACTTCGCGGTAGACGATGGTGTTGAGGGCGACCAGATTGGCGCTCAGCTCCGAACTCATACCGCCACCTTCGCCAGGTTTTTCTCGACCAGTGACACGAACAGCTCCTCAAGGCGGTTGGTCTTGTTGCGCAAGCTCTGTACTTCGATGTTCTGCAGCGCCAGCTGGCTGAACAAACCGGTGATCCCCGCTTCGTTGTCCACGCCCTTGTCCACCTGGACTTCCAGGGTGTTCGGGGTGAGCAACCGGCACGGGTAGCCGATCAGTTGCGGCGCCTGAAGCAGATCATCCTTGAGATCGAGCAGGAAGGTCTCCACATGCAGCTTGCCCAGCAGCTCACGCATGCTGGTGTTCTCGACAATCGTGCCGTGGTCGATGATGCCGATGTGCCGGCACAGCTGCTCGGCCTCTTCCAGGTAATGGGTGGTCAGGATGATGGTAATGCCCTGCTGGTTCAGCTCGGTGAGAAAACTCCACATCGAGCGGCGCAGTTCGATATCCACACCCGCGGTCGGCTCATCGAGAATCAGCAAGCGCGGCTCATGGATCAGCGCCCGGGCGATCATCAGGCGACGCTTCATGCCGCCCGACAGCGAACGTGACGGCACATCGCGCTTGTCCCACAGGCCGAGCTGGGTCAGGTACTTCTCGGCACGTTCCTTGGCCACCTTGGCCGGAATGCCGTAGTAACCGGCCTGGGTCACAACGATATCGAAAGTCTTTTCGAACTGATTGAAGTTGAACTCCTGCGGCACCACGCCGATGCAGCGCTTGAGCGCAGCAGGCTGGCGATCGAGGTCGTTGCCAAAAATACTCACCGTGCCGCTGGTCTTGTTGACCAGGGTCGAGAGAATGCCAATGGTGGTGGACTTGCCAGCACCATTAGGACCGAGCAAGGCAAAGAAATCACCTTCGGCGACATCCAGGTCGATGCCCTTGAGGGCCTGGAAACCGTTGCCGTAGGTTTTGGTTAGCTGCCTTATGGACAGAGCAGAACTCATAGCGGGTCGCGTACCAGTTTGAAAGGTTCAAGACGCGACCGGACAGGCCGGCCGCAGTGAATATGACCATGGTGCTTGCCCAGGCCATACAAGTACAGTCATGTGTATCGATAATAACTATCAGGTTAACCGTAGTGATCAGGTCAGCGCGGTCATGACCGCTGCCTGATAGGCCGGGCGCTCCTGCAAACGCTCATACCAGGCGCGCAGGTGGCGCATTTCGGGACGTTCGATGGGCATCTCGAACCAGGCATAGGCAAAGCAGCCCAGCGGAATATCGCCCATGCCCAGTTCGTCGCCAGACAGGTAAGGCTTGTGCGCCAAGGCCTGGTCAGCGATCGACAGCAGCTGCGCGCAGGTCTTGTGTGCGGCATTGATCGCGACCCAGTCCTGCTGATCTGCAGGCGTACGCAGGATGCCCCAAAACAACGGGCGAAACGGCGTGGCCAGGGAAGATGTCACCCAGTCCATCCACTTGTCCGCCTCGGCACGCTTGCGCGCATCAGGCTCGTACCAGCCCGATTCACTGCCATACTGCGCCGACAGGTAACGCACGATGGCATTGGACTCCCAGAGCACCAGGCCGTCATCTTCGATCATCGGCACCAGGCCGTTGGGATTCAGCGCACGGTACTGAGGCTCGTTGACCAGGCCAAAGGCACCACCGGCATCGATCGATTCATACTCCAGCCCCAACTCCTGCGCGCACCACAGCGCCTTCCTGACATTGGTCGAATTCTTCCGGCCCCAGATCTTGAGCATAACGTCGTCCTGATGGATGTGCGGTCTCTCAGTCTACCCCAGGCGGTCACCCTGACAATCGCCCACGCCGCAAGGCGAACTCCTGCGGCCACAGCCTGTCACTGTTCTGACAAGACGATTGCCGGATGCCGTCTAAGCTCTGATGGATCGCAGAAGGCCCTTAGGTTTCACGGAGGAAAGACTATGTTGCTGTTGTGGTTAGTGGTTCTGGTGATCGGTGCGGCCTATCTTGCCCACCGGCGCATTGCCGCCGTGCCGGCGCTGGCCGTGCTGGCGGGGTATGTGGTGCTGATGGGCATCTTCGGCCACGCACCCGGCTGGCTGCTGGCGCTCCTCTGGCTGGTGCTGGCGGCCAAGGCTGCACTGGTACTGCTGCCGGAGCTGCGCCGCAAAGTCTTCAGCGGCCCGCTGTTCGCCTGGTTCAAGCGCACCCTGCCAGCGATGTCGCAAACCGAACGCGAGGCCATCGATGCCGGTACCGTGTGGTGGGATGGCGAACTGTTCAGCGGCCGCCCGGACTGGAACACCCTGCTCGGCTATTCCAAAGCCGAGCTGAGCGAAGAAGAACAAGCCTTCATCGACGGCCCCACCGAAGCCCTCTGCGCCATGGTCAGTGACTGGCAGATCGGCCAGGACCTGGACCTGCCACCCGCAGCCTGGGAACACATCAAGTCGCACGGCTTCTTTGCCTTGATCATCCCCAAGGAATATGGCGGCAAAGGCTTCTCGGCCTATGCCCACTCGCAGGTGGCGATGAAGCTGGCGACCCGCAGTGGCGACCTGGCCTCGACGGTCATGGTCCCCAACTCCCTCGGCCCGGCTGAACTGTTGCTGCATTACGGCACCGACGAGCAACGCCAGCATTACCTGCCGCGCCTGGCACGCGGCGAGGAAATCCCCTGCTTCGCCCTCACCGGCCCGCTGGCAGGTTCCGATGCCGGCGCCATGCCCGACACCGGGATCATCTGTAAAGGCCAGTGGCAGGGCGAAGAAGTCATCGGCCTGCGCCTGAACTGGGAAAAACGCTACATCACCCTCGGCCCGGTAGCGACCTTGCTGGGCCTGGCATTCAAGGCCTACGACCCGGAGCACCTGCTGGGCGAGGAAGAAGAGCTGGGCATCAGTCTGGCGCTGGTTCCGACTGACACTCCCGGTGTCGAAATCGGCAAACGCCACTTGCCGCTGGGCGCCGCATTCATGAACGGACCCAACAGCGGCAAGGATGTGTTCGTGCCGCTGGACTTCCTCATCGGCGGCCAGGACATGCTCGGCAAAGGCTGGATGATGCTGATGAACTGCCTGTCGGTCGGCCGCTCGATCTCGCTGCCGGCGGTGGGCACCGGCGCGGCCAAGTACACCAGCCTGGTCACCGGCCAATATGCGCGGATACGCGAACAGTTCAACGTGCCATTGGCCGCTTTCGAGGGCATCCAGGAATCCCTGGCACGGATCGGCGGCAATGCCTTCCTGATGGACAGCGCCCGCCTGCTCACCGCCAAGGCGGTGGACCTGGGAGAAAAGCCCTCGGTGCTCTCGGCGATTCTCAAGTACCACCTGACCGAGCGTGGCCGCGAGTGCATCCAGCACGCCATGGATGTGCACGGCGGCAAGGCCATCATCATGGGCCCGAACAACTACCTGGGACGCAACTGGCAGGGCGCACCGATCTTCATCACCGTCGAGGGTGCCAACATCCTCTCGCGCAACCTGATGATCTTCGGCCAGGGCGCCATCCGCTGCCATCCGTTCGTGCTCAGGGAAATGGCCCTGGCCGGGCGCGAAGACCACGACCAGGCGTTGAACGAGTTCGACCAACTACTGATGCAGCACATCGGCTTCGCCGTCGGCAACGCCGCCAGCACCTTGATCCTCGGCCTGGGCCTGGGTCACTTCGAGAGGGTCCCGGGTGATGCCTTGAGCCAAGGCTACTTCCGCGCGCTCAACCGCCAGGCCGCGGCCTTCGCCCTGCTCGCCGACTTATGCATGATGCTGCTCGGCGGCGAACTCAAACGGCGCGAACGCCTGTCCGCACGCCTGGGCGATGTATTGAGCCACCTCTACCTGAGTTCGGCGGCGCTCAAGCGTTATCACGACCTTGGCTCACCGGAACACTTGCAACCGCTGTTGAGCTGGGCCCTGGAAGAAAGCCTCGGGCAGGCCGAGAAAGCACTGGACCGGCTGCTCGACAACTTCCCCAATCGCTTCCTTGGCTGCGCCCTGCGCCTGGTGGTGTTCCCGTTCGGCCGTCGACACACCGGCCCGAGCGACGCACTGGATGCCGAAGTGGCCGCGTTGATCGGCCGCGCCAAAGGCGACCCGGCACTGGAAGAATTGCTTACCGGCTGCTATCGCCCGCAGGATGCCGACGACCCGGTGGGCGCCCTGCAGCAGGCCTGCACCTTGCTCGACCAGTGCGCACCGCTGCAGGAGAAGCTGCGTCAGGCCCTCAAGGCTGGGCAGATCAGCCCGATGCCCGGTGAATCGACAATCGACGCCGCCCTGCGCGCTGGCGTCCTTCAGGCCACAGAAGCACAAAGCCTGGAAGCTGCCGAATCAGCCCGGCGCCGCGTCATTGATGTCGATGCTTTCAGCAAAGAAGAACTGCTGCCCAGCCCCGGCAAAATTCGTTAACGACCGGGACATCGGGCGCCGGGAGCCGTATACTCCCGCGCCCGTTTTTGCTCATGAGGACTGCCAGCATGGCTACCGATCGCCTGGAATACCATCTCGCCCTGCTTACCCACCTGCGCACCATTCTGGTTGCCCTGGGTGAGGCCGAGCAGGTGCCAGAAGAAAGCCACGCACTGTTCCTGGAGCGCTTCGACGACCTGATGCTGCAGATGCCCGTCGATCCCGAGAGCGTCTACCTCGGCCAAGACCTGATGTGCCAGGTCATCCAGCGCTACCCGCAAATCGCCCACCTGGTGCCACGTGACCTGCTGTGGTTCTTCGGCGGCGACTGCCTGCATTACATGCCCGACGAAGAGCAGCAGATGTACCAGACCCTGGAAGAGCGCCGCTACGAAGCGGAGCAGAACGACGAACCGTTTGACTGGAACCAGGAAAAACAACTGCTGAGCATGTCGGACGACGACAGCAAGCACTGAGTTGTAAAGGTGTGCAGGGCTGAAAGATGCCCTGCCGCAAAGAAGCCCCAATAAAATCAGGACGAAAAAAAACGCCGTTCGATTGAACGGCGTTTCTTTATTTGGAGCGGGAAACGAGACTCGAACTCGCGACCCCGACCTTGGCAAGGTCGTGCTCTACCAACTGAGCTATTCCC